>JAHEDH010000050.1 GCA_024641285.1 bacterium | reverse complement strand
CCGCGTTCGAAGGTCTCGGCGGCCTGACCGACCCTCGCACGGCAGGCCGAGCCGATCCGTTCATCGATCTCGATCAGGGAGCGAACCACTCGATTCTGTTCACGTCGGGTTCGTCCGGTGCACCGAAGCCGGTCCGGCTGACATGGGGGAATCTCGAGGCATCGGCCACCGCCTCCGCCGCCATCCTCGAACACGAGGCGAACGACCGCTGGTACGCAGCGCTCCCGATCCACCACGTGGGAGGGCTGTCGATCCTCATTCGATCGGCGCGGCAGCGGAGCGAGGTGTTCCTCGAGCCGACCTTCGATCCGATCCGGGCCGGCCGACTGCTCGTGGACGGATCGGCGACGCTCGGGTCGGTCGTCGCCTCGATGCTGCGGGCGATCCTCGACGTCGAGCCCGGCCCGTACCGGGGCGTCAAGGCATTGTTGGTCGGAGGGGGAGCGACGCCGCTCGATCTCCTGACCGAGGCGGTGGAGGCGGGTCTACCGGTGCTGCCGACCTATGGCATGACCGAGACGGCGTCGCAGATCGCGACCCGCCCACTTTCCGATGCACTGCATCCCGGATCCACCGCAGTCGTCGTCCCGGGCGCCGAGCTGCGGATCGGGTCGGGTTCGGTCATCGAGGTCCGAGGGCCCATGGTCAGTCCCGGCTACCTCGGCGAGCCCGGGCGGACCGACGAATGGTTCCGAACCTCTGACGTCGGAACCATCGACAACGGGATGTTGACGGTCCTCGGACGCGCAGACGACGTGATCATCACGGGGGGAGAGAACGTCCACCCGGTCGAGATCGAGCGGGTGCTCGCAGAGGTGGATGGCGTCACCGAGGTCGTCGTGGTCGGCGTACCTCACCCGAAGTGGGGTGAGGAGGTGGTCGCGGTGGTGGAGGGCGACGTCGCTCCCGGCGTTCTCGAGCGATATGCCAGGTACCACCTCGCCGGCTACAAGATCCCCAAGCGATGGGTGGTCGTGCGTTCGATGCCCCGTCTGGGAATCGGGAAACCGGATCGGGTGGCAGCTCGGTCGATCGCGTCGGCAGAGCGCTGATCAATCGGGCGGATCGACCTTTGCCCGGAGCTGCTTCGTCTCCGACCTCCGCCGTTTGGCTTCGAGGCGCCGACGTCTCGCCGAGCGCGACGGCTTCGTTGGCCGCCTGGTCTTCGCAGGACGGGCCGCCTCGGCGATCAGATCCGCCATTCGCTTGCGCGCGATCGAGCGGTTCCTCCATTGGCTCCGCGAGTCGTCGGATCCCACGGTGAGCACACCGTGGGTGATCCGGTTCGTGAGCGCGCTGGAGACGCGTTGCTTCACATCCGCAGGGAGCGCCTCGGACTCCTCGATCGTCCAACTCAGCTCGGCGCGAGTGCTCGCCTTATTGGCGTGCTGACCGCCCGGGCCGCCGGATGTCCCGAACTCCCAACTCAGCTCCCGTCCGGGAATCGTGAAGCGGCCAACCGTGAGGTCGTCTTCGCTCATCGCGCGCCAACCTTCCCGGTAGGTGAGCCCGGGTGCTCATGCCTCGGTGCTGTGCGCTCTCGGCTTTCGACCATGACTTCCACGTTGGCTGACGACACACCTCGGTGTCAACCTGGGCTGAGGGCCAACTGCACTGGCGACGCGACGCCCCCTGAGCCTGCCGCGGGCACTCAGATGCGCGCCGGTAGAGTGGTCCCGTGGACGAAACAGACATCAGGCCAACCGTCGACTACGCACTGCTCGCCGATGCCGTACAGGTCGTGCACGGCAAGCTGTACCTCCTGGGCGGCGGCTGGGACAGCCTGTTCGTTCCGGGATTCCCCGCTCGCTACCCGTCGCTCGGCGTCGGACTCCGGGTCCGGGTGCCGTGGAGCTGGACCGATCGTGTCCTCGTCATCGGCGTCGATCTCCAGGATGAGGACGGACAGCGCATCTTGCCGACGAATCCCCTCAAGCAGGGGGTTCGGGTGGCGCGGCCCGAGGGGATTCCCGAGGGCACCGACGTCGGTGTCGCCCGATCGTTCACATTCAACAACCTCACGTTCCCTTCCGAGGGTGCCTACTCCTTCGTGATCACCTTGAACGACGAGACGGCATCCCGTCTCCGGTTCTCGGTTCGACCCCGGCCCTCGGCCTGAACCCTCCGATCCTCTCGGCATTCTTGGTGACAGCCGAACGGTTGTAGGGTCGCCCCGTGGCGATCCGGCTCCCGATGTTCCCGCTGGGAAGTGTCATCTTCCCCTACAGCGCAGTTCCGCTGCGCGTCTTCGAACCGCGCTACCTCGAACTGCTCGCGAACGTCTCGGCGGCATCGAACGAATTCGGAACGGTGCTGATCGAGCGGGGGTTCGAGGTGGGTGGGGGAGATGCGCGCTTCTCCGTCGGGACCCGAGTCCGGATCATGGGCTCGAGCGATCTCGAGGAGGGCCACAAGGCGATCGTCGTCGCCGGTATCGAGCGGCTCCGGATCCTCGACTGGCTCCCAGACGATCCGCATCCGTGGGCGATGGTCGAAGACATCCCCGATGTGACGGAGCGATTCGACGTAACCGACCTGATCGAGTCCGCGTCGTCGCGGCTCGAGACGGTGATGGCGCTCGCATCGGAGTTGGGCGCCGACACCTCCGATCTGGATCTCACCGTCTCCGAGGATCCGGTTGCCGCCAGCTTCCAGCTCTCTGCACTCACCCCGGTCACGCCACTCGACAGTTACGAGATGTTGGCAGCGGCCTCCGTCGACGAGCGGCTCGAACTGACCGTCCGTTTCCTCGATGAGCGCATAGAGATCATCAGGGCCGAACTGGGTGGCAACCGGCAGTGACCCGGCTGGCAGGTGTCATCTTCGACCTCGGTGGTGTGGTCTTCGACTCTCCGATCGATCGCATCGCCGAGTTCGAGCGTTGCCGGGGCCTCGAACCGCAGACCGTCGCACGTCTGATTCGCTCTCAGCCCGGTGGCGGGGCCTGGAGCCGGTTCGAGCGGGGCGAGTTGGATCGTCGGGCGTTCCTCGAGACCTTCGAAGGCGAATCCCTCGAGGCGGGGCTGGAAGTGGATGTCTCGGCGCTGCTCGACGACATCGAATCCGCGTTCGTGGTCCGTCCGGCGATGCTCGAAGTGATCGGACGCCTCCGCTCCTCGGGTTTGACGGCCGCTGCGCTCACCAACAACTGGTCTCCCATGTCCGATCTGCCGATCGCGGCCCACTTCGACGTGTTCGTCGAGTCGGTCGTCGAGGGTTGCCGCAAGCCCGAAGAGGAGATCTATCGTCGAACGCTCGACCGCATGGGGTGCGAAGCGGGCGGCGTGGCGATGTTGGATGATCTCGGTGAGAATCTCAAGACGGCTCGAGCGATGGGGATGACCACGCACCGAGTGGCGTCGTCGGCATCGGCGATCGACTGGCTCGAGGAGACGTTCGGATTGGAGTTGATGCCGTGACGCACCGACCGATCGGGGAGTCGCGCCCGCTGAACGACCCGGCTGCGAGACGCGGGCTGGCGTTGATGTTCGGCCTGTTCAAGAACTACCGCCGGGACGCGGGATTGAGCATTGCCAGTGCACTGGTGTGGATGGCGGTCGTGGTGGTCGTGCCGTATGTGGAGAAGATCGTCATCGACCGGGCGATCAGCGGTGGGCGCCGAGAACTGCTGGCTCCGTTGGTCGGTCTGCTGCTCGGCGTCGGCTTCGTCAAGGCACTCGGAGTCGGCGGGCGGCGGTGGTTCGCCTTCCGTCTGTCCTATCGAGCCGAGACGGACCTCCGGAACCGAATCTTCGAGCACGTTCAACGGCTGGCATTCACCTTCCACGATCGGACGGCGACCGGCGAGCTGATGGCCCGGTCCTCGAGCGACCTGTCACAGGTCCGCTTGGTCTTCGCGATGCTGCCGATCACCATCGCCAACGTGGCGATGTTCGTCATCATCGGAGTGGTGCTCATTCTGTTGGACCCGGTGCTCGGCTCGGTGACCGTGCTCGCAATCCCGGCGATGGGCGTGATCGCGCTCATGTATGCGAAGCGAGTGCTGGCGGCCTCGTTCGAGGTCCAGCAACGCCTCGCCGACATGGCCTCGGTGGTGGAGGAGGGGGTATCGGGCATCAGGGTGGTAAAGGCCTTCGGCCGGGAGGATCTCGAAGTCGCCAAGGTCGACCGGGTGGCGGACAGGATCTATGCCAAGACGATGGAGCTCGTCCGTGAGCGGGCGACCTTCGTGCCCCTGTTCGAGGTGATCCCGTCGCTGGCGACGGTCGCCGTGCTCTGGCTCGGCGGTATCAGGGTCGCCGACGGTGCCATGTCGCTCGGTGACTTCGTGGCCTTCACCCAGTATCTCGTGATCATGGTCTTCCCGCTGCGCCTCACAGGATGGTTCTTCGCCGAGCTGCCGCGAGCGGCTGCGGCGGCGTCCCGAGTCGTGGACCTGATGGCGAAGGCACCCGACATCGACGACCCGGTCTCGCCGACGCCGCTCCCAGACGGCGGGGGGGAGATCAGGTTCGAGAGCGTCGCCTTCGCCTACCCGGACGGGCCGATCGTGCTCGACGGCTTCGATCTCACGATCCCCGCCGGCGCGTCGGTGGCGGTGGTCGGATCCACGGGCTCGGGGAAGTCGACGCTCGCCTATCTGATCCCGCGTTTCTACGACCCCGATCGAGGTCGCGTCCTGTTGGACGGTGTCGACGTGCGCAGAGTCGCACTCGACCGATTGCGCAGCGAAGTGGCGGTCGTGTTCGAGGACACGTTCCTCTTCTCGTCAACGATCGGCGAGAACATCGGATTCGGTGACCCGGAGGCGTCCAAGGAACAGATCCGCCTGGCAGCGAGGCTCGCGCAGGCGCACGGCTTCATCTGCGAGCTCGAAAGCGGATACGACACGGTCGTCGGAGAGCGAGGGCTGACACTGTCGGGCGGCCAGCGTCAGCGAGTGGCGCTCGCCCGTGCGATTCTGCGCGACCCCCGGGTGCTGATCCTCGACGATGCGACGTCCTCGGTCGATGCAGCCACCGAAGCCGAGATCCGGTCGGCCCTCGAGACGGTGATGAAGGGGCGGACCACCCTGATCATCGCCCATCGGACCTCCACGTTGAAGATGGCCGATTCGGTCGTGGTGATCGAGAACGGCCAGGTGCTGGCGGTCGGCTCGCACACCGAGCTCCTCGAGACCGTCCCCCGCTACGAGGAGATCCTCGCCGAAGCGGTCGAAGACACCGACGAATCCATCGAGGGAGCGCGCACGTGAACGACGCCCAACTGATCTGTCTTGGCGGAAGCGGCCTCGGAGCGCGCCCGGTGCTGTCGGCCATCGGCGGTCGGTCATCGGTAGCTGAGAGCCGATGGCAGAGCGCCGACAGAAGCCCAACCCGATCACGGGCGAACCCGTCGACGAACGTGATCGGACGGGGCTGATGTACGCCCGGTTCGGTTCGGACGAGAAGATCGAGCGACCGATCCAGCTGCTCAGGCGGGCAGCACGGATGGGCTCGCATCTCAAGTGGGCTGCGGCCGGCGCGGCCGTTGCGGTGGTGGTGGCGACGGTTGCCCGGCTGGCTGGACCGCTCATCGTCAGATGGGGGATCGACTCAGGGGTGCTCACCGGCGATCGTGCGGTCATCACACGGGCGGCACTGACCTACCTCGTGTTTCTGGCGGCGCAGTACACCGCCAACAGCACCGCGCTTCGAGCGGTGAACACCGTCGGGGAGCGCTATCTGCGGAGGCTGCGGGTTCGCGTGTACGAGCACCTCGTCGGCCTTGACCTGGACTTTTTCGGGAAGTCCAAGGCGGGCGTTCTCGTCTCGAGGCTCACTTCCGACATCGAAGCGCTCACGACCTTTTCCAACGAAGGCGCGATCAACGTCATCACATCCACGCTCACGGTCATCGGGGTGGGGGTCGGGTTGTTCATCGTGGACTCGACGATGGCGCTCGTGGTCCTCGCCGTCATGCCGCTCCTCATCGGGGCGTCGGTGGTGTTCAGGATCTTCGCGGATCGGGCCTACCGCAGGGTGCGAGAGCAGATCGGGCTCGTGCTCGGCTCCCTCCAGGAGGGGATCAGCGGTGTCCGGGTTGTTCAGGCCTACAACCAGGAGCGTTCCCAACTCCATCGGTTCCATCGAGTCAACGACCGCTACTACCGGGCCAATCTCGCTGCGGCGAAGGCGATCTCCATCTACTTCCCGACCGTCGACTTCCTCCGCACCGCCTCGGTCGGGCTGGTGCTGTTCATCGGTGGGGGCCGGGTGCTCGATGGAGCGATGACGTTCGGCTCCCTCGTGGCATTCATCCTCTACCTGGCGTGGTTCTTCGAGCCGATCATCCAGCTCTCGAACGTCTACAACCTGCTCCAGGGCGCACTCGCAGCAATGAGCAAGATCTTCGGGATCCTCGACACCCGTCCTCGAGTGAGCGAGGCGCCGGATGCCGTCGCCTTCCATTCGGATGTGGCGGGGCGCATCACCTTCGAAGGCGTGACGTTCGGATACGACCCGGCCGTCCCGATCGTCGTCGATCTGGATCTCGAGATCGCCCCGGGCGAGCGCCTTGCGGTCGTGGGAGAGACAGGCGCCGGCAAGAGCACGATCGCCAAACTCGGCGCCCGCTTCTACGACCCGCAAGCAGGCAGTATCACGATCGACGGTATCGATCTTCGGTCCCTCCGATTCGACTCGCTTCGCAGCGCAGTGGCGATGGTGCCCCAGGAGGGATTCCTGTTCACCGGCTCGGTTCGAGACAACATCGCCTATGCGCGTCCCGAGATGACCGATGATGAGATCTGGGATGTCGCTCGGGCGCTCGGGATCGAGACCTGGCTCCGATCGCTCCCCGAGCGTCTCGACACGGAGGTTCGGGAGCGGGGGATGAGGCTGTCTTCGGGCGAGCGCCAACTGGTGTCGCTGGCGCGGGCGATGGCGGCGGACCCGGCGGTGATCGTGCTCGACGAAGCCACGTCGAACCTCGATCCCGAGACCGAGGCCACGGTCGAGGAGGCACTGGGCAGGCTCCTGGCCGGCCGCACGGCGATCGTCATCGCACACCGCCTGCAGACGGCACAACGCGCCGATCGGATCCTGGTCATCGGTGACGGCAGGATCGCCGAGCAGGGGTCGTTCGAGGAGTTGATCACCCGGGATGGGCCGTTCGCCAGGCTGCAATCCGTGTGGGTGACGGCGGAATCCTCTGAACGCACATAGTGCTGGGACGTCACAAGCCGTGAGGATTTCTGCTTGAGTTCTCGGCCGATCCGGCCGATACGAGGGGACACGTTCTGCCAGCCAAATTGGGGGCGAGTGGGATGTGACATTCGTCCCCGGATCGAAAGGTCCGGGGACGAACGGTTTTGAACAGGCCCTCACTTCATGCCTAGCATCCACGACGTCGCTCGCCGACCGCCCCCATGGATACCCCCGGAGTCCCCCACCAATATGCGCGCGCTTCCCCGACATCTCTCAGTACTTCTCGCCCTGGCCTCGCTTCTCCTCACCGCAGCGGCTCGTCCTCCGGTCGGCTCGTCGGCCGTCCGCATCGACGACGTCACAGCCCAGGCCAGAACGGTCTCGGAGTTGGCGCTCTTCTTTCCCCAGAACCCCGAGGTGACCCACTTCGACGACACCTGGGGAGACGGGCGATCGGGTGGACGCCGCCACAAGGGAACGGACCTGATGGCCCCGAAGCTCACGCCGGTCTACGCAGTGGCAGACGGTGTGGTCACACTCATGCGGAAATCCGGTCTCGCCGGCTACTGGGTCGGCATCGAGCACGCCGGCGGGATCGAAAGCTGGTACATGCACCTGAACAACGACACACCGGGCACCGACAACGGGCGGGCCTCGCTCGACGAGGTCTACGCTCCCGGGGTCGAGCTCGGGGCATTCGTCTCGGCCGGCCAGATCATCGGATACGTCGGTGACTCGGGCAATGCCGAGTTCAGCGGCTCACACACGCATTTCGAGTTGCACGTCGATGGAGTGGCGGTGGATCCCTACCCACTGCTGAGATCGGCGCACGAACGTGCCCTGGAGGTCGTCAGGATCGAGCGCGTAACCGCGCTGCTCGATCTCGTGGACTGAAATCAGAGGCTCGCAGCGTCGTCGAGTCGGACCACCTCGCCGGCGACGTCCTCGACCGAGCGCGGATTCACGACTGCGGTTTCGTCGATACCGGTATCAGGTAGCCCCCCGAGCGAGTCCACCCATATCACCCTGGTGACGGAGGCTTCACGAGCGGCCTCGGCCCAACCTCGCAGGACGACCCGGCGGTCTGCGGCGAAGGCCCGTTCGCGATCGTCCTCGGCTGCCTCGGTCACGAAAACGGCTGAGAAGCAGTTGAGGCACGCCCCTCCGACGTGCGAGGGGTCGGAAACGTCGCCGAGCGCGACCTTGACGCCGATTGACTTCAGCCTGATCCCGTGGTCGGGGTCGGTCACGAAGGCCCTGACTTCGCGCTGGGGCTCGATCAGCGCCTCGACGATCGCGGTTCCGAGCCGGGTGTCTGCGCCGACGACGATGACTGGCATCGGGGGCATGCTAGAGCCGAGGTTCGCACACCGCGACGGCTCCAGAAGAGGCGTTCCTCCATTCGACCGGTATCATCTGTTTTCCCCCACCCAGGAGAGCCGGACAATGGATGCATTTCCACTCTACGACTCCGCATTCGAGCACGAGGCGTGTGGGGTCGGCTTCATCGCCGCTCGAAGTTTGGAACCGTCCTTTCGGATGACGCGGCTCGCCGTGGAGTGTCTCGTCAGGCTCGATCACCGCGGGGCGCGTGCTGCCGATGGCACCGGAGATGGCGCCGGCATCATGACCGAGCTCCCGCACCGTCTCATCGCCCGTGAGCTCGCGTCCAAGGGCATCCACGACGTACCTGCCGACCGTATCGGCATGATCATGGCGTTCCTCCCGAACGATCGAACCGAAGAGGCGCGCGGTCTCATCGAGTCGGCATTGGCCCACGAGCAGGTGCCCGTGCTGGCCTGGCGGAGGGTGCCGATCGATCCGGGGGTGCTCTCGCAACGAGCGAAGGACACTCTGCCGACGATCGAGCAGGTCATCGTGGGAGCGCCGGATGGTGTCGACTCGGAAGGCTTCGAACGGCGCCTCTTCCTCGCCCGCAAGCAGATGGAGCGCGCAGGCTCGGACCTCGACCTCTTCTCGATTCCATCTGCATCCTCCCGCACGCTGGTCTACAAGGGCTTGTTCCGGGCGGCCGACATCTCGAACTTCTATTGGGACCTGTCGGATCCCGACTACGAGACGAGCTTTGCGATCTTTCACCAGCGGTACTCGACCAACACGTTCCCTGCCTGGCCGAGCGCCCAGCCGTTCCGAGCGATTGCGCACAATGGCGAGATCAACACCGTCCGCTCCAACCGGTCTTGGATGCAGTCGCGACAGCGGTATGTCGAGTCGACCGTCTGGGGAGAGCGTGCCCGCGATCTGCGGCCATTCCTCCAAGATGGTCTCTCCGATTCCGGATCGCTTGACAACGTGTTCGAGTTGCTGCTTCGGACCGGGCGGAGCCTGGCCCACGTCAAGGAGATGCTCATCCCCGCTGCGTGGGAGAACGTGGCCGATCAGGATCCCGAGCTGCGCAGCTTCTACGAATACCACGCCTTCCTCACCGAGCCGTGGGACGGCCCAGCCGCGATTGCTGCGACCGACGGGATCTCGCTGCTCGCCGGCATGGACCGCAACGGGCTCAGGCCCGCCCGATGGGCCATCACACCCGACGTCGTCCTTGTCAGCTCCGAGGCCGGCGTGTGCCCCGAAGAGGAGGCCCAGGCCGTCCGCACTGGACAGTTGGGACCGGGCGAGATCCTTCTGTTCGACAGGTCCGACGGCCAGGTCCGCTTCTCCGACGACATCAAGGCGGCGCTGGCCTCGATGCAGCCATACGGCGACTGGATCGACACAGAGACCGACTACGTGCAGAAACCATTCGACGCCAGCGCCGACGATCGGTTCGACTCCGAGGCCATGTGCCGTGTGTTCGGGTACACGTCGGAGGAGCGCCGGATGATCCTCGCCGAGATGGCAGAGGGGAAGACCCCGGTCGGGTCGATGGGATCCGACACCCAGCTCGCCGCACTCGACGAGCGCCCCCGTCGGCTCAGCCAGTACTTCCAGCAGATGTTCGCCCAAGTGACGAATCCACCCATGGATCCCATCCGCGAACACTGGGTGATGTCACTCCGCACCTACCTGGGGCGGCGTGGCTCGATCCTGTCCGAGACGGCGCAGCAGGCACATCTCATCGAGCTGAGCTCGCCGATCCTCTCCGATGCCGACCTGGAGTCGATCGTCCGCTCGAGCGACTCCAAGTTCTTCTCCCACTGGATCCCCACCGTGTGGGATGTGTCCGAAGGGCCCGAGGGCATGCGCAGGCGACTCGAGGAGATCCGCTCGGAGGCAGCCGAAGCCGTTCGGCTCGGTGCGTCGATCATCGTCCTCAGCGACCGGGAGGTCGATGCCTCCCACGCTCCGGTCCCGATGCTCTTGGCGATCGGAACGGTTCACCATCACCTGATCAGCGAGGGGATTCGACTTCAGGCGTCCATCGTTGCCGTGTCGGGTGAGATGCGTGACAGCCACGACCTCGCAACCCTGCTCGGCTACGGGGCCTCGGCGGTCAACCCCTATCTGGCGATCGACCAGGTGCGTGAGCTCGCCGAGGGCGGCATCGTCAAGCTGGACCCGATCGTCGCGCAGGAGAACTACCGCTCAGCGCTGATGAGCGGGATGCTCAAGATCATGTCCAAGATGGGGATCTGCACCGTCTCGTCCTATCGCGGCTCCGAACTCTTCGAGTCGATCGGACTCGAACCCGAAGTCCTGCAGTTGGGGTTCAAGAACACGCCTGCGCGCATGCACGGCCTCGGGTTCGTCGATCTGGCCGAACGTGTCCTGACGCTGCATCGCGACTTCGAAGAGGGCGAAGAATTCGTCGGCGGCTTCTACAAGCAGCGTCGCGGCGGGGCGTATCACGTCACGTCGCCCAAGGTGGTGCTCGGTCTCCAGCGTGCGGTGCGCTCGGGAGAGATGGAGGACTGGAACGCGTACGTCGAGGCGATCGAGGACCGGCCTCCATCCCAGGTTCGTGATCTGCTGTCCTTCGTCGACCGTCGGCCGGTCCCGATCGACGAGGTTGAGCCGGTCGAGTCGATCATGCGCAGATTCGTGACGGCTGCGATGTCGCTGGGGGCGCTCTCCGCCGAAACCCATACGGCACTCGCCGAGGCGATGAACCACATCGGTGGTCTGTCCAACTCGGGCGAGGGCGGTGAGGACGAGCAGCGCTTCGGAACTTCTCGCAATTCTGCGATCAAGCAGGTTGCGTCCGGCAGGTTCGGCGTCACTCCTGGCTATCTGGCTTCCTCCGAGGAGTTGCAGATCAAGATGGCGCAGGGGTCGAAGCCCGGCGAGGGCGGTCAGCTGCCCGGGCACAAGGTCACCGATGAGATCGCCAGGTTGCGCCACACCGAACCGGGTGTTTCGCTGATCTCGCCGCCTCCACACCACGACATCTACTCGATCGAGGATCTCGCACAGCTGATCTACGACCTCAAGGCGTTCAAGCCGAACGGGCGCGTCTCGGTGAAGCTGGTCTCCGAGCCCGGAGTCGGGACGGTGGCGGTCGGTGTCGCCAAGGCGCAAGCGGACGCAATCTTGATCTCCGGACTGGATGGGGGAACCGGAGCCTCCCCACTGGAATCGATCAAGCACGCAGGCTCGCCATGGGAGCTCGGAATCGCCGAGGCCCACCAGACCCTCGTAGCCAACGGCTTGCGATCGGTGGTGGCACTCGAAACCGACGGCGGTCTCCGCACCGGGCGCGATGTCGTCATCGCAGCCCTGTTGGGTGCAGAGCGGTTCGGCTTCGGGACACTGCCGCTGCTCGCACTCGGCTGCAAGATGGTCAGGCAGTGCCACTCGAACACCTGCCCGGTGGGGATCGCCACCCAGCGCGAAGACCTGAGAGCCAAGTTCACCGGCACTGCCGAACAGGTCGTCGCCCTCTTCACGATGCTCGCAGAGGAAGTGCGCCATCACCTGGCGACTCTGGGCGCCCGTTCGATCGGCGAGGTCATCGGTCGCGCCGACCTGCTCCAGATCGCCGACCACCCCCTTTCAGGGTCTCTGTCGAAGATGCTGGTCCGGGCCGAGGGTCGCCTCCGCCATCCGGGCTTCAGGAAGATGGAGATGTCGACGCTGTCCGAGCGGCTGGCGATCGAGGTCGCCGACACCGTGGAGACCCGGCAGCCTGTGAGCCTGTCGTATCCGATCTCGAACGTCGACCGAACCATTGGCGCCCGGGTGTCGGGGATGGTCGCCGCCAAGTACGGCGATGAAGGCCTTCCGAGCGGGACGATCGACATCCGCCTCTCCGGCGTGGCCGGCCAGAGCTTCGGTGCGTTCCTCGCCGCCGGGGTCTCCCTCGATCTCGCCGGCCCTGCCAACGACTATGTCGGCAAGGGCATGGGTGGCGGCCGAATCGTGGTGAAGCCCCGCCGCGTCGAGGGCATTCCCCACGCCGGCGGCAACGCCGTCCTGTACGGAGCGACCGGTGGCTCGGCATTCCTCGCCGGCTCGGTCGGTCAGCGCTTCGCCGTCCGGAACTCGGGAGCGACTGCGGTCGTCGAGGGGTGCTCCGACCATGGTTGCGAGTACATGACCGGCGGAACCGCAGTGGTTCTCGGCGAGGTCGGACGCAACTTCGGAGCCGGCATGACCGGTGGCGTGGCCTTCGTCTGGGATCCGAAGGTGCGCTTCAACCGCTTCATGGCGGACACCTCTCCATCGAACCAACGCCTCCGTGAGCTCGACGCCCTCGAGCTGAGAGCTCTCGTGGAGGAGCATCTCCGGCTCACGGGATCACCGGTTGCAGCCGAGATCCTCTCCGACTGGGGCCGTCAGGTCGAGCGGTTCTGGGTGCTCCGGGCCGGCCGGACCGTGTCGATCACCGAGACCTCCACCCACTCCGCGAGAGTGGACGCCTAAAGGCCGCTCCACGTCACACGCTCCACGCCTCGTGCAGCACAATTGCCCGACTTGAGATGCGGTTCCGGCGTGACGCGTGACGCCCTACTACCGCTAGTTGCCGGGCGGCAATTACACTACGGCGATAGTGGAAATTCATTCGAGGAGTGACTGAACCATGGCAACCGTCGACATCGATCTCGGCTCCTACAAACTCGGCTGGCACGACTCCGAGGAGGACTACGTGTTCAAGCCGAAGAAGGGCTTGAACGAGGAGATCATTCGCGAGATGTCGAGGATCAAGGGTGAGCCTCAGTGGATGCTCGATTTCCGCTTGAAGGCGTACAAGCGCTTCCTCAAGAAGCCCCTGCCGACGTGGGGCGGCGATGGAGCCCTCGAAGAGATCGACTTCGACGACATCTACTACTACGTCAAGCCGACCGAAGGGCAGTCGAAGGACTGGGACATGGTCCCGGACTCGATCAAGGAGACCTACGAGAAACTGGGGATCCCCCAGGCCGAGCGCAAGTACCTCGCCGGTGTCACCGCCCAGTACGAGAGCGAGGTCGTCTACCACCGCAACCGTGAGGACCTCGAAGAGCTCGGCGTGTTGTTCTGCGACATGGACACCGCCGTCAGGGAGTATCCAGAGATCGTCCAGGAGTACTTCGGCACGATCATCCCCCCGAACGACAACAAGTTCGCCGCTCTCAACTCGGCGGTCTGGTCGGGCGGCTCGTTCATCTACGTGCCACCGGGGGTCCATCTGGAACAACCGTTGCAGGCGTACTTCCGCATCAACTCAGAGAACATGGGCCAGTTCGAACGAACGCTGATCATCGTCGACGAGGATGCGTATTGCCACTACGTCGAGGGGTGCTCTGCGCCGGTGTGGACCACCGACTCGCTTCACTCCGCCGTCGTCGAGATCGTCGTCAAGAAGGGTGGGCGCTGCCGCTACACCACGATCCAGAACTGGTCGAACAACGTCTACAACCTCGTGACCAAGCGCGCCGCCGCCTACGAGAACGCCACCATGGAGTGGATCGACGGCAACCTCGGCTCGAAGCTCACCATGAAGTATCCGGCGGTCTGGATGATGGGGGAAGGCGCCCATGGCGAAGTGCTCTCCATCGCGTTCGCCGGCGAGGGTCAGCATCAGGACGCCGGCGCCAAGATGGTCCACGTCGCACCGAACACGACCTCGACCATCGTGTCCAAGTCGATCTGCAAGGACGGCGGCCGGGCCGGGTACCGCGGGCTCGTTCGAGTCGAGCCGGGCGCCGAGAACTCCAAGAGCTTCGTGCGTTGCGACGCGCTGATCCTGGACGAGCACAGCCGTTCGGACACGTACCCCTACATGGAGATCGAGGAGAACGACGCCGAGATCGGCCACGAGGCGACCGTCTCGAAGGTCGGCGAAGAGCAGTTGTTCTATCTCATGAGTCGCGGGCTGACCGAAGACCAGGCGACGTCGATGATCGTTGCGGGCTTCATCGAGCCGATCGTGAGAGAGCTCCCGATGGAATACGCCGTCGAGATGAACCGCCTGATCGAGCTGAACATGGCCGAAGCCGGAGCGATTGGATAGGGGTCGACCTGACGGCCTCTCGCCATCGGCTGCCGGCTGTCGGCCCTCAGCTTCAGAAGGACCTTCTCGACCCGGATCTCGGAGTTCGACTCTCCTCGTCCACCCTCCATCGGGTTCCGCCCGTCGACTCGATGGGGGGTCGGCCTGATCGAGGACACGACGGCGGTGTGACCGGACTGCTCGACCTCCGACGTGACGAGTGTCGCGACCCCGTGGAGCTGATGGCTGGAAGCTGATGGCTGACAGCAGGACGGCCGCCAGCCCGACCTACTTGTTCGACGCGGTGACCACCAGTGAAAGCAGCAGGCCGCCGCCGGCGGCATAGAGGTATGAGAAGCCCTGGCCGGCATCGACGATCGGGTTAATGCCGAGAATGGCGAAGATCGAAGCGAACGAGATCCCACCGATCGCCCCCATCAGGATCGAACCGATGATGCTCGCTCGGCTCGACGCGAGCAGGCCTCCGACGAGCCCGGCGACTGCGCCCGCCACGGCAACGAGGATGATGGCGTTGGTGGTTGCGGCGTCGATGTTTCCCATGAGCGCGCAATCTAGCTGAGGGGGGCGTCGGTGCCTAGCGTTCCCGGCAGACGGGCATCGGCTAGATGAGGTTCGTGAAGTCGACGAGGTTCGCCGGGTGGCGGAGACGAGCCAGTGCGCGGCTCTCGATCTGGCGAATGTGCTCCCGGGTCATCCCGAGATGCTTCCCCACGGCGGACAGCGTCCAGGGGTCGTCGCCGCGGATCCCGAATCGGAGCGTGATCACCGTCCGTTCCGTCGGGTCCAGCGACTCGAGCGCCTCATCGATGTGCTCCTTGCGCAGCACTTCGGCGGCGGCGACGTACGGGTCCTTCATCCGGATGTCGACGACGAACTCACCCAGGTCGGAGTCGCCGTCTTCGCCGACCGGCTTGTCGAGCGACACCGTGTCGGTGGGGGCTTCGAGGGCGGCGATGACCTTCGAGACGTCCAGACCGCTCAGTTCGGCGATCTCGTCCGCAGTGGGGGGTCGCTGAAGCTCACCGGCGAGCGTGTGGTTGGCCTCGGTGACCGTCCGCACGATGTCCACCATGTGGACCGGGAGGCGGATCGTGCGCCCCCCGTTTCCGAGGCCTCTCGTGATCGCCTGGCGGATCCACCACGTGGCGTACGTCGAGAACTTGAATCCACGCCGCCAATCGAACTTCTCGACGGCGCGGATCAGACCGAGGTTCCCCTCCTGGACCAGATCCAACAGGTCGAGCCCCCGCCCCGAATACCGCTTCGCGATCGAGATCACCAGACGGAGGTTCGAGCGGATGAACGTCGCCTTGGCGGCCTCTCCTTCGGCCACCGTGGCCTGCAAGCGCCGCACCTCGAGAGCATCGAGCCCGGGTTCGGCTGCGAGGCGTCGGGAGGCCAGTGCCCCGTCTTCCATCGCTCGGGCGAGTCGGACCTCGTCCTCGGCCGTGAGGAGCGAGTGGCTGGAGACCTCGTCGAGATAGAGGCCGATCGGGTCGGCTGGACTGGCCTTCAACCGCTTGCGCTCACCCAAGAAAACCCCCTTGCTTCCGTTGTTCGAAGTTATCAGTGTGGGCGCCGGGTGGCAATGGCTATTTGTCCGATGTTCGACAGCCGTTCGTCCCACGTACACTTCCTACCCATGAAGCGGAAGCAGCAACTCCGCCTGCTCCTGGCTTTCAGCAGCGCCTGGCTCCTCGGAATCCTCTGGTTCTTCGGCGCGGGCTCCGGGGCGGTCGCGCTCACGGTCGTCGACGAGGACGGACAGCCGGTCGCCGGCGCAGTCGTCTACGCCGGCGACGACGAGCTCGCCGCCACCGATGCCAGCGGTGCCGTCGAGATCGGTTGGTCGCGCAGCACGGTTCGATTCACCGTCCAGGCTCCCGGGTACACGGACAAGAGCTTCGAGATTCCCGAACCTCCCACCGAGCCCCTCACCGTGAGAATCGAGACTCGCCGGCTGCGTGGCGTCGTCAGGGACGCCGATGGGCTGCCGGTGCCGGGGGTCTACGTGGCCTCGGGTTACGGTCAGGCCGTCACCGGCGTGGACGGCCGATTCCTCGTTCAGCTCGCCGAGCCCGGCCCGGTCGAGGTGTTCCGACCTGCGTGGGAGTCCGCCGACTACACATGGGATGGGAGCCCCGGAGAGACGACCGTCGTCATCGAACCGAGAGTCGTGCGTGCGGTGCACATCGCCGGTGACATCCCTGCCGACCCGCAGCGCTGGGACTACCAGATGCGGCTGGCGGCGAACACTGAACTGAACGGGGCGATGCTCGATCTCAAGGACGAAGACGGGCTCATCTTCTACGACTCGCAGGTCGGCATCGCCCGCGAGTCGGGCTCGGTGCTCGCAGACTGGGATCTCGCCGAGGTGGTCGGGAGGCTCGACGAACAGGATCTCTACGTGATCGGGCGCATCGTCACCTTCCAGGACCCCCGAGCCGCTCGATCGTTCCCCGATCTGGCGGTGTTCGATTCGACCACGGGACGCCAGTATCAGAAGGGCGGCCAGTACTTCCTGGATCCGAGCAACCCCGAGGCCCGCAGCTACGCGCTCGATCTCGCAATCGAGGCCTGCGAGGCCGGAGTGGACGAGATCCAGTTCGACTACATCCGATTCCCGGACGGATTCCCCGACTATGTCGTATTCGACGCCGGGACGGGCAGCGAGATGCGTGCCGACCAGGATGCGCGAATCGCCACGATCGAGAGCTTCATGTTTGCGGCGAGGGAAGTGCTGCATCCGCTCGGTTGCGCAGTAGCAGCCGACATCTTCGGCTTCATCACGACCGCACAGGACGACGGCGGCATCGGGCAGAAGTGGTCGTCTGTCACCGACGCACTCGACGTCGTGTCGCCGATGGTCTACCCGGCCCTGTACGGCCCCGACTGGTACGGGTATTCGAGACCGTTCGACTTTCCGGGCCCGATCGTCGACAACGCGCTCGCCGATGGCCTCGCACGGCTGGATTCCGGAGCGGTGATCAGGCCCTGGCTGCAGGACTGGGCGTATACCGATGATCAGGTTCGTGAGCAGATCGATTCTGCAGAGAAGTACGGCCTGGGATGGATGCTCTGGAACCCGTTCTCGAACGTGTCCGAGGGGGCACTGGATCCTGCCCCTTGAGTGAGCGAAGCATCCGGGCCCTGAACGAGGCGCTGATCCAATGCCGTCGATGCCCCCGCCTCGTCGAGTGGCGCGAGCAGGTCGCCAGGGAGAAGCGAGCCTCCTACGCCGACGAGGAGTACTGGGGGCGGCCTGTCCCCGGGTTCGGCGACCCCGACGCCCGTTGCCTGGTGGTCGGCCTCGCACCGGCGGCGCACGGAGCGAACCGGACCGGTCGTATGTTCACCGGTGACCGCTCGGGTGACTGGCTGTTTCGTGCCTTGCATCGAGCCGGCTTCGCCAACCGCCCCCGGTCGCTGGCGCCGGACGACGGGCTGCAGCTCTCGGACTGCTACGTCACCTCGTCTGTGCACTGTGCTCCACCTGCGAACCGGCCGAATGTGACCGAGCGGGCCATGTGCGGGGAGTGGCTCGATCGAGAGATCGATGCCTTCTCCGACCTCTGTGTGATCATCGCGCTCGGAGGCATCGCATTCGACCGTCTCCTTCGGGCCGGCCGGGAGCGGGGATGGAGCGTGCCGATTCCCAGGCCTCCATTCGGGCACGGTGTCGAGCTGGAGCTCGAACGCGGTCTCACCCTTCTCGCCAGCTATCACCCGAGCCAGCAGAACACGTTCACGGGCCGACTCTCCGAGCCGATGCTCGACGCCGTGTTCGGGCGGGCGCGCGCTCTGGCGTCAGAGGGGACTCGCCAGCGGTCCTGCGTTCGGGGCGGAACTCGAAGCCCATTGGGATTTCTCCTACGGCCGTAGTGAGAAGTACCCTCCGATCACCGCAGAGATCCTTGGGAGAACGCCTGTGAACGCGCCAGATCGGTCGACATTCGACCGCTTGATCGAGACGCTCGAACCTTCGACGAAGGCCAGTCGCATCGCCGCTTTCGAGCGATTCGAGGTGGCCGAGATGCCCACGCAGAAGCTCGAGAACTGGAAGTACGTCGACCTCGATTTCGACCTCAAGCAGGTTCCCGTTGCAGTCGCAGCGGGACCGCCGCTCGCTGCCGGTCCTTTCCTCACCTCGATCCGAGATCGGGAAGCATCGGTCGTCGTGATCGACGGCACCGTGAGTTCGATCGAGTCAGCCGGCGAGGCGACCGTGCGCAGATTCGACGAGCTGGACGCAGCGGGCCGGAGCAGGGTGACGGACCTGATCTCGAGCGACCACGACGTGTTCGCCGCTGCCCGATCGGCGTTCGCCGGCGATGCGGTGGTCGTCACCGCCCCGCGCGGCGTCTCGGTCGCCAAGCCCGTCGTCATCGATCTCCAGGCGACCTCTGCGACCGCCAGCTACCCGCGGGTCTGCGTGGTCGCCGAGGAGAATGCCGAGATCGGCGTGATCGTGGTGCTGCGGAGTGCTCCCGGTGAGCCGGCCGTCATGTCGCCGCAGATCGGCCTGCACGCAGAGAGCGGAGCGCGTATTCGTTATGTCGCCGTGCAGAACCTGGCGTTCGAGGCGACCGTTGTCGTTCATCAGAAGGTCGAGATCGGGAGGGATGCAACCGTCCGAACCGGAGAGGTCGGGCTCGGCGGGAAGGTCGGCCGCCAGGATCTCGAGGTTGCACTCGACGGGCAGGGCTCGTCCGCCGAGGTGCTCGGTGTCTATTTCGGAGAGTACGACCAGACGCTCGACTACCGCATGGTCATCCACCACAAGGGCAAGAACAGCAGTTCCGACGTGTTCCTCAAGGGAGCTGTCGAGGACAACGCACAGTCGGTGTTCACAGGCCTGCTCAAGATCGACAAGGGCGCCGAGCGCACATCTGCGTTCGAAACGAATCGGAATCTCGTGCTGTCGGAGGGAGCCAAGGCCCACTCCGTCCCGAACCTCGAGATCGAATGCGACGACGTCGTTTGCGGTCACGGCTCGTCGGTCGGCCCTCTCGAGACCGAACACCTCTACTACTTGCGCAGCAGGGGACTGTCGGCGGAGCGGGCGGAACGCCTGATGATCAAGGGGTTCTTCAACGAGATCATCGATCGTCTGCCGGTCGCCGGCCTGGCTGAACCGGTCAGGGACGAGCTGTTCGCCAGATTCATCGAGGCACAGCGAGAGGGACGCGTCGCATGAGCTGGGTTCGGGTTGCCGAGATCGACGCGTTCGCGCCGGGATCCGCTCAGCGGATCGACATCGGAGACCATCGGGTGGCGGTGTTCCGGATCGAGGACGACGTCTACGCCATCGGCGATCGGTGCAGTCACGCCGAGGCGTCGCTCTCGGAGGGCGAGGTCGACGATCGCGAAGTCGAGTGCCCGCTGCACGGCGCCGTGTTCGACATCACAACCGGCGACGCCCTGTCCCTCCCCGCGAGCCGGCCCGTGCCGACCTATCAGACCCGCGTGAGGGACGGCTCCATCTTCCTTCGACTGGAGACGACATGACACCTGCACTGACCATCCAGGGGTTGAAGGCCTCGGTCGGATCGACCGAGATCCTCCGCGGCCTCGACCTCGAGGTTCCTTTCGGCGAGATCCACGCCATCATGGGCCCGAA
>JAHEDH010000175.1 GCA_024641285.1 bacterium | reverse complement strand
TCGAGAAGGCGGCCAAGACGATCTCGTCGACCCACCAACGCCTCGACATCCTCGTCAACAACGCCGGTCTGATGGCGCTGCCCGAGCGTAGGACCGAGGACGGGTTCGAGATGCAGTTCGGTGTGAACCATCTCGGCCACTGGGCCTTCACCTCACATCTGTTGCCGAACCTTCTGGCGGCCGAGGCCGGGCGGGTCGTCAACGTGACCAGCATGGCCCACCACACCCTGGCCCAGCTCGATCCCGAGAACCCGCACCTCGAAGGCGAGTACGAGCCGTGGAAGGCATACGGCCAATCGAAGTTGGCCAACTACCACTTCACCCTCGGTCTTCAGCGTGAGTTCGAGAAGTACGGCGCCCCGGCGATCAGCCTGATGGCCCATCCCGGCCTCACCAACAGCGACCTGCAGGCCAGGACCGTCCGGGAAGGCGGCCCCGGAGGGAGTTGGGAGAACATCGCGGGCCGGCTCGGGATGTCCATCGAGGACGGTGCCCTGCCACAACTGCGCGCAGCCACCGACCCCGATGCCCACGGTGGGCAGATGTACGCCCCTCGCTTCCTCATGACAGGGCCACCGGTGCGCCGGCCGGTTCTCCGACTCTTCGGGCTCGATCAGGCCATCGCCGACCTGTGGCAGGTCTCGGAGCGGGAGACCGGCCTCAAGCTCGATGTCGGCTCGTTGATGGAGCGGGCATGACGACGGCGAGGGCCATCGATCGTCCGGCGGCCATCCGGGCCGCGCTGAGAGATCTCGTGGCGGAGCGCGGGTTCCACGGTGCCTCGATGGGAGCCGTGGCCAAGCGAGCCGAAGTCGCGGCCGGGACCGCATACGTCCACTACGAGTCAAAGGACGAGCTCGTGTACGCCACGTATCTCGAGATCAAGCACGCGCTGAGCGAGGCGGTCCTGCCGCAGGTCGACCTCGATGCCCCTCCGAAGCAGCGATTCATCCAGCTGTGGACCGCGATCTATCACCACTATCGGGAAGAGCCGACCCGCGCCGGGTTCCTGGCCCAGCTGGAGGCATCGCCTTTCTACGACGAAGCAGCGCGCAGACTGGAGGAGTCCGGTGACCCGCTGCTCGAGCAGGCAGCCAGGCCGGATCTGATCGAGTTGCTGGTCGAGCTCCCTATGGACGTGATCGCGGCGTTGACACTGGGCGTGGCGGTCAGGCTGGTCGCTGGTGGCATCGCTCTCTCCGCTCGCGAGGTCGAGACCGTCGCCGAGTCCTGTTGGCGGGCCGTCACGGTCGGCTGACGGCGAACGGCTAGTCGATCGGGACGGTCTGTCCGGTCTCGACCGTGTCGTCCGAGGTCGCCCGTAGCCGCTCGAGAACCTGGCTGCGTGCGCCGGGCGCCCCGAACCCGGTGACGATGTCGTCGGCCAGGAGCTGGGTGTCGCCTTCGGGGACCAGGACGGCGCGCCCGCGGCGGATCGCGACCAAGGTGCACCCAGCCGGCCAGTGGACCTCCTTCACGGGCCGGCCGTCCGCCATGGAGCCGGCGGGGATGTGGAACTCGAAGAACTCGGTGTCGGGTCTCGCCCAGATGCGCTGACGCTTCTGTCGCAGCTCGGTCTCGGTGACGTCGGCGAGCGCATGGTGATAGGCCTTCACTGCGGTCTCGCGTCGGAACATCCCCACGAGCTTGGTCGGGTCGGTCTCAGACACGACGGGCAGCCGCCCGACGCCGAGGCTCGCCATCCGTTCGACGGCGAGCGACACCGGCGTCTCGGGTGTGACGGTGACCGGCCTCGGGGTCATCACATCGGCGGTGGTCAAGTCGTCGGAGGGACCGCCGGTTCGCATGATGTCGCTGATGGTGAGGATGCCCACCAGCCGACCGTCGTCATCGGCGACCGGCAGGCCGTGGTGGCGGTGGCGATCGAGTTCGGCCTCCGCTTCGCGGGTCGTCATCGACAGCGTCAGTAGATCGCTCTTCGGTGTCATGACCTCTCCCACCATCACGGTGTCGAGCAGATCGACATCGCTGGTGCGAAGCAGTCGGATACCGCGGCGAACGAGCGGGATGGTGTAGACGCTCTCCTTGTGGATCCGATCGGCCACGACGGTCGCAACCGAGGTGGCCAGCATCAGCGGCAGCACCAGCCCGTAGTCACCGGTCAGCTCGAAGACGATCAGGATCGAGGTGAGCGGTGCCCGGGCGACGGCCGCGAACATCGCCGCCATCCCGACCACGGCGAAGGCTCCGGGGTCGAGCTCGGAGAACCCCCACACCGGAGCTGCGATCTTGGCGAGTGCGGCCCCGAGGCAGGATCCGATGAAGAGCGCCGGCATGAAGTGACCACCAGACGCCTGCGATCCGAGGGTGCCGGCGGTGGCGAGCGTCTTCAAGCCGGCGAGTGCGAGCAACACCCACCACGCGGCTTCCACGACGCCGCCATCGACCAGCTCCTGTGTGAAGGCCTGCCCGGTTCCGAGGATCCTCGGCTCGATCGTCACGATGATCGCAACGACGGACCCGAGGACCAGGGGCCGTAACCACGGCCGCTGGTCGAACTGCTTGATGGGGGCGTGCACCGAGTCGAACGCCCGGAGAAACACGAAGCCCGCCCCTGCGGCTGCCAGTCCGAGCGCGGTGTAGAGGACGAGCTCGGTCGGGTCGCCGACCCTGTGGGGGATGACCGAGAGGATTCTGGCCTCCCCGACGATCGAGCGGGTGGTGACGGCGGCGGTGACCGAGGCGATCACCACGGCGTTGAGGTGGCGGATGGCGAAGTTGCCGAGGATCACCTCCATGGCGAACAGCATCCCGGCGATGGGAGCGTTGAAGCTGGCGCCGATCCCGGCGCCGGCACCGGCGGCGACGAGACTCCGGACCTGATCCTCACCCATCCCCGAGTAGCGGCCGATCGACGAGCCGACTGCGGCGCCGACCATGACGGTCGGGCCTTCTCGCCCGGCCGAGCCACCGCTGCCGACCGTCAGTGCGGTCGCCAGGATCTTGAGGTAGCTCGCCCGCGTCGGGACGTAGCCGGACCGCACGGTAAGCCCGGCAGTCACCGCCGGGACGCCGCTTCCGCGTAGTTCGGGGAACCGCTGGCTGAGCGCCCACGCCGCGGTGAGCCCGATCGGGACGGTGAGGAGCGGGATGAAGCGACCCCACCCGAGCGCACCGTCGAGCCAGGCGACGAGGTCACCCACGACGGCGATCGATTCGATGAGCGCGGCGCCACCGAGCCCGGCAGCCAGGCCGACAACCAGGGCAAGTGCGATGAACACCGTCGTCGTCTGTCGCCTGACGATCGCCTGGATCCGCGTCTTCACCCCGCTGAAGCTAGCGGAGCACCTCGCGGCCGGCCCGGTGCGCAACGAAGCGGCGGTAGGTCACCCGGAGCTACGCCGAACTCAACGAAGCGTCGACGGCCGACGCCGGAGTGCCGACCGACACCGATGAACATGAAGCCGCCCCCAGAGACGATCAGCCAGATGGGAGCGGGTCTTCCAACAGGGCGAGCATCAGCAGTGCGACCAGCAGCATTGCGACCAGCCGAATCACGGCGCCGGTGACCATCATCACAAACCCGCTCTCGGGCAAGGACCCCTCGTGGGGTCTCGGCCCAACCGCGTCGCCCAGGCCGATGGCATCGGTCGACACAAGGGGTCAGGTCATCCAACGAGGGGGTAGACGCGCCACTCGCCCGGGACGCCTCTCAGTTGGTGCTCGCCTCGATCGAGGAACGAGAGGCCGGAGCCGGCGACGATGTCCAGCACAGTGGCCAAGCGGCCGGGCGTCGGTGTAGACGAGGATGTTCGACATCGGCTTCTGCTCCGGTCGGGTTCGGTCTTGGACTCGGGTCAGAAGAGCACCCGGTACGAGAGGAGATCTGCGCCGTGGATGGGGTCGGGTTGGCCCCGCCCTGAGAGGATCCAGCAGAAATCGACGGCGTCGAGGACGATCGCGGGGCCGTCGCCGCTGCGTCGGTAGTGACCTCCGGCCTCCCCGGTCAGGTGCAGTTCGAACGGCTGACCGTGGCGATCCGCCCACTCCTTGACCACATCTGCGACAAGTCGACCGTCGATGGCCGGTTGCATGGCCGGCGTGCGGTCGAGTGCCTTGGCGATGTCGACCCGGTGGAGCCAGACGTCTCTCGTGTAGACGACTCTGAAGAGTTCGCCGAGGTTGAGGCGGTCCGGCATCCCGGTGGCGGTCGAGCCGCCCGAGTCGATCGACACGGCAATCCTGTCGTACAGCCGGGATCGATGCGTCCGGGTATGCACGGACTCGGCGAACACGTGCTCGAGGTCGATCAGGAGTTGGTTCGGGTCGAGATGGCGATGGTCTGCGACCTGGAGGGCGTTGGTCGCGTCGAGAGCGTTCCCGTCGAAGTCTGCTCTCCGGCGGAAGCCGTGAATCTGCTGGCGAGCCATCTCTCGGGTTGAAGCGTTCCCTTTGGCGGCCCCGAGCAGATGACGGCTCATATCGGCGATCGTCCACGGGGCGCAGACGGTCGGCGCGTCCCATTGCTGCGGGGTCAGATCCCGAAGGTCGATGAGCAGCGCCTCGTAGGCGGCGAGCCCGATCGACTCGGCCTCGTCGGGATCGGTGATCCGCTCGATGGTATCGATGTCCGTTGCCACGGTGGTCATCGTTTCCTCCTCTCGATGTCATCGAACAGCATGTGCGCGGCCGTGGGAGCGAGTCGAACCCACCGGTCTCCGGTCGGGTCGTTGGCGATCTGTTGCGCAGCGAGACCCGATGCCACTGCCGTGTAGAGGTCGAGGTCTCCCGGGTCGGTGATCCCGAATGCCGCCAGCGCCTCGGCCATCCGCTGGTATTCGCGCACCGAGATCGCATAGGCCTCTGCCGATGGCTCCCAGCCGGGGATCGCCCGGGTGAACATGATCTGATAGCGAGCGAGCGAGTGCTGACAGAACCGGATCCACGACCCGATGACCGTGCCGAGGGCGTCGGCCGGCTCCAGGTCTGCCTCGGTGGCGGTCCACTCGGTGACGGCCGCTCCGAGCTGGAGATAGCCCTCGGCGAACATCGCGTCGAAGAGGGCGTCCTTGGAGTCGAAGTAGGTGTAGAGCGAAGGTGCCTTCAGTCCGACGACCCGCGCCACCTCGCGGAGCGACAGTCCGGCGATCCCGGTCTCTTCGGCCAGTCTCCACGCTGCATCGAGGATCTCGGCACGGGTCTGTTCGTGACGTCGTTGCCGAGGGGTCGGTGCTGGTGTCGGTTCGATATCTAACACTGTACTGAAAATCATACGGTGTTAGGTATTTAGAGTCAAGCGACCTGTTCCACCAGGTGACGCAGGGGCACAGTGAATGGGAAACTGCTCTCGCGAGGCGACCGCCGGGTGCGTGACCGGACCGCGGTCTTCAGCCGGAGTGCAGTGCGTCGAGGCCCTGCTCCACCGAGATCACCGGCCGATAGCCCAGCTCCCGTCGTGCCCGGCTGTCGTCGAAGACCTGCGGATGGCTGACCATGTAGGCCTCGACCCGGTTGA
>JAHEDH010000174.1 GCA_024641285.1 bacterium | reverse complement strand
CTGGAGCACGGACGACTGAGAGTCCGGTGTGGCTCTCCCGGTCAGGACCTGGAGCAAAAACACGGCTGCGGACGATCCGCCACAAACGATTGCGGTAAGGTCGCACGAGCCCACGCTCCAGCGGCAGACGCTCCCAACCGTGACGGCCTCCGGGGCGGGGAACACGAGGAGGAAGAATGAGAACGACCGAACGCACCCGATTCGCCGTGGTGTTGATGATCGCCATGGCGATGGTGCTCGCCGCCTGTGGCGACTCGACCAGCGACACCACGGCGGCGGCCGAAGAAGACGACACCCCCACGGCCACGACTGCCGCCCCTACCGAAACGACCGAGGCGACGACGGAGACCACCGAGGCGATGAGCGAGCCCGAAGGTGAACCGATCGTCATCGGCAGCACCCTGTCGCTGACCGGCTTCCTCAGCCCGACCGCTGCCATCCACAAGGTGGCAGGCGAGCTGTTCGTCGAGCAACTCAACGAGAACGGCGGACTGCTTGGACGGCCCGTGGAATGGCTCGTGCTGGATGACGAATCGACACCCGACCAGGCCGCAGCCCTGTATGAACGCCTCATCACCGAAGACGAGGTCGATCTGATCATGGGACCATACGGAACCGGAAACATCACGGCAGCCATGGCGGTGGCACAACGATATGGCTATGTGTTCCCCCAGCACACGGGATCGCTGACCTACGCCTTCAACTACGAGTGCCAATTCCCAGCCTGGCCGACAGGTCGATATCCCAATGTCACCAACCCGAATCTCGTCTACGACGCTCTGGAGTCGACCGGAACCCCGCCCGAGAGCATCGGGTTCGTCATCAACCAGTTCCCCGGAACCGTCTTCGTTGCCGAGGGCTACGCGGACGGCGAAGGCGAGGACCTCCAGGGTGCGGTCTCGATCGCCGAGGATCGAGGGTACGACGTCGTGCTCAACGTCCAGTTCCCCTCCAACATCACGGACTGGGGCCCGATCGCCGCTCAGGTGCGTGACGCCGATCCCGACTTCCTCTACATGGGAGCATTGGGTGTCGACGGCCCCAACCTGATCGCCGCCATGGACGCGCTCGATTACCGACCGGCCGGCATGTTCTTCCAGTGGCCGGCACCGGGTCCGCTGCTCGGGGCCGACGCCGAAGGAGCGATGTCGGTGACGGCCTTCGAAGCGCACTCGCCATTCACCGACGATCCCGAGTACGCCGCAGTCGCCGAGGCATTCAGCGAGGCAGCAGCGGCCGCCGGGATTCCCTACACGGCGATGGAGACCCAGGCGAGCGCTTCGTGGGCCGCATGGCAGATCCTGGTCGAGGGCGTCGAAGGTGCCGGAACGCTCGACAACAGCGAGGCCTGTGACTATCTGGTCAACAACGAGATCAACACGATCTTCGGACCGGTCGATTTCGACGCCGAGCAGTCGAACTACTACGGCGACCTCTCGTTCATCAAGCAGATCCAGGACGGCGACTGGTGGGTCGTCTACCCGGAGGAATTCGCTGCGCCAGGAAGGACCATCGAATACTCACCGGCAGGGTGAGCATCTGACGACTGACACAGCCGGGTGGCGTTCGCCACCCGGCTGTGATTCACCCAGGGAGCATCTCTGAGATGTCACTACTGAGCCAATCGATCGCCTCGGGCATTCTCATCGGAGGCCTCTATGCCCTGATGTCGCTCGGCATGTCGCTCAACTGGGGCGTCCTCAAGATCATCAACCTGGCCCACTTCTCTTTCATCCTGCTGTCGGCCTACGTCACCTACGAGCTGGCGTCCGTCTACGGGTGGGATCCGTTCCTGGCGATCCTGATCACGGTGCCATTGTTCGGACTCGGTGGCATGGCGCTGCAGTGGGCGTTCGAACGCTTCCGCATCTCGGAGTTCGAGTCGTTGCTGCTCACGTTCGGGCTGTTCATCATCTTCGAGAGCCTCGCGAGCACCGTGTGGTCGGCCGACTTCCGACGGATCGATTCCGCCGCCAACCCCTACGCCTCCTCATCGCTGAAGATCGGGGCGATCTCCTTGTCGATCCCGACGCTCTCGGCGTTCGTGCTGGCCGTCGCCATCGCTTTCGGCACCAGATACCTGCTCGATCAGACACACTTCGGCCGAGCGGTACGGGCCCTCGCACACGACCGCGAGATCGCCGGTGCCTTCGGGGTGGATCACCGAAAGGTGTCGATGCAACTCGCCGGGCTCGCCGGTGCATACGCCGCACTCGCCGGGGTCTTCATCGCAATGAGCAGCTCGCTCTTCCCGGGAATCGCCGTCGAGTGGTTCGGGATCGTGTTCTCGGTGGTGATCCTCGGAGGACTCGGCAGCACGATGGGCACCCTGCTCGCCGGCATCATCATCGGCACGGTCGGCGCCGTCGCCACCGTCACGTGGGGACCGTCGACTGCGCCGCTCGTCGTGTTCCTGATCCTCATCGCCACGCTGCTGTTCAAACCCGACGGTCTGCTGGGAGCAAAGGGCGGGGTATGACCTCCACCAACCGCAACACGTCTCTGATCACTTTGACAATCGCCGTCATCCTGTGGTTCATGCCGACGTTCCGCGAAACGCTCGACTATCCGGTGTTCTTCCTGCTCTTCGGATACACGCTGTTCTTCTGGATCGCGCAAGCCTCCAGTTGGAACACGTTCACCGGCTTCTCCGGCTACTTCAGCTTCGGCCAGGGGGCGTTCTTCGGTGCCGGCGTTTACGCCGTGGCGGTGCTCGCAGTCAAGCGCGACTGGCCGCTCTTGTTGACCTTCCTCGTGGGCGGAATCGTGGCAGCGGCGATCGGTCTGATCATCGGTGTGGTCGTCTTCCGGCTGCGCGAGCTCCGGGGGGAGATCTTCGCCTTGATGACACTCGCAGTGGCGTTCGTCATGGCGTCGATCGCCCGAGTCTCACCCACAATCGATGGTGGCCAGGGCGCTCCCGTCAACAACGTCCCACTCCCCGACTTCCTCGGCGATTTCCCGACGATGATCTTCCGGCTCGGCCTCATCGTTGCGACGCTCGCCGTGATCGCCGCCCAGTGGGTGCAGCGATCGCGTCTCGGCTGGGGGCTGTTCTCCATCCGGGACGACGAAGACGTCGCCGAGACGCTCGGCGTGCCCACTTTCCGCTACAAGATCACCGCGTTGCTGATCACGGCGTTCATCGCCGGTCTCTCGGGTGCGATCCACTCGCTTCAGATCGGATATGTGACGATCGAAGACGTCTTCAGCATCCGCGTCCCGTTGTTCGTCATCCTGATGAGCATCCTGGGCGGGACGAAGCACTGGATGGGTCCGGTGGTCGGGGCGATCGTCGTCGTAACGCTCAACGATCGGCTCAACCGCGCCGGCTTCCAGGAGATCAGCGACTTCATCACGGGCGGGCTGTTGATCCTCATGATCGTCGCCGTCAAGGAAGGTCTCTATCTCCGCATGCGAACCCGCCCAGCGCGCACCGCGATCGGCTTCGTCGCAGGACTGGCGATCGGTCTCGCCCTCGGGGCACTCGACGAGTCCCTGATCACGTTGCTCGCCTACGGCCTCGGGATCGCCGTCCTGGCAGTGATGCTTCCTCTGTCCTGGTTCGCCAGAGGCCGAAGCGCAGAGGCCGAAGCGAAGGTGGCATCCCATGGCTGATCTCCGATTCGCACGTATCGGCAAGCGCTTCGGAGGCATCCGCGCACTCGACGGCGTCGACGGCCACGTCGATGACGGGGAGATCCTCGGGCTCGTCGGTCCGAATGGATCAGGCAAGTCCACCCTCATCAACGTGCTCAGCGGCCACTACGAAGCCGACGAGGGCACCATCACCTATGGCGACGCCAACCTCACGGATCTGCCGCCCCACCGAATCATCGAGACCGGGCTCGCGAGGACCTACCAGATCCCTCGGCCGTTCTCCACGATGACGGCGCTGGAGAACGTCTCGGTCCCCTTCATGTTCGGGGCGAATCCGCTCCCGCCACCGGTCGCCAGGGAATCGGCGATGGAATGGCTCTCGTTCACCGGGCTCGAAGGGCTTGCGAATGAGCCGATCGACAGCCTCAACCTCCACCAATTGAAGTACCTCGAACTGGCGCGAGCGCTTGCCGCCCGGCCGAAGCTCCTCTTCCTCGACGAGGTCCTCTCCGGGCTGAATCCCACGGAGATCACCGCTTCGATCGAGATGGTGCGCAGGATCCATGCCAGCGGGATCACGCTGGTCATCGTCGAGCACCTGGTACGAGTGGTCACCGAGCTGGCTTCGAGGATCATGGTGCTCGATCGTGGAACGGTGATCGCCGACGGCGATCCGAAGGTCGTCATGCAGGACGACGCCGTCGTCACCGCCTACCTGGGAAAGAGGTCCAGACGTGCTGAAGGTTGAGTCGATCGCGAGCGGATACGGAAGCGCTCAGGCCCTGTGGGACGTGTCGCTCGAAGTGGGCGAAGGCGAGATCGTGACAATCATCGGCCCGAACGGCGCCGGGAAGAGCACCCTCGTGAACGTCCTCGCCGGCATCCATCCGGCTTGGTCGGGCTCGGTGAATCTGGACGGCGTCGAGCTCACGAAGCTCGCTTCCCACGAGGTGTGCGGTGCGGGCATCGCCGTCGTTCCGGAAGGTCGTCAGGTCTTCCCCGACATGACCGTCGCCGACAACCTGGAAATCGGCGGCTACCACCCCTCGGTCCGCCAATACCGTGATGAGACATACGAGCGCGTGATCGGGATCTTCCCGATCCTGGCGGATCGCGGCGGCCAACTCGCCGGAAGCATGAGTGGTGGCGAGCAGCAGATGCTCGCCATCGGGCGGGCGCTCATGGCCCGCCCCCGCTACCTCCTCCTCGACGAGCCCTCGCTGGGGCTGGCCCCCGTCATCGTGGAGAACATCTTCGAGGTGCTTCGCCAGATCAACGACGAAGGGGTGTCGGTCGTGGTGGTCGAGCAGAACGTCGTCGAAGCGCTGCAGCTCGCCTCACGCGGATACGTCTTGGAACAGGGCAACATCGTCAAGGAGGCCTCGGCGGACCAGCTTCTGGAGGACCCCGCCGTGCGTGCCGCCTATCTCGGTGTCTGAGGAGACGACATGGACGAAGAACGAGACATCCTGCTCACCGGAGGGCCGATCTGGACGGGCGACCGCACAGTCGAGGCGGTCGGGATCGCAGACGGCCGGATCTCCGCCGCCGGATCGCTGGACGAAGTCACGAGCTCGCTCCGGTCCGGCTTCTCCGAGATCGACCTGGAAGGAAGGCGCGCCGTTCCCGGTCTCATCGACTCCCACATCCACATTCTGCGGGCGGGTCTCACTTGGAACCACATCACCAGCTGGGACGACGTGCACTCGCTCGAAGAAGGTCTGGCTGCCATTCGTGCCGCAGCGCAGCGGCAACCCGCCGATTCTTGGCTGAGGGTGCTCGGCGGCTGGCATCCGGGGCTCTTCGGTGAGGGCCGCGGACCAACGCGCGCCGAATTGGATGACGTGGCGGATGGCCACCCCGCCTACGTCCAACTGCTCTACGAGG
>JAHEDH010000049.1 GCA_024641285.1 bacterium | reverse complement strand
CCTCGAACCGGTCGACTGGCCGGTCCGAAAGTCGGCTGGAATGTCACTGCACGCGGAATTGCCATTCGAAGGAGCCGGGGTCGGGGAGGCCCGTGAAGGTGTCCCACTCGATTCGCACGGTGTGGCTGCCCGGGGTCCACTCGTTGAGGTAGAGGCTGTTGGGGCTGGGTTGCCAGCGGTACACGCCGGTGGCGTCGACGTATCGGACTTCCTCGGTCGGAACTCGGAACCCGTCGACGAAGATGGCGACGTCGTACCCGATCTCGACGTCGACTTCGATGATCGCCTGCCGCAGTGTTGCGTCATTGGGGTTGGGCGTCACCGACTCCAACGGTGGTTCGAAGACGATTGGCTCGCCACCGCCACCGAAAGCGACGCCGAGGGCGATCACTGCCACGGCGAGGGCACCGAGGCCCGCATAGATGAGTCGGTACGGCATGGCCGAGGATTGTACGAATCCCACCGCGGTATCCAGATTCCTCTTGACATATCATATGACGTTATGACATAGTCTATGACACAACGACATAAGGGATGACATGAACCAACGAGTGAGTCAACTCGACCGGACGAAGGCGACGATCATGGATGCCGCCGCCGAGATCGTCTTCGGAAGTCAGAACGTCGAGGCGATCACGATGCAGGCGATCGCCGATGCCGCCGGCGTCTCGCATCGGACCCTGTACCGCCATTTCCCGAGCCGCACTGATCTCATCAATGAGGTAGGCAGGAGATACGACAATCAGATCGGGGTCGCTTCCGGCGTCGAGAATGCCACAAGGTTCGACGAATGGGTGGCCGGAATCGAGCAGACGGTGGGTTTCGGGGCCACCAACCTCGAGATGCTGCGTCGGACGCTCGGCTTTGCGATCGCGAGCGGCGAGTTCCGAACAGACCGCGATGAGATGTACTGGCGACTCTTCAGAGAGCACTTCCGACATCTCGACGAGGCCGAGGCTCGCCAGGACTTCATCGCCATTCGACATCTGCTCGGAGCAAGCAACGTGATCCTGATCGGTGAGCGCTTCGGCTTGAGTCCGGATGAGCTGGTCGCCGTCATCGGGCGTTCGGTGGACATCTTGCTCCGAGACGCAGAACAACGGGATCGCAGAGCAGCGGAGATCGTTTCGTGATCGCACCGATCTTCGAGCTCGAATCCGTTCCCGACGGTGAGGTCGTCGGAGGCAAGGCCGGCGGCCTCATCCCGCTGATCGAGGCGGGTCTACCCGTACCCCGGGGCGTGGTCGTCAGCGGCCTCGCCGCCGACGAGGCCATCGAGTCGGTAGCGCTTCAAGTGGCGGCCCGCTTTACGGGTGAGAAGCTGGCGGTGCGATCGTCGGCAGTCGCCGAAGACCTGGACTCGGCCAGCTTCGCCGGCCAGTACGAGAGCGTGCTCGGCGTCGTTCCTGAGCCGGGGGCGGTCGCCGAGGCGATACGCCGAGTACGGGCATCTGCATCGGGTCCCGAGATGACGGGGTATTCCGATGGAGCGCGAACAGCGATGGCCGTCTTGATCATGCCGATGATCGATGCGAGATGTGCTGGCGTCGCATTCACGCGCGACCCTGTGACCGGTGAGCGTCACGTCGTGGTGGAGGCGGTGCATGGAACCGCCGAGCGGCTGGCCTCGGGCGAGGACATCGGGGAACGCTGGATCGTCGATGCTGTCGCCCGCCCGGTGCGTGAGCATCGGGTGCTGGACGCCGCCATCGCTGCGGACGTGGCCGAGCTCGCTCGGCGTTGTGAAGCGGTCACGGGAGTGCCGCAGGACATCGAGTGGGCATACGACGGGAGTCGGCTCCATCTGCTGCAGTCGAGGCCGATCACCACCCGATTGCTCGAGCCCATCCCCATGACGGATGAGCCGCCACCCGGCCCGTGGGCCTGGGATTCGACCCACAACCAGGTCCCGATGACGCCGCTGTCGATGTCGGTGTTCATGCCTGGATTCGAGGCAGGGAGTCGCCGCCTGGTCGAACACTACGGCCTGCCGTTGAAGCAGCTCGCGATGCGGAACCTCAACGGATACGTGTACATCCAGCCGGTGCCGGCCGTGGGCAGGCCTGGAGGATCACCGCCGCCCGCACCGCTGGCGAAGTTGGCATTTCGCGTCGTTCCGCCGCTTCGACGTGCCGCGCAGACGGCGAAGAAGGCGCTCGAGGAGAGAGTGGATCGTCGCCTGGCCGAAGTGTGGGAGACTCGAGCTCGGCCTGCGATCGACGAGGAGCTCGGTCTCGGATTCGATTCCGATCTCGCCTCACTCGGTCTCCACGAACTGGCCGGTTCGTTCTCCGGGGCGGTCGAGATCACGCGCACCACGTTCGGCTGGAACATGGTCACCGATCCGTTCTATCTGCTTCCGCTCGCAGAGCTCCATCGGTTCGTCGAGGCCGGGGAACTCGGTGACATGCAGACGGTTGTGCGGCTCGTCTCGGGCTCGTTCCGTTCCGAAGTGCGCGAATCTCTGGCTCGCCTTGCGGCCCGTCTCACGCCCGAGGTGCGCAGCGTCGTTGATGAGGGTGGGCCTGATCTGCTCGGTCGTCTGGAGGGGGCGGATGCCGAATTCGCCGCGGCGTACCGGCAGCATCGTCGTGCCCATGGCCAGCGGATCTACGGGTTCGATCTGATCGCCCCGACGGCCTTAGAGGATCCGGCCCTGGAACTCGGATGGATCGCCGCCGGTATGCCGGCTCACGACGCAGCGGAGCAGGCCGTCCAGCTGGCCACCGAGATCCGCAACCGGCTCGCTTCCGACGAGGTCGCAGAGTTCGATTCGCTTCTCGCTGCGGCCAGAGAGACCTACCCCATACGCGAGCACGGCGAAGCCGTTCACGCCAGGGCCCTCGGCTGGGTGAGGCTCGTGGCTCTCGAGATCGGGAGACGTATGGTGACCGCGGATCACGCCCACTCGATCGACGATGTCTTCTACCTCGAGGTCGACGAGGTCAACGCGTGGCTTGCGAGCCCCGAGGATCTCGATGGACTGATTCGACGTCGTCGCGGCCAGCACCTCTGGGCGAGGACCCATCGACCGCCGGCGACGCTCGGCGGCGTCGCGGCATTGCCCGACGCGAGCGGATTACCGGCGCCCTTGGCGAAGATCATCGGGGTGTTCGACCTGGTGATGGCGCACGACGGTTCGCCGGCCGAGTTGGAGGATGGCGCGGACGGCGTCCCGGCCTCACCCGGGGCATACACCGGGCCGGTCCGCATCGTGCGCGCAGCCGAAGACCTCGGTCGTGTGCGACCCGGCGATGTCCTGGTCGCCCCTCTCACGACGTCAGCGTGGGAGATCGTATTTCCCCACATCGGGGCGCTCGTGACCGAAGGCGGTGGCCAGTTGTCGCATCCGGCGATCGTCGCCCGAGAGTACGGGCTACCCGCCGTGGTTGGCTGTGTCGGGGCGATCGACCGATTCACCGACGGCCAGATGGTCACCGTCGACGGGACCGTAGGCACGGTGGAGGCGGTGGAGATGATGTGACGCCGACAACGAATCCTGAACCGAGCGCCGACTGGGAGGCACAACCGATGCAAGACATGACCACGACAGACAACGATGCGGCGAGGGAATACCCGCCAGGAGAATCCAGAGATGCCATCGCGATGTGGCTGAGATTGGCGAGGGCGGCAGCGATCACCATGGTGCTGTGGTCGACCGCACTGCAGGTGACGGCCGGCCAGATGATCCCTCCCGTGCTGGTCGTCGGCCTGGTGTTTCTCGGCTTTGCTCCGTTCCTATCCGGGGAGCGGCCACGGACCGGGCTCGCACTCGCCGTGACCTCTGGGCTCCTCATGTTCGGGAACGCTCCATTCCTGCTCGACGATCTCGCCAACCCGGAGTCTTCACCGACGTTCATCCTCGGTCTGCTGTCCCTCGTGGCCGGACTGACGGCGATCGGCTCGGGCGTCGCCGCCTGGCGCCGTCTCGACCCTGTTGCCACGGGTCGCGTGGCGACCACAGCCGTCTCGGTGTTCGTCATCGGATCGGTGCTCTCGCTCATCGCAGCCAATGCATCCGACTCAGACACCCGCGCATTCGAGGACGTCGAGTTGATTGCTGCCGGGGCGCAATGGAGTTCCGACACGATCGAAGTAGACGCGTCCGGCGGGATCTGGGTCGACAATCAGGATGGGATTCGCCACACGTTTGCCGTCGAACCGGAGGGTCTCGAGTTCGAGATTCCAGCCTTCAAATCGCGGCGCGCCGATATCGACCTCGCTCCCGGCACTTACGGCTTCGTCTGCACCGTGCCGGGCCACGAGTCGATGACCGGAACACTCTTGGTACGCGGCTGATCACATCGAGTATCAGCTCCGTGTTTGCGAATCCTCAGGTCTCGGCTTGGGGATTCGTCCACGCCGATACGAGCTAGGTTCACGGGGATGAAGTTCAATCCGGTCCTCGATGAGCTCGGCAGTCACGGCGTTGCGGCGGTACAACAGCGTGCGAGGGACCTTCGGGCGGCCGGTGAGCGGATCATCGACTTCTCGATCGGCGATCCCCGTGAGCCGACGCCCGAGATGATCCCCAAGGCGCTCATCGCGGCTGTCCCCGAAGTCAGCCAGTACCCCACGACCAAGGGCCTGCCGGAGTTGCGGGCCGCGATCGCCGACTACATCGGTCGTCGATTCGGAGTCGACGTCGACCCCGAGACCCAGGTCATGCCGACATCGGGATCGAAGGAGGCGGTCTTCTCGACCCCGCTGGCGTTCGTCGATCGTGATCGCAACGATCTGGTGACCTGGGCCACGCCCGGTTACCCCATCTACGAGCGGGGAGCGCGGTTGGCCGGTGCCCGCGGCAACCCGGTCCGGTTGACCGGTGACTTCGATTTCCGACCCGAGATGGTGACCGAACGGGAGTGGGACGAGTCCGTCATGCTCTGGACCTGCTCGCCGCACAATCCTGCCGGGACCGTGATGGATCGTGACACGGTTGCAGCGTTCGTCGAGCGGGCCGCGGCCTCTGAGACCTGGCTCTGCGCGGACGAGTGCTATGTGGACCTCTACGAGGGCTCGAAACCGGCGTCCGTCCTTGAGTTCGCCGGCGAGGGATCGCGCGGCGTCTTGTCGTTCCTGAGTCTCTCGAAGCGATCAGGTATGACCGGCTATCGATCAGGCGCAGTCGTCGGCGATCCGGCTGCGATCGCCAGGCTGGCTGCGTTGCGGGTGGCGACAGGGACCGCATCCGCCGAGTTCGTTCAGGCGGCAGCGATCGCTGCATGGTCCGATGACGAGCACGCAGCCGTTCGCCGGGCCGTCTTTTCCGACAAACGAAGGGTCCTGAAGGGCGCCTTCGAAGCGGCCGGGCTCGATGTCGTCGGTTCCGAAGCCGGTCTCTACATCTGGATGCGGGTCGACGACGATGTCGCAGCGACCGCGACGCTGCTCGACCATGGGGTGGTCGTCTCGCCGGGCCGCGCCTTCGGTGCCGGCGGTGAGGGCTACATTCGACTGGCACTCGTTCCAACACTCGACGAGTGTGCCGAGGCTGCAGAGGCGGTGGTGAGATGTCTGACGTGATCGAAGCGGCGTACGCCGGGAGCATCCCGATCGAGGACGCGCGTGACGCCGTGAACGACACGATCGCCGCGCTCGACAGGGGGGAGATCCGGGTCGCAGAGAAGATCGACGGTGAGTGGGTCGTCCACGCATGGATCAAAGAGGCGATCCTGCTGTACTTCCGTCTCCGCGACATGGAGACGTTCGAGGTCGGGCCGTTCGAGTTCCACGACAAGATCCCGATCAAGCACGACCTCGCCGGCCAGGGCGTTCGGGTCGTCCCGCCCGGGACGGTCCGTTATGGAGCCCACTGCGAGCCTGGCTCGATCGTGATGCCCGGGTACGTGAACATCGGGGCGCGTGTCGGGGCCGGGTCGATGGTCGACACCTGGGCAACGGTCGGGAGCTGCGCCCAGATCGGCCGCGATGTCCATCTGGCCGGCGGCGTCGGCATCGGGGGAGTGCTCGAGCCGCCCGGAGCCCGACCCGTGATCGTCGAGGATGGTGCGTTCATCGGCAGTCGGTGCATCGTCACCGAGGGGGCGATCATCGAGGAGGGCGCAGTCCTGGGGGCCAATACGACGATCACCGGCTCGATCCCGATCATCGACGTCACCGGCCCCGAGCCGATCGAGTATCGCGGACGCGTTCCGGCAGGCGCCGTGGTGGTGCAGGGCACGCGACCCAAGGTCTTTCCGGCCGGGACCTATCAGCTCCAGTGCGCCCTGATCATCGGCCGACGAACCGATCGCACGGACGAGAAGACCAAGTTGAACGACTTCCTGCGCGATCTCGGGGTCCAGGTGTGAGTGATCTCGTCGAGACGACGAGTTGGCTCGTCGGGATCCCTTCGGTCACGGGTGACGAGGCGGCGATCGCCGCCGCGGTGGCGGAAAGGCTCGCGGTCACCCACTCACCCGAAGAGATCGTGAAAGTGGGGAAGTCGGTTGTTGTCGGGCGCCGATCTGGCCGACCGATGATCCTGCTCGTCGGCCACCTCGACACCGTGCCCAGCCAGGGGGCACCTCCGCCGTTCATGAAAGGTGATCGGTTGTACGGGCTCGGCGCATGCGACATGAAGGGCGGCCTCGCAGTGATGCTCCACCTCCTCGAGCACCCGGCCGTCATCGATGGCCCGTACGACGTGGTGGGCGTGTTCTACGACGCAGAAGAGGGCCCGAGTGCCGACAATGGGCTCGAGCCGGTGCTCGACCAACTGGACTGGCTCTCGACTGCCGAGCTGGCGATCGTGTTGGAGCCCTCCGATTCGGAGATCCAGCTCGGGTGCAACGGGGTGGTCAACGCCGCCGTCGAGTTCCACGGGAAGTCCTCGCACTCGGCGCGCCCGTGGTGGGGCGAGAACGCCGTGACCAAGGCAGGGGAGTGGCTGGCCGGATTGCATCGACGCCAGCCGGTCCCGGTCCACATCGATGGCCTCGAGTATCGCGAGGTCATGTCGGTGACGATGGCCTCCGGAGGGATCGCCCGCAACATCATTCCCGACAGATTCACCCTCAACCTCAACTATAGGTTTAGTCCGCTGCGAACGGTCGATGAGGCGATTCGAGAGTTGATGACGGTGTGTGGCGACGCAGATGCGGTGTCCGTCACCGATTCCGCGCCGGCCGGACCGGTCGGGAAGGATCATCCGCTGGTGGGGAGGCTGCATGGCGTCTCCGGGGCGGCGTTCGCCGCCAAACAGGGATGGACCGACGTCGCCCGACTCGGGGTGAGGGGCGTGCTGGGGGTGAACTTCGGGCCCGGGGAGACTTCACAGGCCCACCAGGCCGACGAGAGCCTCCGGATCGCCGATCTCGCAGAGTCCTACGAAGCGCTCGTCGAACTGCTGACCTGACTACTCGGTCGTCTGGCGCAGGTCGATCCGGATCGGGAAGCTGCCGGCGGAGGCTGCGAACCAGTTCGGCCACACCACCACACCGCCCGGTGCAGGGCGGACGAACAGGTCGGTCGGCAGCATCGATGTGATCAGCGCCTCTCGCACGGTCCCCTGGAGCCTGAAGCGGTGACCGGAGACGGCTCTCGGCTGGTCGATGTCCATCCACTCGCTGCCGTCGACACGGAGCCGGGTCTCTCCGATCAAGAGCGGGAGCTCCGGTCCGAACCGACAGTTCGCCGACTCGCTGAGATGGTATTCGAGGTCGAGCGCCCGGTCGGTCAGCCCCACGGTCAGTCGCACCCAGCCGTCGGGATCGGTCAACGTGAGCGCGACACCCTCCCTGCTCTCTTCGATCCCGTCGACGACCATCCCGACCTTCTCCGGGGCATCGGCTCCGTCGTGCATGTGGAACACGAGGCCGCGAGGCTCGGTCTCGAGCCAGGCGAGGGTGGCGCCGCTCAGCTTGTCGTCGAAGACGAGGATCTCGCCACCCGCCCGCGGGTCGATGACGAACGAGACCGTCTTGAGCTCGATCTGCACCTCCTCGTGACCGTCGGCATCCCAGTCGAGCCGCGACACCCTCGACCAGTCGTCCGCTCGACGCCGCGAGTTGTCGATGTTCGAGCGTGCAGTGATGAGTGCGGAATGGACCGCCTCGTGGCGGTCCTGGCCGGCATCGGCCGAGAGGTTGTCGACCGATGCTGCGTCGAGGATGAGGTTCACGATCTCGGCGCCCGGTCGTCGCGGGAGCCTGGTGGCGATGCGGACCAGTTTCCTGGCGAGCAGCGGATCAGGCTCGGAGCGGAGGTCCTCGACCGCGAACGCTCCCGTGACGAAGTGCTGCTCCAAGAACCGCGTCGGGGTCGTCACGTCGCAGTGGGCCATCGCCGTGATGAGGTCGAGGCGCTCGCCGAGTTGGTCGATTCCGGTCTCCCACAGCTGGAGATCGTCGGTCGCCCGATCGAGATCGACAGCCTGGGCTGCGCCAAAGCACGGGAGCACCATGTCGAGGTCGACGAGGACTCCGGAGCGGGCGTCCGGGGTCCGGGTGATGGCGCAGCTGATGTCGCCCTCCCGGGCGATTCGGGGGAGGCCGGTGCTGGGAGGGCCCTCGAAGTACAGCGATGCCCCGGCGAGACCGAGATCGCCGAATTGATCGGCTTCGACCGCGAGCGCCGACTGGACGAATTCATCCGGAAGCAGGGTCAGCGCAGGCGCCGTGCGGGCGGATCGCACCCACTCGATGTCCGAGGCAGCCAGTTGCCCGATGGTGTCCGGATCCGCCTCTTCGAGCAACGCGGCCGGCGCGGACACCGCCGCCACGACCGGTCGACGGGCCACCTTGGCAGCGAGATCCACGAGATCGTCGGCTGTCGTTGCCCTGACGAAGAGACAGATGTGCATATTCCCGAATCTACTGGCCGCGCCGTTACACGCTTCACGGTTCGAGGCATGGGGCGCGAGAAGGGCTCACATCGTGTCGGGGGCGGAGAGGCCGATGTCGACGTGATCGAGCACCACGCGTTCGACTCTCAACCGCGACGGAGTCGACGGCTCAAGCCTGGCTCGATCGTGCCGAAGATGTGTCTCGTAGGCGCAGTATGGGCGGACGAGATGGATTCAACCGAGAGATCCGGGTTTGGAGTTGCGGTCTCAGCCGCGCAATACGAAGCCGGCTTGGTGGCGTTCGCTCAAAGGCTGCTGCAGGGGGACAGCGACCTGCACTCGGCCATCGAGTGTTTGGCGGTCGCTGCAGGTCTCGACACCGTCTATGTCGAGCGGAACTATACGGACCACGAGTCGAGGCTCGCCTCCGAGATCATCAGTCATGTAGGGCTTTCCGATTCGGAAGGTGGAAACATCTGGGAGGGCTATTTGTGGTCCGAGTTGCCGCAGGTCCACCGGACATTGTCGGAAGGCCATCCGTGGATCCTCAGAGACAGCTCGCAACTCGCTGAAGGACCTGACAGGGCTCATTACGACCGGATCACCCCTTCCATCCGGTCGGAGTTGGCGATCCCGATCATGGTCGATGAGCGGTTTGCTGGATCGATTGCATTCGTCTCGGTTACCGAGACGCGTGACTGGAGCGAAGAGGAAGTGTCCCTTCTCGTCACCGCCGCAGACATGTTGGCGATGGTGTGGACTCGACAGGCGCAGGAGCGTCTGGTGACTGACCTCAGCGAGAAGCGAGCATCCGCACTGCGGATTCAGACGGCGCTACTCGACTGCTCACAGGCGCTGCTACGTGGCGCCGAGTCCACAGCGATCACACGTTCGTTGGCGGCCATGCGACGTGCAACCGACACCTCGCTCGTCTACATCGATGTCAACGTGCTCGACCCCGAGCGTGGCGAGTGTGCAGAGGTGCGCCACGCCGCCACTCGTCGAGGTATGGAAATCGACTTCGAGCCCTTTTTCGCGAGGTTTGCGTGGGCGGATGCCCCGAATGCGAGAGATGCCATGAAGCGTCGACAGCTGTGGTCGATGGACCTGATCACACCTCCCGCACTTGAAGAGGCGGGTTTCATGGCGCAGTTCGACCATCTGGTGAAGGCAGAACTGAGCGCACCGGTGTTCGTCGGCGAGGACTGGGTGGCCACCGCCGGCTTGATCGACCATCGCCCGAGGATCTGGACCTCCGAGGAGCGGCGAATGCTCGAATCCGTCGTGGACATGTTCGGCTCTTCTTGGCAGATCGAGCGTGCGGAAGCCCAGCTCGCCGATCTTCTCCGTGCCAAGGATCGCTTCGTCGCAAGCATCAGTCACGAACTGCGCACGCCGTTGTCTGCAGTGGTCGGATACACCGCGGAGCTGCGCGAACGCGGAGATGACTTCGACGCCGACGAACAGCGCGAGATGTTGACCCTCATCGCTGAGCAGGCCGACGAGGTCAGCAACATCGTCGACGATCTCCTCGTTGCTGCCCGAGCTGAAACGGCTCAAGTCGCAGTGACGGCCGAGCCGGTCGATCTCGGCGCGACTGTCGGCGCAGCCATGAAGTCGGTCCCACCCGCATGGAGTCATCACGTCACCGTCCGTCGGGGTGATGCCGTCGTGGTCAGCGGGGATGCCGGTCGAATCAAGCAGATCGTTCGAAATCTCCTGACCAACGCCCATCGACATGGTGGCCGAGAGATCACAGTCGACATCCTTGTGGAGCATGGCGTTGGGCTCCTGCGTGTGAGCGATAGCGGCGCTCCGATACCCGAGCCAGAGCGTGAGGTGATGTTCGAGGCCTACCGATCCCTCGGGACTCAGGTCGGGCCATTGCCGTCGATCGGACTCGGACTGACCGTTTCGCGACAGCTTGCCCGGCTCATGGGAGGAGATCTCACGTACCGACACGTGGGCGAGAGCACCTTCGAGGTGAGCCTTCCTCTGGCCTGATCCGGAGGGTGCGGACTTCGTGCAGCGCGTCAAGCGCGCCGCTTCAGGGCGAACGCCAGGACGGGGAGGACGATCAGGGCGCTGCGTGGCCGCCACAGGACGAGGACCGCGCCGATGGCGAAGAACAGAAACGTGCGGGAGTCGACCTCGGCGAGCACCGGGAATGCGATCCACACCGCCAGCAGGATGAGGCCGATCCGGGCGCTGATCCCGGCGTTGGTGTCGTCGCCGGAGACGGCGAGCACAGCTGCCGCTCCGAGGGCGGCGAGTGCCACCAATCCGATCCCGATCCGCATCGTGGCGAGCCTACGTCGGTCGCCGGGAAGCCCGGAGGAGGGCTCGGGTGACTGCTCTACACTCCACCGGATGCCAATCGACATCGACATCGCCCATGTTGCGAGACTCGCCCGCCTCGATCTCGCCGAACAGGAGTTGGAGACGCTGCGTTCGCAACTCTCGGCGATTCTCGAACACGCCGCGAAGGTCCAATCTCTCGACACCGAGGGCGTCGAGCCGTCCAACCATCCACTCGGCTTCGTCAACGCCTTCCGCGCCGATGTCGTGACCGGGTCGCTCGATCGAGACGAGGTGCTGAAGATGGCACCGGCGTCCCGCGACGGATACTTCGTCACCCCGCCGGCGATGACCCAGGACTGAACGATGGCGCTCGCAGATCTCACCATCACCGACGCTGCCGCCGGACTGCGGTCCGGTGCCCACACATCGGTCGACCTCACCGAGGCGGTGCTCGAACGGGCATCGATGACCGAAGCCGAAATCCACGCCTACCTCACCATCGACCGCGAGGCTGCGCTCGAGGCGGCCTCGGGAGCCGATCAGGAACTGGCGTCCGGACACGACCGAGGCACGCTGCACGGGATCCCGATCGCCCTCAAGGACAACATGTGCCAGCGCGGCGTCGAGACGACTGCGGCGTCACAGATCCTGGCGGGCTACCGGCCGCCGTACGACGCCACCGTGGTCACCCGTCTGCGCAACGCCGGGTCGGTGCTGATCGGCAAGGCCAACCTCGACGAATTCGCCATGGGATCGTCCACCGAGAACAGTGCCTATGGCCCGACTCGGAACCCCTGGGACACCGGTCGCGTGCCGGGCGGTTCTTCCGGTGGCAGTGCCGCCGCAGTGGCCGCCGGTTCGGCGCTCGGGGCGCTCGGGTCCGACACCGGCGGGTCGATCCGGCAGCCGGGAAGTCTGTGCGGTGTGGTCGGCATGAAGCCGACCTACGGCACGGTGAGTCGATACGGCCTCATCGCGTTCGCCAGTTCGCTCGACCAGATCGGCCCGATCACCCGGACGGTCGACGATGCGGTCGCCCTGCTCCAGGGGATCACCGGACACGACCCACTGGACGCGACATCGTGGGCGGGGGAGTACCCGGAGCTCGCGTCGGAGCTCGACGCCGGTGTCGCCGGCAAGCGCATCGGGGTGGTCACCGAGTTCGGTGGCGAGGGGTATGAGCCGGCCGTCACCGCCGCCCTCACCAGCACGCTCGACCAGTTGAGCGACGCGGGTGCCGACATCGTCGAGGTGTCGCTGCCCACCGTCGAACTCGCTCTCTCCGCCTACTACCTGATCGCCCCCGCCGAATGCTCGGCCAACCTCGCCCGGTTCGACGGGATCCGCTACGGGCTGCGGCTGGAAGGCGAGACGACCGAGGAGATGATGGCTCGAACCAGGGCCCAGGGGTTCGGGCCGGAGGTCATCCGGCGGATCCTGCTCGGCACGTACGCACTGTCGGCCGGCTACTACGACGCCTTCTACGGACAGGCGCACAAGGCGCGGACCGTGTTGCGCAACGAGTTCGCCGCCGCCTACGAACAAGTGGACGTGCTCATGTCTCCGACGTCGCCGACGGTCGCCTTCCCCTTCGACGCCAAGTCGGACCCGCTGTCGATGTACCTGTCTGATGTCTGCACGATCCCATCCAACCTCTCGGGTGATCCTGCGATCTCGGTTCCCGTCGGGCTCGACGACCAGGGCCTCCCACTCGGCGTCCAGGTGATGGCTCCGGCGATGGGAGAGCCGGTGATGTTCGCAGTGGCCAAGGAGATCGAGCGGCTCGCCGGATTCGACGCCCGTCCCCGCATGGTTCAGGAGCTGGCATGACCGAGACCGCAGCATGGGAGCCCGTGATCGGCATCGAGGTCCATGTCGAGCTCGCAACACAGTCGAAGATGTTCTGCGGCTGCGCCGTCGGCTTCGGCAACGACCCGAACACCAACGTCTGCCCGACGTGTCTCGCGTTGCCCGGGGCGTTGCCCGTCACGAACGGTCGGGCGATCGAATGGATCACCAAGATCGGCCTTGCGCTCAACTGTGAGATCTCGGAGTGGTCGGTCTTCCACCGTAAGAACTACTTCTACGCCGATCTCCCGAAGAACTATCAGATCTCCCAGTTCGACATCCCGGTCTGCCACGATGGCTGGCTCGATGTCGACGCCGACGGTGAGACCGTCCGGATCGGCATCGAACGCGCTCACCAGGAGGAGGACACCGGGAAGTCGCTCCACATCGGCGACGGCGGGCGGATCCACGCCGCCACCGAGACGCTGCTCGACTTCAACCGGGCCGGTGTCCCGCTGGTCGAGGTCGTCTCGAAGCCCGACATCCGATCTGCGGCCCAGGCCAGGGCGTATGCGCAGACACTCCGAGAGGTGGTCGCCGAGCTCGACGTGTCCGATGCGAGGCTCGAAGAGGGGTCGATCCGCTTCGACGCCAACATCTCGGTGCGACGCGGCCCTGAGGCCGAGTTCGGCACGAAGGTCGAGATCAAGAACATGAACTCCTTCCGTTCGCTCGAGCGTGCCGTGGATTTCGAGATCAAACGCCAGATCGCGGAGCTCGAGTCGGGCGGCACCGTCATCCAGGAGACCCGGCACTGGGACGAGGAGGCCGGTGTCACGTCGTCGATGAGGACCAAGGAGGGGAGCTCGGACTATCGCTACTTCACCGAGCCCGATCTGGTCCCGATCGTCGTCTCACCCGCATGGCGCGAAGAGATCCGGGCGACGCTGCCCGAGCTACCGCATCAGCGAAAGGCCCGGTACGCCGGTCTCGGAGTCGACAGCCAGACGTCGCTGGCCCTGAGCTCGGCGGATCCGCAGCTGCGTGATCTCTTCGATGGCGCCATCTCGGCCGGAGCGGATTCCAGATCGGCGGCCAACTGGATCACCGGAGAGATCGTTGCCTGGATGCGGCGCGAAGAGACCGACTCGATCGAGCTCACGCCCGAGCATCTCGCAGAGATGCTCGCCATGATCGACGGGAACGAGCTCTCGGCTTCGGCGGCGAAGGACGTTCTGGACGGCCTGCTCCGCGGTGAAGGCACGGCCCGTCAGGTCGCCGAGTCCCGAGACCTCCTCCAGATGACCGACGCGGGAGCCATCGAGTCTGCGGTCGATGCTGTCCTGGCAGAGAACCCCGACGCCGTGGAGCGCTACCAAGGCGGTGAGCAGAAGGTCGTCGGGTTCCTCGTCGGACAGGTGATGCGCGCGACCCAGGGCAAGGCCGATCCGAAGGCCGTGAACGTCCTGCTCAGGGAGAAGCTCTCCTGATCCTGTTCGGTCAGGATGTCGACGCCGTCGTCTTCGATTGCGACGGCGTCCTGGTGGATTCCGAGCCCGTGTCGTATCGCGCATGGCGGGACGCCATCGGGCTGCACGGCCACGACCTCACCCAAGCGGAGTTCGAGGTGTCGATCGGAACCACCGACCGCAAGGTCGCCGAGTTCTGGGCGCCCCGGCTAGGAACGAGCGCCGACACCCTCGACGGCGAGGCGAAGGAGGCGTTTCTCGCCCGGGCCACCGAACTCGAGGTGTTCGCCGACGCCGTCGCCCTGCGTGAGACGATCGATGTCCCGGTGGCGATCGGCACCAACAGCGCGCGCTGGCGCCTCGATGCCGTGCTCGCGGCCACCGGGCTCCATCGCCACTTCGAGGTGTCGATCACTGCGAGTGACGTGGCCAATCCCAAGCCGGCTCCCGACATCTACCTGCGAGCCTTCGAGGGAATCGGTGTGGCGGCGTCGCGCGGGATGGTTCTCGAAGACTCGCCATCCGGCACGAAGGCTGCCAAGGCGACAGGTGCATTCGTGGTCGCAGTGGATCGTGGGCTCCTCGATCCCGCCGCGCTTTCCTCCGCCGACCGGATCGTCGGGACGCTGCATCCACGAGTCTGAGGGAGCGCATCCCCCTGTGGCTAGCCTCGCTTCGATGTCTGTCCGGTGGCCCCCGTGGGCTTGATCCTGGATGCGATCGCCGACGCCTTCGCCTCGCTCTCCGACCCGGAGTTGATCGAGGTCGTCGCCCTCACGCTGGTCGTCAGTGGCGTGGCGAGTGTCGCGAGCCTCACGATCGGCGTCCCGATGGGTACCGCGCTCGGGCTCGGGCGCTTTCGGGGGCGGAGCGCACTGAGGGTCGCCGTGGACGTCGGCATGGGCCTTCCCCCGGTCCTGGTCGGCCTGGCGTTGCTGCTCCTGCTGTGGCGGTCCGGCCCGCTCGGCGGTCTGCGGCTGACCTTCACACCGACCGCGATGATGATCGCCCAGTTCCTGCTGGCGGTGCCGATCGTCGTCGGCCTCACCGCGACCGCCATCGAGTCGCTCCCTGCCGCCGCAGTCGAGCAGCTGGGAGCGCTCAGGCTGAGCCTGGTCGATCGGGCACGACTCGCCCTCCTCGAGGTATGGCCGGGCGTGGTCGGCGCCGCCGTTGCCGCCTTCGGCAGAGTGGTTTCGGAGGTTGGAGCGGTGTTGATCGTGGGAGGGAACATCGCAGGCGAGACCCGTGTCCTGACAACGCTCATCGTCCAGGAGTCCAGGCAGGCCCAGTTCGGCCCTGCCCTCGGTGCCGGTCTGGTCCTGTTGGTGATCTCGCTCGTCGTGAACGTCTCGCTCAGCCGAACGAGAGGCCGACTGTGAACGGAGCGGGCTTCGACCTCGTGCGGGGTGTGACCACCGTGGTGTTCGGGCCGAACGGCGCCGGCAAGACGACTCTGCTGCGTGGTCTCGTCGACGAGATCGGGGCAGTGGCCTACCAGCCGCAGCAGCCGTATCTCTTCCGAGGGCTGCTCGGAACCAACCTCGGGCTCGGCCTCTCCGATGAGCAGAGCGGCCTCGCCGGCCAGTACGCCCGGCGCTTCGGGCTCGGAAATCTGCTCGCCCAGCCTGCGTTCGTGGCGAGCGGAGGGGAGCGAGCCCGCCTGTGCCTTGCCCGGACACTCGCCCGGCCAGAGGATGTCTTCCTTCTGGACGAGCCGCTGGCGGCCGTCGATCTGGCCGAGCGTCCGGCCATTGCGGCGACCATCCGTCACGCTCTCGAAGGCCGGACCGGTGTGATCGTCACCCATGAGCTCGAACAGGTCGTGGCGCTCGGGGACCGGCTGGCGATCATGATCGGCGGCGTCGTCGTCCAGCAGGGACCGGTTGCAGAAGTGATGGCGCAGCCGACGTCGGAGGCGGTCGCCCGGGCGATCGGCGTGACCAACGTGTACGACGGGGTCGTGGTCGGAGACGAGGGTGCCACTTCCACCGTCGATGCCGACGGTGTCCAACTGATCGGCAGCGGGGAGGTGCGTGTCGGGCAGGACGTCCGGGTGCTCGTTCCCGCAGAGACGGTGACCCTGCTCCAGCCCGATGGCTCGCCGACGGGCGGCTCGGCGCGGAACAGATGGGAAGGCACGGTCGTCGCGATGGAGCCCGTTGGCCGACTCGTCGACGTGGTGGTCGACATCGGAATTCCCTTGCGGGCGATCGTGACACCAGGATCGGTCGATGTCCTCGGCCTCGGGGTCGACAGCCGGGTCGTGGCGGCGGTCAAGGCGTCCTCGGTCCGGATCGTGGAGCGGTGAGGGCACTCGGCCTTCTGGCAGTGGTGCTGCTCGCTGTCGCCTGCGGAGGCGAGCGAGCGCTGCTCGTCGCCGCCGGGACCACGTTGGTCGATTCGGGTTTCATCGAGTCGGTCGCCGACGCCTACACCGCAGAGACCGGAGTGGACGTGGACGTCATCGGGGAGGCGACCGCCCAGGTGCTCGCACTCGCCAGAAGCGGGTCGGTGGACGTCACGATCACCCATGCCCCCGACCTCGAGGCCGATTTCGAGGCGGACGGGCTCGCTTCGCAGAGTGCAACGGTGTTCACCAGCCGATTCCTCGTTGCCGGGCCACCGGGCAGCGACTTCATCGGACTGGATGCCGCCGGGGCTTTCCGGGAGATCGCAGATCGCGGAGGACCGTTCGTCGGGCGGCAGGACGGCTCGGGCACCGCTCTCGTCGAAGCGGCCATCTGGGCGCGGGCGGGGGTGGACGGGCCCGCCCAACCCTGGTATCTCAGCACGGGTCAGGGAATGGGGCTGACCCTCCAGGTCGCCTCGGAGCGCGCTGCGTTCGTCCTCGCCGAACTGGGAACCTTCCTCTCGACAGGCGCCTTGTCGCTCGTGGACACCGGTGTGTCGGACCCGGCTCTGGAGAACCCGTATCGGGCAATGAGCGTCGCCGGCACGGATGCGAAGGCCGCCGCCGACGGTTTCGTGGACTGGCTCGTCTCGCCCGACGGTCGATCCGCGATCGAGGTGGCCAGTCGGACCGTGTTCGGGCGAGCCGACGTCTACGGCTTGCCCTGAGCTGTGATACCGGTCCGGCGCCACCCGCTGGGTAGGGTTCTCGACATGGAGCGCCTCACCAAGATCGTCGCCACGTTGGGCCCGGCTGTCGCCGACCCCGACAGGGTTCGAGAGCTCGTCCGTTCCGGGATCGACGTCGCTCGCCTCAACTTCAGCCACGGTGACTACGACCTGCACCGTTCGTTCGCCAAGTGGGTCCGGGAGGCGGCAGAGACCGAGGATCGTGTCGTGGCCGTCCTCCAGGACATCCAGGGACCGAAGCTCCGCGTAGGGTCGTTTCCGGGTGGATCGATGCACCTCGACAACGACGAGGTGATCGATCTCCTGCCGGGGCGGCTCGAGTCCACCGAACCTGGACTCGTCTACGTGGACTACGAATATCTCCTCGAGGACGTCGAGGTCGGCGAACGGATCATTCTCGCCGACGGCTTGATCAGGCTGATCGTGGACGAGGTGATGGGTGATCGACTGCGTGTCACCGTGGAGCAGGGCGGTGAGCTCAAGGACGGCAAGGGCGTCGCGTTCCCCGAGACGAACCTGCGGGTGCCGGCCATCACGGACAAAGATCGCCGCGATCTCGAATTCGGTCGTGAGCTCGAGGTCGACTACGTGGCGGCGAGCTTCGTCCGCACCGGAGCCGACATCCGGGAGATCCGCGAGCTCGCCGGCGGCGCCCCGGTGATCGCCAAGATCGAGCTCGCTGCCGCCTACGAGAACCTCGACGACATCCTCTCCGAAGCGGCGGGTGCGATGGTCGCCCGAGGAGATCTCGGCGTGCAGCTTCCCCTCGAACGCATCCCGCTGGTCCAGGCCGACATTCTCGAGCGAACGAACGCCGCGGGGCTGATCAGCATCACCGCAACCGAGATGCTGGAATCCATGACGCATTCCCCGAGGCCCACCCGCGCCGAAGCGACCGACGTCGCCACCGCCGTCCTGACCGGCACCGATGCCGTGATGCTCTCGGCGGAGACGGCAGCCGGGGAGTTCCCCTTCGAGAGCGTTCGCACCATGGGGCGGATCTGCCAGGAGGTCGAGAAGGCCATTTCGACCCGACCGCACATCGGCATCCAGTTCATCGGTGCGGACACGGAGGAGCAGCTGGCATCCGCGATCGCAGGGGCGGCGGTCGAGACGGCGAACAATCTCGGCATCGACACGATCGTGGCCTTCACTGAGTCCGGGAACACCGCCCGGCTCCTCTCGAAGTACCGACCGAAGGCCAGGATCATCGCCTTCACAGCGGTGAAGCAGACCAAGACCCGCATGGCGCTCTATCGCGGGGTCAGCGCCCACCCGTTCGGTCGCAGGGACTACACCGACGTGATGCTGGCGGCTGCGGAGAAGTTCCTCGAGAAGGAGGGCATCTGCCGGCGGGGAGAAGCCGTGGTGATGGTCGCCGGCATTCCACCGAACCAGCAGGCATCGACGAACCTCATGAAGATCCATGTGATCGGGGAGCGCGACCGCGGCGCCCGCAGCCAGAAGACGGCGCGACCCGGGCCAGAGGTCGGCGGCTTGTAGCGCACTGCCCGGTCGCGAGCCGCCGCCGGCCGGGGTACGATCGCAGCCGAGAAGGAGCGATATGGGTCAAACGATCGAGATCAAGAAGGTGACGCCGGTTGGAAGGGTGCTCGTCATCGACACCGACCGGAGTCTCACGGGCCAGGACGGCGAGTCGTTCACCGGCAGCCAGACTGCTTCTCAGGTCGACACGTTCCCTGCGCGCCTCGCAGTGAGGTTGTTCGAGGCCGACTCCGAAGTCGACTACGTATACGCGATGTCGAACGCGGTCTCGGTCAGGCGGCGCTCCGACTGGGACCCGGCATCGATGGCGAAGGCCTCGGACGTCGTGGCGGAGTTCTTCCGGGTGTATCCCGACTGACGGGCGATCCCGATCGATCAGGGCGCCGAAGTCGTCGACTCGGGGGGCACGGTCGTCGTCGGTGGCAGCGTCGTCGTGGTCGGGCACGTGATGCCGCTGCCCGGCACCTCGCAGGGATTGACCTCGAGAATCTGGCGCTGCGCCAGGTAGCGCACGACCCATTGCTGCTCTGAGACGTCTCCGGACCGTTCGATCGAGCGGGTGACGACGACCGTCCATCCCTGCCTCGCCTGCTGGGTCTCCACCTGTGTTCCGGGCGTCAACTCGGGGTTCGGGCGGTACTCCGTGGTCGGCTCGGTGAAATCGGTTCGTTCGGACACCGAACCGCGCACGACCTTGGCGTTCGGACCTCCCGCGGAGATCGTCTCGAACGAGGTGCTTCCGTTCCGATGCGCCCCGGCGATGATGCGTCCGTCGTTGGACCCGTAGATCTTCACGGTGATCGAGGTGTCGGTGTACGACGTCTTGACCATGATCGAGCTGTCGGTGTTGTTGCGGAAGCTCATCTCCGGTTGTGGGAAAGAGACGGTGGACTCGATGCCCTCGGGGTATCGCGAGAAGTAGAACGAGTGCGGTTTGTGCTGGACGTCCTCGTAACCGCCCCAGAACACCGTGTTGTACAGCGTCGTGGCGAACTGTGAGACGCCGCCTCCCACCGTCTCGACGATCTCGCCCCTGATGATCGTCCCGGCATCGAGGTAGCCGTTCTCGAGCGTGCGCTGGCCGACGTAGTCGTTGATCCCAAAGACCTCTCCGGGGCCGACGATGGCTCCGTCGATGGTGTCCGCCATGAGGTGGATGTTGGTGACCCTGGCGGCGCAGCAATCGTGGTACGTGGTGAACTGCACGACCATGTGCTCGATACCCAACGCCTCGAGTTCACCGGTCGTGACCTCGGGCTCGGCTCCGTCCTCGACCGGAAGGGGGCCTCTGCGAGACGACGTGTCGGCGAGGGCCTCGAGCGTTGCGACGGTCTGCGAGCCGTCGATGAGGGTTCCGCTGCTGCCGGGCACGATCACCACGTCGTAGCCGTTGATCTCGATGCGGGCGTCCACGGGGGCGGTCTCGATGAGGTCGCGCTGGTTCAGGAGGAACGAGTCGACGACGGCCTCGTCGAAGGAGAGATCGATCGTCCCGTCCATCCCGACGTCTGCCCGAAAGGCGTTCACCAGGTCACTCGGGTTGAAGACCACGTTCTGCGTCCCATCGGGCGTCACAAGCGTGATGGCGTTGCCGATCCAGAGGTTCGCCCGGGCCGCCGCCGAGTCCAGGTTGCGTTCAGATGCCCCTGGCACGGTCGTGATCGTCGGCACGGACACGGGGTCGCTGGTCGCCGCGAGGATCCCGTCGGTGAT
>JAHEDH010000048.1 GCA_024641285.1 bacterium | reverse complement strand
CCGAGTTCTATCGCAAGAACCGGGCATGGTCATCCGACGAGTGGCAGGCCGGCTTGGATCGGTGTCGATCGAACGGCTGGCTCGACTCCGACGGAGCGCTCACGACGTCCGGTATCGAACGTCGGGATCGCATCGAAGAGACGACCGACCACACCATGGAGGCGGCGATGATCGCTCTCGGCGAGGAAGTCGATCAGATCATCGAAGTCGTTGAGCCGATCTCCCGATCGATCTACCGCAACGGCGGTGTCGGAAACACGCCGTCCTGACGTCACGGCGCTCACTCGAGCCTTCTACGCTGCCGTCGATGCGACGACTCCTGACCCTCGGGCTTCTTGCGGCCGCGGTGCTCATTCTCGGATCCTGCGGCGACAACGAGCAACCTGCCGCCGAATTCACCGTCTCGATGCTGGACAACTCGTTCGACCAGGACGTCTATCAGGTCCCGATCGGGGCGGTCGTCGAGTTCGTCAACAATGGCCGCAACCCGCACAACGCGTTCTCCGTCGATGGGTCGTGGTCGACTCAGGATGCAACAGGGGACTCGATCATGCTTGCCGATGAGCGCGCCGCTCTGACATTCGACGATCCCGGTACCTATGAGTTCTTCTGCTCGATCCACGCCACCAGACAGGACGATGGCTCGTACGAGGGGATGGTCGCCACCCTCGTCGTCGGCGACGACCAGCAGGCGGCGGCGGAGACCGACACCTCGGCCGATGTGGTCGATGAATGGACGGGAGTCACCCGCTCCGTGCCGACCGACTACCCCACGATCCAGTCGGGCGTCGACGCCGCCGATCCCGGCGACCTGGTGCTGGTGGAGCCTGGCGTCTATCGGGAGGCGGTCAGCATCACCACCCCCTACATCACGGTCCGGGGAACCGATCGCAACGAGGTGATCCTCGACGGTGAGTTCACCCGGGAGAACGGCATCGCAGTGACGGCCGACGGCGTCGCCATCGAGAACATGACGGCACGCAGCTATACGATCAACGGCTTCTTCTGGAACGGCGTGACCGGCTATCGAGGCTCGTATCTGACGGCGATCGACGACTGGGTCTACGGCATCTACGCCTTCGATTCGGTCGACGGGCTCCTCGAGCACTCGTACGCCTCGGGCAGCTGGGACGCCGGCTTCTACATCGGGCAATGCCGCCCGTGTGACGCCGTCGTCACCGACGTGGTGGCCGAATACAACGGTCTGGGATACTCCGGCACGAACTCGTCCGGCAACATCTGGATCGTCGATTCGGAGTGGCGCAACAACGTCGGGGGCATCGTCCCCAACACGCTGGATTCCGAGCTGCTGCCGCCGGTGAGCGATGTCGTCGTGGCCGGCAACTACGTCCACCACAACGGCGAGGACCAGCTCGCCCCGAACCGCACCGCAGAGTGGTCGTCGTACGGCAACGGAATCGTGCTCGCCGGGGCTCGGAACTCGCTCGTCAGGAACAACCTCCTCGTCAACAACCGCACATCCGGCGTCCTGGTCGTCTCGATGATCGACAAGAACCTGTGGCCGTCCGGAGGCAACGAAGTCCGAGACAACGTCTCGATGGGATCCGGCCGCTCCGACTATGCACTCGGAGGTCCGAACGAGCAACGATCGTGTTTCGCCGACAACGAAGGCGACTCGACGACACCGAGGCTGTTGGGACTGCTCCACTCGTGCGACGGGATCAACATCCCTTCCCCATGGGGTCTCGCAGCCGGATCGAACAACCTGGGCAGGATCGCCGAAGTGAACTTCGAGTTGAACCCGCAACTCGAGCACGGTGAAGCACCGAAGCCCACGGGCCCACTCGAGAACCTGCCTGGAGGATCGGACGCACCGGTCCAGCCTGCAGTCGACGTGTTCGCTTCGCTCGACTTCGATCCATCGGCGATCACGACTCCCAGCCTTCCGGCCGGTGTCGAGATCGCCGATTCCGAGCCGGTCTTCATGGGCATCGTCCTCAACAGCGGGTTCTGGCCGGTGACGATGGGGCTGCTGCTGTCGATCATCCCGACCCTGGCATGGGTGCTGGGCAGCATCTGGTCGCTCTGGAGGATTTGGACGGGCGGGGATCGATCGACTTCCGGGAAGGTCGTCTGGTCGATCGGCGTCGTCGCCATTCCGGTCGTGGGCGCACTCGCCTATCTCGCCGCCGGCGATCCAGCGAATCGTCGACTTCGCAGAGTTGGGGCCGTCACCACGGGCGTGCTGTTGTGGCTCATCGCAACCGGGGCAGCCGTCGTCGTCGGTGGGATCGTATGACCGGAAACGCACCGGACGACGGCGGAGGGCTCACCCGTCGCGAGACGATTCGACGGTTCGGATTGGGTGGCGCAGGCATTCTCGGCGCCGGACTGGTCGGCAATGCGGCAGGCTCTCGCGCCGCGGGATCCGAAAGCTCTGATCCATACGTCGGAGACCACCTCTCGTCTGAGCTGATCGTGGGTTCGGACGCGGGTCCATACGGCGGCGACTACTCGCCGCCTCCAACGCTCGAATCGAGCCATCTGGAGCACGCCACCTTCCCACCGCGGCCACGGCGCGCTCCGGTCCGTGAGATCGAGATGACCGTGACCGAGCAGCACATCGATGTGGCCAACGGGACCGGAGTCCACGCCTGGACCTACAACGGGTCGGTGCCAGGTCCGACCCTGCGGGCCACCGAGGGCGAACTGCTGCGTATCCGTTTCAGGAACGCCACGGGCCACGATCACAACCTCCACTTCCACGGCCGGCATTCGCCGCTCCACGACGGTTGGGAGCCGGTTCCACCCGGCGGAGAGACCGTCTACGAGATCGAGGCGGGGCCGGCCGGGTTGCACCCCTATCACTGCCACACGATGCCGATCGACATGCACATCGCCAAGGGGCTGTACGGCATCCTGATCGTCGACCCGGTCACACCGAGACCGGAGGCAAACGAGATCGTGTTGACACTCGGCGGGTGGGATCCCGACTCATCGGGACGCATCGCCATCACCAGCTGGAACGGGATCGCCGGCTTCTACGAGAAGTTCCCCATCAAGCTGCCGGCCGGTGAACCGGTGCGGCTCTACTTGACGAACATGCTGGAGTACGAACCGATCGCCTCATTCCACCTTCATGCCCAGGTGTTCGACGTCTATCCCACCGGCGCCGGAGAGGTTCCGGCCACGACCACCGACGTCGTCACACTCGGCCAGACCGAGCGGGCGATTCTCGAGTTCACCCTCCCGGAGATCGGCCGGTACATGTTCCATCCCCATCAGCATCGGATCGCCATGCGAGGGGCGATGGGCTGGTTCTCAGCCATCTGAGCCGACGGCCCGCTCCATGAGCGAGACGACCCCTCCGTAGGGCGTTCGTTGCCGACCGACTTCGATGAACCCCAATGTGAGGTGGAAGGCCATCGATCCGGGGTTCGGGGGTTCGACGTTCACCTCGAGCCCGAGCCTGGCGATCTCGGGATACTCGGAACTGATGCGATCGAAGACGGCGGAGTACAACGATCGACCCAACCCACGGCCTCGATGCTCGGCTTCGACGGCCACACGATCGAGATACATGATGTCGTCACCGCGATCTGCGAACCATCGATAGTTCACCGAGTCGTACGGCGACCCCGGCGGGAGCACGAGTACGAAGCCGACCACCTCGCCTGCTTCGACCGCTCCGAGCGCGATCGCCGACTCCTGAACGATGAAATCGAGCCGATCTGGATCGACGGAACCAACCTCAGGCGTGTTCGCCTGGTTGATCTCGAACACCCGACCGAGGTCCGTCGGAAGGAGGGCGCGAATCGGTGTCATCCGAGGAGGACGGCGATGACCTCGTCGAGATCGGAATGGTCGCCTGCGTAGTCCTCGAAATCGGCATACAACAGCTCATCGCCGGGCCCGATCACCAGGGTGGCTCCGAGCTGGGTCGGTCGCCTTCCGGTGTTGTGTTGGATGTTGCCTCGGGACACAGCCCGGGCGCCGGCGACCCACTGGCCGGGCCGCAGCAGCGTGGTGGCAGTGAGCGTCTTGGTCCCGACGATGTCGGCCGCCGCGCCGTCCTCGTCCAACAGGACCTCGAACGGGACTCGCTCGTCCTCGATGAATGCCTTGGCGTAACGCTTCCCGCCGGTGCCGATGGCAACGACGCCGGCACCCGCTGCGGTGATCTCTTCGTATCGGTCTCGGACCTGACCGGCCCGCTCACGACAGGTAAGTCAACCAAAGTGCCTGAGGAAGAGGACGAGCGCACGCCGTTCCGACCACCGGTCACCCAGGCGATGGAGCGCTCCGTCGGGATCGACGAGTTGATGGTCTGCGAGCCTGGCGACGTCGAAGGTCATGAGAGCGCCGGGATCACTTCGCGAGCGAACAGCTCGAGACCGGATGTGTCGTAGGCTGCGTCCGCGAAGTAGGTGATGGCGTACTCCATGCCGGCCTCACTCCACGCTGACAGCGTTTCGACGAGTTGCTCGGGAGTCCCGGCCGTCCCGGCGTCGAGCAAGTTGGACTGCACGATCTCGGCTGCCCGCTCGGCGCCCACGAATGGCGTGAAGTGCGCCTTGGTCCAGCCCAGGGCCTCCTGGACTCCGGCCTCCGTCTCTGCACAGATCACGTTGAAGTTCGACGTCCTGACGATGTCATCGAAGTCGCGCCCCACGTCCGTGCAATGGCCTTCGAGCACGTTCGACTTGTGGATGAACTCGTCGCGGGTGGCGCCAAAGTTGGTGTACTGGGCGTGCCGGGCCGCGACATTGAGGGTGAGTTGCTCACCGCCACCGGCAATCCACAGCGGAATGTGGGGCTCCTGCACCGGCTTGGGCTGACAAATCGCCCCGTCCAACTGATAGTGCTTGCCGTCGTAGGAGACCTCGTCCTGGGTCCACAGCGCCTGCATGATCTCGACGGCCTCCTTCAGACGCCCGATCCGCACCGACGGCTTGTCGAAGTCGTAGCCGTAGCCCTTGTATTCGTGCTCGTACCACCCTGCGCCGATCCCCATCTCGACCCGACCATTCGAGATCGAGTCGATCGACGTCGCGACCTTGGCGAGATAGGCGGGTGGCCGGTACGAATTGCACGTGCACATCTGGCCGAGGCGGACCGTGTCGGTGACGGCGGCCAGAGCCGCCATGAGCGTCCACGCCTCGTAGGTGACTTCTTGGGTGGGGACCGGGACCGTGTGGAAGTGGTCGTACACCCACAACGACTCGTATCCCGACGACTCGATGACCTTCGCCACCTCGACCATCGTGCTCCAGTGATCCGATCGATCGATGCCGACCAGGTCGAGGCGCCATCCCTGCGGTACGAATGCTCCGAATCTCATGGACTCGAAGCTAGCCCCGCTGGAGAAGCATTGAAAAACACGCTCGAGTCCGCGACCCTGTGCAGGATCTCTAGGGTGGTGACATGGAGACATGGGACGCAATCACCTCTCGCCGCCAGGTTCGAAGTTTCACCGATCAATCGATCCCCGACGCGGTCCTCCGGCGCATTCTCGACGGCGCTCGCCTCTCCCCGTCCGGCAGCAATCGCCAGCCGTGGGATTTCGTCGTGGTCAGCGACGGTGAACAGAAGAAGCGTTTGTCAGCGGTATGGAAGGGGGCCGCATTCACTGCCGGCGCAGCCAGCGTGGTCGCGTTGGTTCTGCCGGTCGTCGAAGACGACGATGCCAGGAGTCTCATGAATCGCTTCGATCTCGGCCAGGCCGCCCTCCAACTCTCCGTCGTGGCCGCTGACCAGGGGGTCGGGAGCGGCCTGGCGGCGTGTCGCGACCAGGTTCTCGCTCGGGATGTGCTTGCGCTCCCCGACGATCGCTTCGTGGCAATTCTCGTGGCACTCGGATACCCACAGGACCGCGCGATCGCTCCAATGAAGAACCTCGATCGACGGCCGTTCGACGAGGTCGTCCACTACGACCGGTGGTGACACGGGAATCTCGACTGGCTTGATTGCCTCGGACACGAGCTTCGACGGTCACTGAAACGCAGGGCGTGCGGCGGAGTGGGCAGCAGAGGCGTACCCGGTCGCGATCGAACTCTCTCGTTGGTTGCACTCGCCTGCCAATCGCTCGGGGCAGACAACGACTTCGGCGCGAATGCAGGCGCCGTGGCTACGACGTGTGCCTGGAGCGGGGGCGCGATGGCTTGTCGAGGCCTATTCGAGCGGTGTCATCCCGCCATCGAATGAGCCGTCGACCAGCGAAGCCGGTGGACCGCCGGGGGTCCCCTCTGACGCAGTGACACCGGCTGGAGTTCGGCATCGACTCCGTCCGATCAGAACACCGCTTCGATCAGAGAGCCCCTGCGATGACGACGAACCCGACGCCGGCGAGCGCTGCACCGCCGACGCGCCCGGCGATTTGCTGACCGCGGGCGCCCAACCGCGTGCCGGCCCGGGCAGCCACGACTGCAATGCCGATCTTCACGCCGACCAAGACGGCGAAGAAGGAAACAACGAACCCGACGGCAAGGCCCGGCGAACGATCCCACGCAGCAACAGTGGTCGGGCCTCCAACGGTGAGCCAGAAGAGCCAGGGATGGGGCGAAAGCAGATTGGCGATCACACCTCGCTTCAGGTGAGAGCCCGGGGCAGGATCGCCTGCTTCCTCGGCGATGGACCGCCACTCGACGACACCCAGCAAGATGAGGTACAGACCCCCACCCACCGACAGTGCAACGAGCACGGCTTCGGGCAGCGTCGACACCACCAGCAGGGCGAGTGCGACGATCGGAGCGTCGGTGACGAGCGGGGAGATGGCGACGAGCGCCCCGGCCCCGGCGCCTGATCGCACTGCCGACTGCACGATGAGCAGGTTGAGCGGGCCCGGGGAGATCCCCGCAGCCCAACCGATGGTCACGCCCAGGAGCACCTCACGCACGGCTGGTCGACGGGATGATCGGCATCGGGTGAAAGCTACCGCACGCGTGAGAGCCCGACCGGAGTCGGGCTCTCGCTGAGAGGAGGAGGGCTTCCTCTCAGGACCATCGAGGTTTCCTGTTGACTAGAACAACCCCGGTACCGCGATATTCCCGCCGTTGCAGGGCCAAACGTCGGATTCAGACCCCGCGGAAGCCGGTAGGGTCGAGTCGAGGAGGTGGACATGGCAACCAACAAGACAGCCCCGACCGACGTCGATCCGCGTGCCTTCATCGCAGGGCTCGACAGCGAGCGGCGCAAGACCGAGGCGCTCGAGCTGTTGGAGCTGTTCGAGGTGAGAACCGGCGAGCAGCCAGTGATGTGGGGTGACAGCATCATCGGCTTCGGTTCCTACGACTACTCGTACAAGTCTGGGCGAACCGGCACGTGGATGCGGGTTGGCTTCTCTCCCCGCAAGTCGCAGCTGACGGTCTATGTGATGCCCGGATTCGATGGGTACGAAGAGGCGCTGCAGCGACTCGGTCCGCACTCCACCGGTCAGTCGTGTCTGTATCTCAAGCGTCTCGATGCGGTCGACAAGCACGTGCTCGGCGACATCGTCGCCGACTCCTATGAGGCCATGGGCCAGGCCGATTCTTGACCCGGATCGTTGCCATCCCGGTCAAGCCGTTCGACGTGGCCAAGGAGCGGCTGTCGTCGATCCTCTCTCCTTCTCAACGCGAGAAGCTGAGCGTGGAGCTGGCCCGGCGGACCGCCCTCGCTGCGATCGCAGCCGGAGCATCCCCTCTGATCCTCTCCGCCGACGACGCCGTCACAAAATGGGCCGCAGCGCAGGGCTACGACGTGCTCCTCGACGAGGGATCGAGCCTGAACGAAGCCGCCCACTCGGCGACGCTGTTCGCCAACAACGAGCCGTGGATCCTGTGTCATGCAGACCTGCCGCTGCTGCGGGGAGACGATGTGGCGCATGCGCTCGACCTCATGGCAGTCGGCACGTGGGTCGTGGCCCCGTCGAGCGACGGCGGGACGTCGTTGATCGGCGGCGTCGGTGACTTCGACTTCGCCTTCGGCCCCGGGAGCTTTCACCGTCATCTCGCCAGGCTGGCGTGCCGACCTGTCCGAGTGCTGACATCGGTCGGCACCCTGTTGGACCTCGACACGGCAGGGGACTTTCGGGCCGCCGCCGCCCATCCTCGGGGCCGGTGGCTCAACGACGCAACGCCGATACCCTCAGGCCCATGACTGCCAAGCCATCGACGAACCTCTTTTCCGAAGCCCGCCAGGATCCGATCGACCTGCCGACTCCCGAACGCGTTCTGACGATCGGGGCGCACCCCGACGACGCCGAGTTCGGCGCGGGCGGAACGTTGGCCAAATGGGCCTCGGCGGGGTGTGAGATCTCGATGCTGATCGTGACCGACGGGTCGAAGGGGACCTGGGACGAGGATCAGGATCCGGCAGAGCTGATCGCCGCCAGGCGGTCCGAGCAGCGAGCCGCCGCCAAAGCCCTGGGCGCAACCGGAGACATCGTGTTCGGGGACTTCGTGGACGGCGAGCTCGAGAACAACCGGGAGCTCCAACGGCTCATCTCGCTCTGGGTACGGCGGTTGAAGCCGGATGTCGTGCTGACGTTCGATCCGTGGAAGAAATACATGCTGCACCCCGACCATCGAGCGATCGGCTGGGGTGTGATCGACGGGGTCGTCGCCGCGAGAGACCATCTCTTCTTCCCCGACCAGCTCGTCGACGGGGTGACCAAGCACCGGCCCCAGGCGATCCTGCTGTTCGCCCCCGAGGAGGCGGACCACCACGAGGACATCAGCACGAGCTTCGACACGAAGATCGATGCGCTGTTGTGTCACTCCAGCCAGGCCCGGACGACGATGGGCGACGCCAACGACTCCGCAGGGGCCCGGGCGGAGTTCTCGAATCGGATCCGTGATTGGTCGGTCCGGATGGGCGAGGCGGCCGGCCTGGAGCTGGCCGAGTCGTTCAAGCTGCTTCGTCCGTGACCCCCGGTGAGGCCCGCCTGGTCATCCTGGGTGCGTTCGACGCCGCCCTCGCGGCCGTCGAGCCCCGTGCGGCCGTGAGACGGGCGATCGAGGCACACCCCGAGCTACAGGGAGGCACCGACGTCGGGGTGGTCGCCATCGGCAAGGCGGCCGGCGCGATGGCATGGGGCGCCCACGATGTGCTCGGCGAGGACCTCGTCTCGGGTGTCGCAATCGGGCCTGAATCAGCCGTTCCACCCCCTCACCTCGTCTGGCACACCGGAAGCCACCCGCTGCCCGATGAACGGTCGGAGCGTGCAGGTCGGGCCGTCATCGAGTACCTCTCCTCGGACGATGTCGGATTCGTCCTGTTCCTGATCTCCGGCGGCGGCTCGGCGCTTGCCGAGGTGCCACCTCCGGGGGTCTCGATCGGCGAACTGGCGGACATCCAACGGCGGCTGATGGACGCCGGCACCCCGATCGAGCAGCTGAACCTCGCCAGGCGCACGCTGTCGCTGATCAAGAACGGGAGGCTGGTAGACCACACGAACGTCCCGCACCTCACGCTGGTCGTCTCCGATGTTGGCGACGCCGGCCCGGAGGTCGTCGCATCGGGCCCGACGATCGGCACGCCGACCGGTGCGGCCGCCGTCGAAGGGGTCCTCGAGCAGGCGGGGATCGCCATCGGCGCCTCCCTGCGGGCGCATCTCGACACTCTCGGAGCCGTCGAGTCGAACGACGCCTGGGAGGTTGTCGCAGACGGCTGGTCGGCGGCTCGCGCCGCATCACAGGTGCTGGAGGACACCGGTCTCCCGGTAGCGAGGCCCACCCGCCCGTTCTCCGGCGAGGCGCGGCGGGTCTCTGCTGCGATGGTCCGCGGCGCATCCGGCGGATTCACCGTCGCCCCGGGTGAGGCAACGGTGACCGTCACAGGCGACGGAGTGGGCGGCAGGAACACCGAAGCCGCGCTCACCGTGGCGATCGACATCGACGGCGAAGACGATGTCGTGTTCGCCGCGCTCACCACCGACGGCGTCGACGGCCCGACGGATGCTGCGGGCGCCATCGTCGACGGTGGCTCGGCGGAGCGCATCCGAACTACCGGGCTGTCGCCAATTGCCGCTCTCATGGACAACGACAGCTACCCGGCGCTCGAGGCCTCCGGCGATCTGGTGCGGACGGGCCCAACCGGCACCAACGTCGCCGACCTCTGGTTCGTCTGGCGCAGCTAGAACGGATCGATCGGGCCCGGCCGAACCACTTTCGGGGGCTCGCTGGTCAGATCGACCACCGTCGAGGCCGAACCCCCGGGGCAACGCCCGGGGAGAAAGAGATCCACCGCGGCGCCGAAGACCTCCTCGGCGTGCCGTTCGTCCAACGCCGGCTCTTGCCCGCTGAGGTTGGCCGAGGTCACCGCGAGCGGGCCCGTTTCTGCGAGCAGCTGGCGGAGGCCATCGTGGTCGGGGACCCTCACCCCGACGGATCTGGTGAACGGATGGCCGACCCAGGCCGGCAGTGGAGACACGGGCTCGAGGACCATGGTGAGCGCTCCCGGCCACCATCGATCCGCCAGCCGACGCGCCTGCTCGGTGATCACGACGACGGTCGCCGCCGTCTCGATGTCGGCGGCCAAGAGCGCAATCGGTCGATCCGACGGACGCCCCTTCAACTCGAACAGCCGGGCGACCGCCGACTCCGAACGCGGGTCGACAGCCAGCCCGTAGACGGTGTCGGTGGGGACTCCGACGACTCCCCCCGATCTGATCAGATCGGCCGCAGTCACGTCTTCACTCCGACGACGAATCGGTCTCGTCCGGCCAGGTCCCGGCGGATCTCCGGGGAGAAGGCGGCAAACAGCCGACGCACGGCGTCCGCCTGGGTCTCCCCGATCTCGAATGCAAAGGTGCCCGCCGGAGCGAGCCAAGTGCCGAGTGTTGCCGCGATCCGCTCGTAGACCTCGAGTCCGGTCGGTCCGCTCACGAGTGCCATCTTCGGTTCGCGCCGAACATCTTCCGGCAGATCGGCGTACTCGGAATCTGACACGTACGGCGGGTTGGAGACCAGCAGATCGATCGAACCCTCGAGTTCGCCAGGGAGCGCTGCGAACAGATCACCCGAGCACCACTCGACCCGGGCTTCGTACCTGGCACCGTTGAGCGTGGCGACGTCGATCGCCTCATCGGACAGATCGGTCCCCCAGACCTGCGCCTGTGGAAAGGACCGGCTGAGGGCGATGGCGAGCGCCCCGGAGCCGGTGCACAGATCGACGATCCTCCGAGGCTCTGCGATGAGATCTGCGGCGAGTTCCCAGAGCTGTTCGGTCTCCGGCCGCGGGATGAGGACCCGCTGATCGACCACGAGATCGAGGGGACCGAAGGCTGCCGTGCCCTCCAGGTACTGCAGGGGCGTTCCGGCCAGCCGCCTGCCGACCAGCGCCTTCAATTCGACGTCGTTCCCGGCGACATCGCGCAACCGTTTCATCTCGTGGGCGGGAAGGGTCATCGCCACCAGTCTCGCAGGCCGCCTCCGCAAGTTCCTGTCCACGCCGCCGACGATGGGGTTGTGAGAGCAAGGATTCTGATCGCCGACAAGAACCCGGCCGTGACGCTGGTCATGCGCCGGCATTTTCAGCTCGCGGGTCACGATGTCGAGGTCACCCACGACGGCCTCGACGCGTTCGAGATGGGTCTGACCGGAGGATACGACCTGGCATTCATCGACCACTTCCTCCCGACCGTGCTCGGCGCCGAGGTCATCCAGAAGTGGTCTGAGGCCGATGTCCATCTCCCCACGATCATCGTGTCCACGCTGAGTGACGAGTCGATGATCGTCCGCTGCCTGGAGTTGGGTGCAGCCGACTTCATTCGCAAGCCGTTCAACACCGCCGAACTCGACCTCCGTGCGCAGATCCATCTCATGAGGGCCACCGCCGGCCGCTGAGGGATGCTCAACCCTGACTGATGCTCGCACATCCCGTGGCGGACATCACGATGTTCGACGCCGCGCCGAAGTCGAGCAACGTGAAGTCGAACTCGCGCTGAAACCGCACCGCCACGTCGCAGCCGGCAGCGCCGAGTGTGACCTGCGGAGCGCTCAGCCCTTCGACGATCGATGCCGGCTGTTGATCCATGACCAACGCGATCTGTTCGTCTACGAGGCCGGGATCGAGACGGCTGACCCCCTGCTCCCTGAAGAAGTCGGCGTCGAGACCAGATGTGGCGGCGATGGCGGCCGAATCTGCCAGGGCCGAGAGCTCCCGACGCTCGCCGATGAGTCGCCACAGATCGAACGAGATGCCGCCGAGAAGGAGGATCGCCACGCCAAGCCCGAGCATGAACAACTGGACGCTCCCCCGTTCACGATCACCGGTCCCGTCAGCTCTCATGGCTGGGGAATGCTGCGATAGAGGTCGACGAGCTCGGCATGCTCGTAGCCCGCGGACATCGTGAAGCCGTCGGTGAACAGCGGCACCACATCAACGGTCACCCGCATGAAGACGGTCACGTAGGTCCCGCGTTCGAGGAGCCCGTCGGCGTCTGTGCAGGTGGACTGCGGTGCGCCTGCCAGCGAGCTCTCGGTGCCTCCGCAGAAGGCGACATCCACCCGGGCCGGGTCGATGTTGTTGTTGACGGCCATGTCACGAATCGCCTGCAAGGCGAGGAACTCGTCTCCGTCGGTGACCGCAACGGCTCTGGCCAGTTCTGAAGACGCGAGTCGGACGAACGTCCTGGCCTCGAGCAGCGGGGCGAACGACAGGACGATCATCGCCATGGGCACCATGATCAGAGCAACACCGACGACCAGCTCGATGGCGGCGGTGCCGGATTCGCGCTTCGGTATGGGAAGCTTCATTCAGGGAACCACAGGCGCAACGAACTGCTCTCTGGCTGCCACTGCCTCGAGGTCGAAGGTGAGGTCGGGGACCAGTGGGGCGAATCCCCGGAACGTGGCGGACGCCGTAGCCACCATCAGATCTCCATCGTCCGTGCACGCGGTCTCGACCTCGGCCCCGTAGGGCCCGCCGAGCACGGAGACCAGGACGTCGTCGATGGTCGCCTGACAGACGAGAGCTCCGGCGTCGGCTCTGGCCCCGCTCCGAACGCCCTCGTCGAGAGCGGCGCGGACCGCGCCGGAGGCGTACTGGATCACGATGAAGTTCGCCAGAATGGCGAAGAAGATCATGGCGAACGCGGCAGCCAGCACGTACGAGATCGAGACCATCCCGGATTCGCTCCGATCGATGTCAGCCACCTGCGCCTTCGACCTCGCCGGTGAGGAGATCGCCGATGGCCTCGATCAAGTCGATGCCGAGGGCCTGGAGGCCCGCCCAGATGGCGACGAGCGCAACGATCGCCAGCGCAGCATTGCCCAGCAGCTCGGCGGTGTTCAGGCCACGCTCATCGGTGTGGACGTCCTTGATGAACTCAAGCACTCTGGAGATGTGGGTCTTCATGGGGTTCCTTTCGGGTCGCTTCGTCGTTGTCATGTCCCAAGCAGCAATCTCGGCAGCGGTGCGCCGACGAAGAGCAGCATCACCGGGGCCAGGATCGCAATCGTGGGAATCAGCATCGCGGCGCGTCGCTTGGTGGCGGAGCGCTTGATCGACTCGCGCCGAGCCTCTCGAACATCCTCGGAGAGCGAGAGCAGGCTCTCCGCCAGATCGACCCCTCGCTCTTCGGCGATCGCCAGGAGCGCATAGGTTCGAGCGCAATACGGCTCGGGAGTGGTCTTGGCGATTCGGTCGAATGCTGCGGAGATCCGAGCGCCCGCACGATGCATGCGGAGCGCCTCGCGCAACTCCGATACCACGTCTCCGGTTCCCCGTTCACAGATCGCCGACACGGCGGACACGACTCCGCCGCCTGCACGGACCCGCATCGCCAACAGCTGGTTGACCGTGTAGATCTCGATCGTCATCCGATTGCGCCGATCCTCGATGGCCCGCTCCAGGCGCCCGCGCTGTCTCGTGGCTCCGACGATGAGCAGCAGGAGCTCCATGCCGAGGAACTGTCCTACCGAGAGCCCCAGCAACGGCACCAGCAAGAGGGCGACACCTCCCCAGGCCGACACACTTCCCAGCTGACGAATCCGGTATGCGCCGATTCGCTCGAGCTCGGGGAGGTCGGGAAACAGCCCAGCCTGTCTGATCATCGACGCAAGACGCTGATCCCCGTCGCGGTCGATCACACGGTCGAGCGCCCGGGCGAGGGAGTCGACGATCGGACGGAACACACCGACGAGCGCAGACCCCGACGGGTGCCCACCGCTGCTGACCGCACGAACGTCGGCGCTTCTTCCCAGCGACGTCCGGTACCCGACGGCGTAGGGGCGGACTCGGGCCGACAGGCGCCGGGGTGCCGGATACGCCAACCTCACCGCCAGCATGATGAACACAGAGAAGAGCAGCGCGGCAAGGGTCATGCGAGGCTCCATCAGACGACGTCCTCCCTCGCAGATCCGCCGAACACTCGGATCTCGGGAGTGTCCTCGACGAGTCGGGTCACGAGCCACATCCCGAACCCGCTCAACAACGCTCCGACGACGACAACGAACACACCCGCCCCGGAGCGGTAGAACTCTCGGAACGGACCCTCCTGCAAAGTGATGGCGATCAGCACGAGCCACGGCAGCACGAACACGGCGCGGGAGTTGATCTTCTGTTCCAACTGCTGGGTCTGGATCTCTTCCAGGGTCCATTGATCGCGGGTGGTCGCCGCTGCGAGGTCCCGCAGGATCTCGGGCACGATCATCCCTCCTCGCTCGTGCGCCAGAATCAGCACCTCGATCACGCGGTCGCTGGTCGGGTCCGCCAGTTCCTCCTTGACGACCTCGAGCGCAGGCACCATGCCGACCGTTCGCGCAAGGAACGAGAAACGGGCGAACGCAGTGCGGAGCGCGGCCGGGCCGCTCACGGCCAGCTGTTCGACCGCCCGCTGCAGCGACATACCCGACGAGATGGAGGCCACCAGGTCGCGGAGCCCGTCGGGCCAGGCTCGCTGGACTTCGGTCATGCGCCGCTCACGGACTCTCCCGAAGTAGATCCTCGGCACGAAGGCCAGGAGCACCGCCGGTGCGATGGACACGGTTGCGACGCCCGTGATCAGGAAGAGCAGGAAGAACGCCAGGACACCCGCTGCCGCCGACGCCAAGACGAATTGCTGAGGGGTCAGGTCGAGGCCCGCTTGGATCAGCCACTGCTGTCTGAGCGACACCTGAGGCGCAGACGTGCGACGCGTTCGATGCCTGGGGATGACGTTGGTGTACAGCCCGACTGCGAGAACCACGAACCCGGCAGTCGACAGCGCTGCAACGAACCGCATCAGAGGCCGACCTGGCCGTTCATGACGTCGGCGAGCGAGACCTGTTGCGGCAGCATCCGCTGGAGCCTTTCGGCCAGCTGATCCGGGGGCAGTGCTCCCGTCCAGTGCAGACCGGAGCCGAGCCGATCCCTGAGAAAAAGCGGCTGCACCGAGAAGTCGTCGTGCAGAGCCGGCACCACGGCGAGGATCTCCATCACCTGGCGGCGGAGCGGACCTTCCGACTCACCCTGCATTTCGCGATCGAGGTGGATCACGAGGTCGATCGAACTCGAGAACACCTTTCGAACCACGGACTCGGGAACATTCTCTCCGGCCATGAGAGCAGCGTTCACCAGCGCCGCCAATGCGTCGGTGGCCGAGTTGGCATGCACGGTGCAGGCGAACCCGGTTCCCGCGTTGATCGCCCGGGTCAGCTCGAAGCTCTCCGCGCCTCTGACCTCGCCGACGACGATCCGGTCGGGCCGCATCGCGAGCACGACCTTCACCAGGTCCCTGAGCGTGATGGCGCCGGATCCGTCGAGTCCGGGTGGCCGAGCCTCGTAGTAAGAACCGTGAACGAGCGGCACGTGCAGCTCACGAACCTCTTCGCAACAGCGGATGCAATGCGAGGAAGGGGCGGCGTTCATCAGCGCTGCCAGCAAAGATGTCTTTCCCGCTCCTGGCTGCCCCGAGATGACGATGCTCGAAGTCGTCTGCATGACGTGCTTGAGAAACGATGCGGCGGCCGGCGACAGCGAATCGAACTCGACGAGCGATCCCAGTGTCTCCTTTCTGAGGGCGTATCGCCTGACTGTGACACTGGTCTGGTCGGCGATCGGTGGGATCACGGCCGTGAGCCGGGCCGAGTTGTCGAGGACACGTGCCTGAACGATCGGGTTCGACGCGTCGAGTCGGCGATCGGAGCGGGCGAGCAGGCGGTCGATGACGTGCTTGTTCTCCTCGGAGGTGGTCGGTTCATCCAGGCTCCTGAGCCGGCCGGATCCGTCGATGAAGGTGACCCGAGCTCCCTCGATGAAGATCTCTTCGATGTCCGGGCGCTTGAGGAGATCCGTGAGGGGTCCGAACTCGGCGAGGGATCGGGTGACCCGCTCGACCATGTCTCCTGGGTTGCCGAGCGTCCGCTCATCCCCGATGTGTGCCCGGCGCTGATACTCCTCGACGGACCTGGCGACGATTCGCCGTATGGACTCGACGTCCGCATCCGCATCGAGACGCTGCTCTTCGACGAGTTCGAGCGCCCTCCGGCGGATGTCGAGGTAGGCATTCGCCCGATCGGTCACGAGGCCATCTCCGGCACGAACCGATCCACCCAGCGATCGAGCGCCTTCTTGAACCGCCCTCTCGCCACCAGCACACCGTCCCATCCGGCCCGCTCCACCTGGTCGTCGGTCGGCATGAAGCCGAACGAGGCCGGCTGATAGGTGCGGGTGATCTCCTCAATCAGTTCGCCTCGTCGGAACTGATCTCTCGGCGCACGGTTCACCAGCAGGTCGACCGCCGTTCCACCGGTCAGTCGATCCACCTCTGCCAACCAGCCGAGCGTTCGCGCGATGCCGACGGGAGTTGGCAGGCTCACGGCGATCACACGGTCGGCGATCTCGAGGAGCCTTCGAGAGATGCCAAATCGCTCGTGTGCCCCGCCGAATCCGAGGGCCTCGATATGGCTCCCGACGTTCACGACGACGTGATCGAACACGCTCGTGAGTTCACCAACGAGATCGACGATTTGGTTCGGACGCACCTCGGACCAGTCGTTGACGTTCGGGAGGCCGGTCAGGACTCCGATCGGGTCGACGGCGTGAATCACCCCCGATACCGGCCCCGTTCGGTGCTCCAGGATGTCGATGGCGGTTCGGATGTTCGGATGAATCGGGAGGTCGAGCCGTTGAGCGATGCTGGGCACCGTCTCGTCGCCGTCCACCAGCACGACACGTCTGCCGGCCTCGCCGAGGCGCGCTGCGATTCCGATTGCGATCTCGGTGCTCCCGGTTCCCCCGATGGGTCCGCCGACGGCGAGGACTCCCTGTCGGCGACGTTCGGAAATCTCGGGCGTCGGCGACTCCGGAATCGACTCGGAGAGGGCGGCGGTCGTGACCGCCCGGGCGACCCGCGCGATCACCCTGAGGAACTCGTCGGGGTGGGCTCCGGCCTCGACGACGTCGGAGACCCCACACTCGAGCAGCCTGTCCTTGCCGTCTGCGAACTCGGCCGGATCGTAGACCCCGACGACTTCTCGCCCACTCGCCTTGACGAGCTCGACCAGTCGGGGCGTGAGAAACGAGCAGATGTCGTCGATCAGCAACACGTCGAAGGACTCGCCGAAGAGGTCTTCTGGGCCCATGGCGGTGATCCGAACCCTTGCGCCGCCATGATCGGCGAGGAAACGGTGCAACTCGTCGGACCAGTTCCGGGCAGACAAGGCGAGTGCCAGCTCGGTCTCCATCATGGTGTGGGGCCGGAGTCCGCCTCCGGCGGGCCTTCTTGCGACAGGCGGTCGGCGATGGGGGCCTCCGCCCCGGTCGACCGCACGATCTCGATCTGTCCCGAGTTGAGCGCCTCCGCCAGTTTGAGCGCTTGGACGTCGTCGACGGCGACGGTGAGAGAGAACGCCTGCGAGGCCGAGAACGCTCCCCCGCTTCGCTCGTTGCTCGTGGTGTCGATCACTTCGACGCCGGTGACGATGTAGCGCGCCATATTGTCGTCCACCCAGATCACGTCGACGCGGTCGCCCACACTGATGTCGCCGCCGACCGCATGATCACGGCCGACAGCGAGGGCGATCGCCCGCTGGTCGATGGGATTGACCGATGCAACCAGTTCGCTCTGAACGAACATCTCGCCGGCCCGCATCGGAGAGGAGAGGATGAAGCCGGACAGCCCGGAGATCTCTTTACCGGTGACGAGTGGGGCCAGGACATCGTCGGTGCCGTTCAGCTCGACGTACTCCACATGGACCGATTCCTCGATCGCAACACCTGCGTTGATGTCGTTCGCCGCGACGGCCACCAGCACCACTTCATCCCTGGCTCGCAGGATCGCAAGGTTGGCGATGAAGGCGAGGATTCCGGCCACGACCATGAAGATCTGGGCTGCGGACGCGCGCGACCACCATGGACGGCGGCCAACCGGCAGCTTCTCGACCGTTCCAACGACGTCTGCGACCATGCTCCCTCCCCGAAGCTCACGCGTTCGGCGCAGGCCGCGATCGCCTTTGCCGCCCTCTCGGACCTCTCCCATCGGCCGTCAGGGTATCCGTAGACTTATTCGCTGTGAACCCCCCTATTCGGAGAGGGCTGCTGATGACCGGATGGTCGAATGACCCACTGAAAGAGCTCGCTCGCGAGCTGCGGCAGACCGTGGGCGCCGAGATGCGGGCTGAAGCAGAGATCACCGAGCAAGAGACACACATCGGCCGTCTTCGCCGGCTCGGGCTCTCCGACGTCGCTCGCGCCGCCATGCATCGCGGTGACTTGGTCTCGCTCGTCACTGCGACTCGAACGATCACGGGCTTCCCGGTGTTCACCGGGAAGGACTACCTCGTGTGCCAGACGCAGACCGAGATCGTCGACGCCCCGTTCGACCGTATTCTCATCCGGGTCGAACGTGAGCCGAGGGGCGGTCACACGGCGCGCGGTGGAGCGATCACGTTCAAGGCTCGGCTTTCGGAGCTCGAGCAGACCGGCGAGCTCGTCACGATCGTGACCGCAGACGCCGGGATCGAGATCGTTGGACGACTGGCGGTCGTGGCGACGGATCACTGCATCGTCGAGGATCCCGATGGACCCAGGATGCATGTTCCGATCGGACAGATCTGCCTCGTCATCCGGCCACGGACAGACGACTGAACTCCGACTCGGGCCCGCTCCAACTCTCCCAACCCGGGCCCCACCCTCACATGGATTCGACCTCGGAGTCCTCTTCGGAGTCTGCGGTCACCGGATGGGCCCTGAGGAACTCGTAGATCTCGTCTCGGAAGAACTTGAAGGTTCGGCCGCCGGGCAGCTTGTATGCGGGGAGGCGCTCCTCCCGGGCGTAGCGGCGCACCATCTGAACGTTCATCCCGAGCAGTTCAGCAACCTGTGCGGCATCGAGAATGGGCGGGTAGTCGTTGACATCGGCCATCTGGCATGACCTCCGCAGATCGAACGGCCTGGGCGTGGACGCTCTGATGGTCGACCGTTGACTACTCAGTGCGTTGTTTGAAGCTATCTTACATTGCGTTGGTGGGGATGTGAAACGTTTCCGGCTCGTGCCGCCAGGTCCTAGGCTCAGAGACATGGAAGACGACACTCAGAGGGATGACTCAGAGCCGGTGTATCCCATGACACCAGACGTGATCGAGCCCGAGCCGGATGAACAGCCGGTCACAGAACCCACGAAGCTCATCCGGATCGCCTCGATGACACGAGCGATGCTCGAGGAGGTCCGTCAGGCTCCGCTCGACGAAGAAGGTCGCAGGCGGCTCAGCGAGATCCACCAGCAGTCACTCGTCGAACTGCGAGAGGTCCTCTCGCCGGAACTCGCCGAGGAGTTCGACGACATCTTCCCGCCCTTCGATGCGGACTACACGCCGTCGGAGTCCGTAATCCGCATCGCCCAGGCGCAGCTCATCGGCTGGCTCGAGGGGCTGTTCCACGGCATCCAGGCAACGTTGTTCAGCCAGCAGATGGCGGCACGAGCACAACTCGCCGAGATGCAGCAACAGCAGCAGCCGAGGATCGCTCCCGGCCGGGAGCCCGATCCTGCCACCGGTCTCTACCTCTGAGTCTCTGTCTCTGAGCTTCGGCGCTCCGCCCACGGACAATGCCGGCAGCCGGTTTCACAGCACGAGCCTCGCTCCCACAACCCTTCGGCGGTCATCACCCACAGCCCGGTGATCGGGTCGGGATAGAGCGGCTCGCCCGAAGCCAGGGCGCGCTGATGGGCCAACAGAATCACGTCGTAATGGGGGTGACCGGGGTCGAGTCGACTCGGAGCCGGCGTCACCAGTGAATCGGGCAGGCGCACGGGGCGATTCTGGCAGTTCTGTTTTGCCACCGGCTGCACATACTCTCATCTCCATGAGTCGCTTCACCGGTCTCCAGCGGATCTTCGATCCTCGGATCCGCACCCATCGAACGATCGTCATCATCGGCATCGCCTCCGGTGCTCTTGCGCTCGCCGTTGGCGGCGAGCTCATCGATGCCGTGTGGGCCGGTGTGGCGGCCGGGTTGGCCTGGGCGATCGCCAGAGAGCTGCATCCCGACAACAACCTCGCCGGCCTTGCGGCCGGGATCATCGGAGGGGTGTTCGAAGCCCTCGTGGGCGGCGTTGGACTCGGCGTCTGCTATCTCCTGATCGTGTTCCTTCGGATCATCGTGCGAACGACCGGAAAGGCGCCGACGACGTTCGATCTGATCCTCAACCTGCTGGTCGTGCTCGTCGTGTCCAACACCCTCCCCGGCTTCCTTGCTGCCCTCGGAGTCTCGATAGCCCTGTTCCTTTCCCCGCTGCTCCCCAATCCTTCACCGAGCACCCACCGAACATGGGCGTTCGCCTTCGCAGCCGTCGCATTGATCGGCCTGGTGGCAACCCCGCCACCCGACGCTCCGAGCGCTTCCGGTGCCACCTGGTTGCTGTTCTCGCTCTCGATGCTGCTCTCGGTCGGGCTCTTCCCCACGACTCGGCCGAAGTCGGTCGGTGACATCGATCAAGAGCCGCTCGACGGCGCTCGTTTGCGGCTCGGCAG
>JAHEDH010000173.1 GCA_024641285.1 bacterium | reverse complement strand
CCCCTATGCTGCGACGATGGCGGATGTTCATTCCGGGCGAGGCCTGCGCCTCCGAGCGATCGGAGTGGTACTGGCACTTGTCGTGGTCGGATGTAATGGCTCGGATGCGGAGCCGGAACAGTCGGACAACGACCCGTCGGCCATGGTGACCGCGGCGCTGGGAGGCACACAGGCCGTGCAGGATTTCTTGATCCATCTCGACATGCAGGTGGAGACCGCCGACGGGTATGTCAGCTACTACGACGAGGTGCTGGACGCTGCTGCTGCAGGGGCAGGGGACCCCGTCTCGTTGAACGGGGGGCTCACCTTCAGCCCGGTCATTTCACTCGAAGGGAATGTCGTCGATTCGGACGGTGAGAGTCTCTCGACCATCGCGCTCGACTTCGCGCTAATCGAGGGCTCACCGCAGGATTTTGCGACTTCAAAGGCTCAGCTCGTCGACGAGCTTGCTCGCACCGGAAACACCGAAACCAGTGACCTGATCGCAACGGCGGATGTCTCACGGTCGCGTATGCTCGTCGAGATGGTCACCGCCGACTACGTCCGGGAGCGGACCCATGCCGCCGCCGGCGACCTCGCCGCACTCGATCTGACGTCCGTCTCGTCCATTGCTCCCGGCGATGCCGTGGCATCGATCTACCTGTTTGGCCAGACCCTCCCAGGTGATCCCCAAGACGAGGCCGGGCTGTCTGCCCACGATCTATTCGTCTATCGCTGGAACCGCGGGCTGGTCAGCATCTTCGGCACCGAGGAAGGCGTATCTCCCATCGCTGACGGCGCGGCGAAATTGGTCAGAGCGCCGTCCGTTTCGGACTCCTCTCTCGACGATGGGAACCGATGGGTCCACGACACATCGCGAGCGCAACCCCAGGACTTGGCCATCGGAGCCATTCGAGCGCCGGTCGCCTCCGAGTTCTTGCCGTTCTACGGCGGGTATGCAGCTGAAGAACCGCCCGCCGTATCCGGCGACGGAGCGGACGACACGATCTTGGTGCAGGAGATCAAGAAGCTCGCGGCGATGGCTCTGGGAGCGGAAGAGGGTCGACAAATGGCCGAGTGGATGTTGGCAAACCCGAACAACTCCGAGATCGGGTATTGCGTCGGACAGGTCTGCATCTCTCCGCCTCGTCCGGACTGGCAAACGGTCGCGCCCTACGAGCCGGTTGTCACCGTGGCGTTTCTTGCGGGCACGACCTATCTTGATTTCGAGGATGGGCGCGTTCTAGGCGAAATGAGCCCAGGTATGTTCGTTGGTCTCGGCATGGTGATTCGCGCCACAGAGAGATGTCAGGCCATTCTGACCGAGATGCTCCTCCGGAACGAGGCGGCGATCAACATGTCCAACGAGCCAGGGAGTACTGAGTCGATCACGACCGGGCCTACTGATGCTGATCCAGACTCAGCAGAGGTGGACGATGGCCTCGACTCGCGCACGGCCGCCGGCAATCGTGCGAGGGAACTGTGCCCCGGGCCACTTCCAGAATCGTCGGTCGGTGGCACATTCGGCGACGTGCATATCACGACGTTCGATGGTTGGTCGTATGACAACCAGGCTGTCGGCGAGTTGTTGGTGTTCGACAACGGCGTCGCGACGGTTCAGATGCGGCTCGCGCCGTGGGAGGATTCCGATGCAGTCTCGGTGGTGACTGCGGTTGCCGTCGGGGTCGGCGATCACAAGGTGTCGATGCACCAGGGCGGCCGGATCTGGATCGACGGCAAGGAACCGCAACTGGCGCGTGGTGAGTCGATCGGCGTAGGCGACGCTGCGCTGCTTTCAACGGGCACGGGATGGTTCATCGTCTGGCCCGACGGCACGGAAGTCCGGGTGACTGGCGGGCAGGCCGATCCCTTCGGCGACCCCGCAACGCCCAGTTACTCCAACCTGGTGGTGTTGATCTACCCGTCGGATCGGCCGACGGTCGGAATGATCGGTACTCCCGACGGTGATGGCTCGAACGACTGGGTGACCCGCTCGGGAGAGCAGCTCACCCCGCAGATCCGCTTCGACTTCGAGAACTTCTACGCGTCCTATGTCGACACCTGGCGCATCAGCCAGGACGAGTCTTTGTTCCACTACGAGCAGGGCGAGAACACTGACACGTTCACAGTCGACGGATTCCCGCGCGTTCGATACGACCTCGCAGACCTCGACCCTCAGGCTGTTGCGGAAGCTCGTGCTGCGTGTCTCGGCGCCGGCATCGAGCGGCCCGAGATCATCGACGATTGCGCGCTCGACGTTGCCCTGACCGGCGATTACCGCTTCGTGTTCGATGCCTATGCCGTCGACTCGTCGACTGTGGGCTCAGTCGAGTCTGTGCCCGAATCGGTTTCCGGGCCGACAGAGGCTGGTGAGAACCTCGTCACAGTCGGGCCGCTGAGCGTTGGCTTCGGCGCCGACCCGCCAGTCGCGCTGCCGAACTCAGCGGTGCAGTGGCAGTGCCAGGCAGCCGAAGGGTCGCTGTTCGCAACCAGCCGTTTCCAGGAGTCCCAGGACCGTTCTTATCGGGTCTTGATCGAGTATCTCGATGCGGCGGCGAGCGGGACCGGCGACGAGCGATTCACCATGATTGTCGAACTCGACGGGACGCCGGTCGCATGGATGCAGACCACCGTCGAGCCGATGGCGGGATCGCTGGATTCGGTGACCCTCACCGGTTCGACGCTCGCGGCGTCGGGAACCGCGGTGCTCAACCAGCCGCCCGATCCAGCGCTGTATCCGGGTTCTGCGCTTCCGCCCGGGACCGAGTTCGAGCCGTTTGTGTTGCAGGTCGACTGCAGTCGCTAGCTCGGGTCCCGGAGACGGGGGGCTCAGGAGATGCGGTCGCAGGGCGGGTTGGGTTGCGGCGGGGGTGGCTCCAGGTAGCCGAAGGCCCTCATGAGGGTGCGCAGCATCTGCAGCCGGGAGACCGACGGCTCGCCTGCTTCGGGCTGGGTCGCAATGCATCCGACGGTGAGTTCGTCCTGGTAGAGCGAATCGAGCAATTCGATCGGGACGTCAGGCGCCTCGACGCGGATGAAGTGGAGCACCTCGTCGTGAGTCAGTACATCGTCACAAGCATCGCCGCACAACTGCATCAGACGCTCGATCTCGGCGTCGCGGCGAGCTTCCATTTCCGCCAGAGCCGTGCCCCAGGTCGTCGGGTTGAGACGGTCGGTGACCAGCGCGTCGATCCACACGCCGAGCGTGGCCTCGTCCGCGGGGGCATCCCCGCAGAAGAAGAGGCCGTAGTCGTCGCAAGCGAGGGGCATGCCGATCGAAGCTGCGAGTGCCAGCAACCCGATCTCCTCTTGGGGGGCATCGGCGAACGGGCCGTCGAAGCCATACGGCGGGTTCGCCAGGTCTGTGAAGGCCGACACCCCGCGACGCTCGGCGCGGCGGATGCTGGGGAGCGGGTCGACGGACTCGCCCCACCGTGTCCTGAGCTCGAAATGGAGATGGGGCACGCCGGGCTCGGCGTTGCCGCTGTCACCGACGTACCCGATCACCTGGCCTCGGACGACCGAATCACCGACGGCGAGGCCTCGCACGATGCCCGTTCCGCCGCCGTCGTCGGTCCCGTAGACGTCGTTGTTCAAGTGCACGTAGAGGCTGCTCCAGCCGTCGGTGTGCCTGACCTTCACCCAGCAGCAGTCGCCCTCGCCGTTGCGATTCACCTCGGAGACGACACCATCGCGCACCGCGACCACCGGAGTGAGCTTGCGGGCGGAGATGTCGACTCCGGCGTGCCAGCGCTCTCCTCCCTCGCGGATCGCTCCGAATACCGACAGCGTCGCCGACGGTCCGGCGATCGGATGATCCATGTCGTAGTAGAAGGAACAGCGTGGCGGTGGCGGCGTGGCGGGAGCAGGAGCCGGGCTCTCGACCGCGGCCGGCGGGGGATCGGCCGGCGGGGGATCGGCCGGCGGGGGATCGGCCGGCGGCGGCTCGGGCTGCGGTAGAGCCTCGTCAGGATCCACTGCCTGAAACGGAAGCGGAGCGGTCTCACCGAAGGTCGGCGACTGTGCAGCCATGTTGTTCGGCGCAGGCCCCAACTCGCTGAAGAGTCGGGGGCTGCATGCCGCCTCGGCAGGCGCATCGGCCCACGGCATGAGTCCGAGAGCGAGCGCGAGCGAGGTCACCGCCATTACACGTCTGTTCCACTCCTGCACGGGCTACAGGCTACCCCTGATCGAGGTTCCGCAACATGGCCCAATCCGCTCGAGTCCTACCGGCCGCGGGGCCCGATGCGACCCGTCGCAGGGGAGCGCAGTTGATGGTCCATCGCCTCTATCGCGCCTCGTCGTTCGTGTGGTATTCAATCCTGGACGAACGGGAGTGACATGACCCACATCACCACTCGAGGACACCGACGGGGTGTCCCGCACGCCGAGCTGATCTCGCATCGAGTCCTCGCCTCGTCGACCGCTCTGCTCGGCATCGGTCTCGCGGCCAACTCGCTGCTGGGGCCGCTCGTGACCGGCACGATCCGCTATCGATTCTCGACCACGCTCATCAACCAGGGGATCGGACTCGACGCAGTCGCAATCGCGGCCGTCCTTCCGGTTGCCATCGTTGCATCCATCCTGATCTGGCGGAGGAACCACTGCGGACTGGTGCTGGCATTCATCCCGGCAACGTTCGCCGCCTACATGCTGCCCCAGTACCTGATCGGCCCCGAATACATCCGCATCGCAGGCAACAACGAACGGTTCTTCCCGTTTCATGTCGTGCTCTTCGTCGTTGCGGTTGGAGTGATGCTCGCAGCCTGGCAAGTGATCGAAGACGAATGGTTGCTGCCGCATTCACGACGAAGCGATCGAATGCGGGCGCTGGCACTCTTCGGAGTGGCCGGCTTCATCCTCTTCGGGCGGTGGCTTCCCGCTCTCATCGATATGGTCGGTGGCAGCCGCATGAACGCCGAATACCTCGAGAACCCGACCTCGTATCTCCTCATCGGACTGTTGGACCTCGGTGTCGTCGTACCGGCCGCGGTGACCGCCGGCGTGGCGCTGCTTCGTAGCGTGCGTTGGGCGCGCAAGGCCGCGTTCGCTGTGATCGCGTGGTTCGCGCTCGTTCCGGCCTCGATCGCGGCGATGGCGATCACTATGGAGATCAACGGCGACCCCAATGCCGAGCCGACCGTCATGTGGGTGTTCACCGTTGCTGCCGTGATCTTCACGGTAGGTGCGGCCATGCTGTTCCGCCCGCTGTTCGTCAGGAGGCAGTGAGCCCGTCATCGGTAGGATGGCGGCATGGTCGCAGGCGTATACGAGGATTTCGCGCGGTGGGGGAGGCACGCCGTGGACTCGCCGCTGTACCAGACGCTGGCCGAGGCCGTCGCCGAGGACGATGAGCTCCTGGCGATCGCCAGTCAGATCGAGCGCCTTCCCAGGCCGAACATGCTCTTCGCTGCCGTTCAGTTCCTGCTGGGTGCCGAGGACCAGCTCGCGCGGTTCTACGCCAGCCGAACCGAGAGCCCGTTGGCCCCGGAGGGCGCGTTCCCACTCTTCAAGGGATTCGTCCTCGACCATGTCGAACGGATCCTCGAGATCGGACGGACCCGGTACATCCAGACCAACGAGATCAAACGCGTCGCCGCCCTGCTCCCGGCGATGATGCGGGAGGCGGACCGGCTCGGCGAGCCCGTTCATCTGATCGAGGTCGGCGCCTCCGCCGGTCTCAACCTCTGCCTCGATCGGTATCGGTACGACTTCGGAGGTCTCGAGTTCGGGCACTCAGACGTGGTGCTGCGAGTAGAGCTCGACGGGGACG
>JAHEDH010000047.1 GCA_024641285.1 bacterium | reverse complement strand
ACCTCTTTGTAGTCGGGATGGATGTCGGCCTTCATGTCTTCCTCTCTCCTCTCAGTTGCCGCTCTTGGCGACGTCGTCGAGGAACTCACTGTTCGATGCGCTGTTCTTGAGCCTGTCGGTGAGCAGTTCCAGCGCAGCGCCCGGATCGAGCGCAAGCAGAACCCTCCGGAGCTTCCACACCTGTGCAAGCTCTCGTCTGTCGAACAGCAATTCTTCGCGTCGTGTTCCCGACGCCTCGATGTCGATCGCAGGGTAGATCCGCTTGTCGGCGAGCTTGCGATCGAGGCGAAGCTCCATGTTGCCGGTTCCCTTGAACTCCTCGAAGATGACCTCGTCCATCTTGGATCCGGTCTCGACGAGCGCCGTTCCCAGGATCGTCAGGCTGCCGCCCTCTTCGATGTTCCGGGCGGCACCGAAGAACCGCTTCGGCGGGTAGAGCGCCTGGCTGTCGACACCACCGGACAGGATCCGACCGGATGCCGGGGTGGCGAGGTTGTGCGCTCGGGCCAGACGGGTGATGGAGTCCAGCAGGATGACGACGTCGACCCCGGTCTCGACGAGGCGCTTGGCCCGTTCGATGGCGAGTTCTGAGACTTGGGTGTGCTCCTCGGCCGGCCTGTCGAAAGTCGAGTAGATGACCTCGCCCTTGACCGAGCGCTGCATGTCGGTGACCTCTTCAGGGCGCTCGTCGACCAGGACGACCATGAGGTAGCACTCGGGGTTGTTGGTCGTGATCGACTGGGCGATCTCCTTGAGCACGGTGGTCTTGCCCGCTTTCGGAGGCGAGACGATCAGACCACGCTGACCCTTGCCGATGGGAGCGATGAGGTCGACGATCCGTGTCAGCGTCGAGTCGGCCTTGCCCTCGATCTCGAGCTTGAGGCGCTGGTCGGGGAAGAGCGGAGTGAGCTTCTCGAACTTCGGCCGCCTGCGGGCCTCCTCGACGTTCAGACCATTGACGGTCTCGATGCGAGTGATCGCCGCGAACTTCTCCTGCGAGCGTGGCGCCCGAACCGGGCCCTTGACGACGTCACCCTTGCGGAGACCGAACTTGCGCACCTGGCTGGCAGAGACGTACACATCCCTGTCCCCTGGCAGGTAGCCGGTGACACGGAGGAATCCGTAGCCTTCGGGCAGGATGTCGAGCATTCCCTCGCGAACTTCCTGCTCGCCCTCGGGAACGTCGCTCTCCTGGCTGCGGTTGCGGTTGCGGTTGCGGTTGCGGTTCCGCTTTCTTCCGCCGTCGCGATTGCCGTCGCGATCGTATTGGCTGCGGTCACCCTGCTGATCGCCCCCCTGGCCGCCACCGCTCTGACGATCGTCGTCGGAGTCATCGGTGTCGCCATCGTCGTCGGAGTCATCCGACGAGCGGGTCTCCTTGCGGTCTCCATCGCTCGACCTGTCTTCTTCCCGTCGCGGGGTGGCGGTGGGAAGGTCGATGTTCTCGGTGGGGTCGCTGCCGTTCGAGGCCGCCTTGCCCGCCTCGACGAGGGCGGAGATGATCTTGGCTTTCTGGAGTCCGCTGGCATCGATGCCGGCGGCGCTTGCGATCTCTCGAAGCTCTCCAACCGATTTGCTCTGGAGTTGGGCCCTGGTGCTCATGTGCTCCTCTCAGGCCGCCACGATGGCGATGTGGATTTGGGACTGCGGCGCCCGAAGTACGCGAGCGCATACGCGGAAGTCCCGGGGAAAGGGGGTATCGAATCCGTCCAAGGAGTGATTCGATGAGCGAAATCATACCCATCCTGTGCGACTCAGGCAACTCCGACGTTCAGGAATGCGACGATCGAACCATTTCCGACAGCACCACCTCGAGGTCTCCGAGCGCAGGATCGATGTGGGAGATCCGCTCGGGCAGGTCGAGGACATGGGCCGCTCGTGTGGGCAGCGTCGGGACCTGGCCAGTGGCACGGATCACCGCGTCGGAGAACTTGGCGGGATGGGCGGTGGAAACGATCACCAGTACCTCGTCATCACGTCGGAGACGAACACCGACCTGCCAGCCGACCGCGGTGTGCGGATCGATCAGCAGTCCACTGCTCGCATATACGTCGCTCATCGTCTCTTCGATGTGGGCGTCGTCGACCCAGCCCGCAGCGAAGACGGAGGCCATCTCGTGATGGGCGATCTCGTCGGTCACCAGCTTTCGATCCGAACGGAACATCTCGAGCGCTTCCGTCGTGGCCTCGGGTGACCGGTCGAACAGCTCGAAGAGATAGCGCTCGAGATTGGACGGGACGGCGATGTCCATCGCCGGGGCCAGAGTCGGAGCGACCTCCTCCAGGGGTAGTCGGCCCGTGGCGATGAGGGTCGCCAGCCCGTGGTTTGCGTTGTTCCCGACGATCAGCCGTTCGATCGGCGCGCCCATCCGTTGCGCGACCGAGGCAGCGAGCACGTTCCCGAAGTTTCCAGTCGGCACAGCGACCGAGAACGGGCGTCCGAGCTTGGCAGCCGTCCACCAGTAGTAGGCGGTCTGCGCCATGACCCGCGCCCAATTGATCGAGTTGACCGCGGCCAACGAGAAGCGCGACCTCAGCTCGGGGTCGTTGAACGCCGCCTTGACAAGATCCTGGCAGTCGTCGAACGTTCCGCTCACTGCAACCGCACGCACGTTCTCGGCAGGTACGGTCGTCATCTGGCGTCGCTGCACATCGGAGACACGACCGTCGGGGTACAGGATCACGACGTCGATCGCATCTCGGCCCTCACATCCTGCGATCGCCGCCGAGCCGGTGTCGCCCGACGTCGCTCCCAGGACGAGCACCCGTTCCGATCGATCGGTCAGGACTGCGTCGAACATGCGGCCGACGAGTTGGAGCGCGTAGTCCTTGAACGAGAGTGTCGGTCCCCAATGCAGCTCGAGGAGGAAGAGGTCGTCGCCGACCTCGGTCAAGGGAGCCACATCGGGGTGGGCAAAACCGCTGTAGGAGGCGTTGCAGAGCTCGTCGAGGCGAGAGGCCACGACACCGTCTCCGACGAACGGGCGAATGACCTGTGCGGCGACCGCGGCGTACCCCGCCGACGGGTCGGGCATCGTCTCGATGGTGGGGATCGACTCTGGCACGTACAGGCCACCGTCGGACGCCAGCCCTGCGAGCAACACGTCGTCGAAGTCCAGGACCGGGGCCCGGCCCCGTGTGGAGACGTAGCGCATCAGGGCTCGGGGCTGATGACGCGGATCGCCGCGGCCACCTGCTTGACGGTGTCGAGGCCGTCGAGCGCTCGCACGGCCGCCTGGTGGGCGGCTTCGGGAGCGTCGTGAGTGACGAGCAGCAGTGTTGCATCGTCGCCGCGGCCGTCCTGCCAGACCGACATGATCGAGACGCCGTGCTCACCGAACACGCCGGCGATCTGGGCCAGCACGCCCGGGGCGTCGGCGACTTCGAGACGGATGTACCACTTCGAGGAGATCTCGCCAAAGGGAACCACCGAGCCCTCGCCGAGCTTGATCCTGGGTGCAACCCGGGTTCCGGCCAGCAGGTCTCTTGCTGCGTCGATCACGTCGCCGAGGACGGCGGTGGCGGTGGGACCGCCGCCCGCACCGGGCCCCATGAACAGCAGATCGCCGATGTCGGGGCCCTCCACGAACACGGCGTTGTGGGCTCCCCGCACGTTGGCCAGCGGGTGGTCGAGTGGTACCAACGTGGGGTGAACTCGAACGGAGACGCCGCCGTTCACCGATTCGGCGACCGCCAGGAGCTTGACGCAATACCCGAGATCGCGGGCGAACTCGATGTCGAGCGTGTCGATCCCGTCGATGCCCTCGGTGTGCACCGCATCGGCACCCACCCAGACCCCGAAGGCGAGCCCAGCGAGGATCGTCGCCTTGGCGGCTGCGTCGCCCCCGCCGACGTCGGCAGTGGGATCCGCCTCGGCGTATCCGAGCCGTTGGGCCTCGGCGAGGACGTCCGCATATGGAGCGCCGTCGGCGTCCATGGCGCTGAGGATGTAGTTCGTGGTGCCGTTGACGATGCCGAGGAGGCGGTTGAGTCGTTCACCGGCGAGCGACTCCGACAGTGGGCGGATCAGCGGTATTCCCCCGCCGACCGCGGCCTCGAACAGGATCGAAACACCTGCCGCGGTGGCGGCCTCGAAGATCTCGGGGCCTCGCTCGGCGATCAAAGCCTTGTTGGCGGTGACGACCGGCTTGCCTGCCGCGAGGGCACGGAGGATGAGATCACCGGCCGGCTCGATGCCGCCCATCAGTTCGACGACGAGTTGCACGTCCGGATCATCGACGACCGACTGAAGGTCGTCGGTCACGTATTCGGCAGGGAAGGGCCGTTCTCGATCGAGATCGCGGACGGCGACCTTGACCAACTCGAGCTCGACACCGGACTTGGCGGCGATGTTCTCTCGCTCGGCCAACAGCTTGCGCGCGAGCGTCCCACCGACTGTTCCTCCACCGAGGACTCCTACTCCGACACGCACCTGTGATTCTCCGTTACGACGAGAACGCGAGGTTAGGCCGAGTTACGCGCTCAGATTTGCGCTTTGCGTAGGGGTTGTCGGTCGTCGGGTCGCGGTCGAGGACGCGCCAGCCGCGAGTTGCGCTGATGCGCCGCGGGCGACACGGGGTCGCCCCTACGCAGCGAACCCAACCAGGAACGGTGCGATCACTGCAACCGCGGGTAGGGGCGTCCGTCAGCTCGCGGCGCCCACGACCCGAGACGTCAACTCAACCGACCCAGACCAGGAGCGGGATCCCACAAGAACAACCCATTGCGCCTGCAGGCACAACGACAAGTTCCACATGATGCCCCGCGGGCGACACAAGTGTCGCACGGCTGGCTCAGATCGCGCCCACCACCCGACCACTACACTCACCCTCACCCCAGCCCCCGTAGCTCAGGGGATAGAGCACCGGCCTCCGGAGCCGGGTGCGCAGGTTCGAATCCTGCCGGGGGTACCAGGCTCGCTCCGCTCGCAGCCATGAGCTCTCGGCTGTCAGCTCTCAGCTCCATCCGGCGGCGTACGACCAGCGTCCGAGGACGAGCCCGCCGAAGAACGTGCCGCTCATGTTCTGGTTCGAGGGGTCCGCCATCTCGCCCAGGGTGCCCCGTTGACGATTACTGGCGGATTGCCGGTAGCCGATGGCCGACAGCCGACAGCACCTCGCCAGAGACCCGGGCAGAACCATCACGGCCCACCGGGTCGCGAAAAGCGGTATCGTCGTCGGATGCGATCGATTTGGAACGGGGCGATCTCCTTCGGGCTGGTGACGATCCCGGTGTCGATGTACTCGGCGACCGAGAGCAAGACACCGAAGTTCAAGCAGCTGCGCGACAAGGACCACTCCCCCATCCGGTACAAGCGGGTTGCCGAGCTCGACGGTGAGGAGGTCGAGTACTCCGACATCGTCCGCGGTTACGAGGTCGACAAGGGCAAATACGTCGTGTTCACCGACGACGAGCTCGAATCCGCCACGCCGACGGGAGGGGCGAAGGTCGTCGACGTCGTCCAGTTCGTGGACGAGTCCGAGATCGATCCCATGTACTACCGATCGTCGTACTACCTGGCGCCCGACAAGACCGGTCTGAAGGCGTACAAGCTGTTCGCCGAGGCTCTCAAGGATTCGAACCGGATCGCTCTGGCGAAGGTGGCCATCCGAGAGAAGCAGCACATGGCGGTGATCCGGGTCACCGACAACGACATGATCGTCATGGAGACGATGCACTGGCCGGACGAGGTGCGTCCCGCCGAGTTCGAGATCCTCGACAGCGACGTCGAGATCCGCAAGGAGGAGAAGGCGATGGCCGCCTCCATCATCGACAACCTCACACGAGACTTCGATCCGACCGAGTGGGTGGACACCACCCGCGAAGCCGTCGAGGAATTGGCCGCCAAGAAGATCGCCGGCGAAGAGATCGTCGCGACCGATACCCCGGAGCCGACCAAGGTCGTCGACCTCCTCGAGGCCCTCAAAGCGAGCGTCGAAGCCACCAAGAAAGCCTCGTAGGGCCTGGCTCGGCTGCCGGCGAGCGCGAGCGAGCTCGGGTCGCTCAGGGCAGGAGTTCGCGGACGAGGCGGTTGACGAGGGCGCCGTCGACATCGTCTTTGTGGTCTTTCATGATCATGCCCGTGACCCGGCCGGCCGCCTTCTCATCGCCGGCGACGCCGAGCTCGGCGATCTTCGCCTCGATCAGCGCCCGGGTGGCGTCCTCGTCCAGCTTCTGCGGCATCCAGCGACTGAGGTAGTCGACCTCGAAGCGGAGCTTCGCGGCCATGTCGGCCCCGCGCTCACCGTATCCCTCGTACTCGGTGATCGATTTCTGCATCCGCTTCGAATAGGACTCGATCACGCCCTGAACCACTTCGTCCTCTTTCGAAGGGTCGTAGCCGGGCTCGCTGCGTGCGATGGTGATCTCGGTCTGCACCTGACGAACGACATCCCGTCGCCGGGCGTCCTTCTTCAGCATGGCATCTTTCAATTCGGCTGCGAGTTCGGTTGCGATGGTCATGAGCGGTCCTCCTCGATCCAGCCGGTGACGTCGGCAGGTCTGTTCGTGATGATCGTGTCGACGCCCATTTCCGCCAATTCGATGATGCGGCGCCGCTCGTCGACAGTCCACGCCGCCACGACGATTCCGTGCTCGTGAGCGGCCTCGACGAGGGCCAGGTCGATCAGGCTGTGATGTGGCGCCAGCATCCGGTGGTCGTGTCGGAGCGCGTGGTTCAACGCCGCTGCCCATTCGACCGGCCCCTCGAACAACAGTCCGGTGGAGACGCCGGGCATCAGTGACTTCACCGCGTCGACCGTCGGCCAGTAGAAGCAGGTCACGACGTCGCGGTCTCTCGCCCTCGCGGCGACATCGAGGCCGATCCGGTGATCCGCCTCGAAACCCGGATCCAGCGGCCAGTTCTTGACCTCGAGATCGAGATCGGCGTGCAGGTCGGCGTCGAACAGGGCGTCGGCCGTTGCAAGACCCAGGTCTCCGGCCAACACGTCGAGTGACGTTTCGCTGACGACCTTGCCGGAAACGACCGGGTCATGGGAGAGCACCAGTTCCCCGGTTGCGCAACGCCGGAAGTCGACTTCCGCCCCGTCACAGAGTTCGGCGGCCGATTCGATGCCGGCCAGGGCGTTGTCGGCGAAATCGGCCGGGTTGCCCCGATGTCCGAGGATTTTCAGCATGTCTCGCAAAAAAAGTTCAACATTTTCATTGCAGTACCGTCAAAGCCTCTGTAGCGTTCGCGTTGCAAGCACTCAAATCAGGTGTGTTTCGGTGCGCCCGAAACAGGATCCTCAGCTTCGAAGAGATCCCGCCAGTCATGGCGCGCCACGTGAAAGGAACCCCTCCGTGCTCACAGTAACGACTGACTGGCGGACGCTCGCAGAGTGTCGCGATTCAGACCCGACCCTGTTCTTCCCCGTGGGATCGACAGGCCCGGCCGTCGCACAGATCGCTGCGGCGAAGGAGATATGCGCAAGCTGTCCCGCCAGCGAGGAATGCCTCCAGTACGCGCTCGAGACCAACCAGGAAGCTGGCGTCTGGGGCGGGTACGCCGAAGACGAGCGTCGCAGGCTGCGAAAGCGCTGGCTCGCCGACCGGCGTCGCAGAAGCATCTGAACCCAGCACTCGAGGCCCCGGAAACCCCGGGGCCTCGGCTTTTCAGCTTCCGAATCCGACCGGGCGCTCGCGCTCGGTGTCGATCTCGACGAAGGCGATCCGCTGGCTGGGAATACCGACGCGTCGATCCTTGGTGTCCTCCACCCAGACCAGGCCCGAGCCGGTGGTGAACTCCTTTTCGAGCATCTTCTCGAACGCGTCGACGTCATCGACTTCCATCTCGACGACCCGGCTCGACTCGGCGATACCGATCTTGACCTTCATGAAACGCTCCTGTCGGTGATGGCGCCCAGGGTAGACCCCTGGAAGGGCTGCCATGACCGGCGTACATTGTTTGGCGTGAGAGTGAGGCGAGACTCGAGGATCCGGGCGCTGCTCGGAACGATGGTTGCGATCATGCTTCCAGTGCTGGCGATCGTGGCGCTCCACCGTCTCGGTTCGCTCGACTGGCTACGCGTCGACTTCGGCGACCTCGAGGGGTGGGCGCGTCGGAGCCGGGTCGAAGAAGCTCTTGCCGCCGTGCTCCGATATGTCGCGCTCGCCGGGGCCTATTGGCTCGCCGCCTCATCGGCGCTCTACCTGCTCGCCCGGTCGACCGGGATCGCACGCTTCATCGACGCCACGTCCGTCCTGACCCTGCCGGCGGTGAGACGGGTGACCGATCGCCTGGTCGTCGGGACGTTGGCGATGTCGACGTTGACAGGACCTGCGATCGCCGTGTCCGGCCAATGGTCGGACCGCGCCCCCGCCATCGACCCGATCACCGCCCGACTCGAGGCCGGGGAACCCGTGGAAGAAGATGTCGTGATCGATCTCACGTCCATCGACGAGGCCGACCTCGAAGGCCTGACTCCATCGGCTGCCTCCGATCAGCCCGGTGAGGTGGCGGAGTCCGATCCACCGCTCGAACGTGACGACGCTCCCCCATCGATCTCCATCCGTGCATCGGCCCAGCTCGAGGTGATCGTCACCGAAGGCGATCACCTGTGGAGTCTGGCGGAACGGCGGGTCTCGTCGGTACTCGGCCGCCCGGCCGCCGACCACGAGATCGCGCCCTATTGGCGGGAAGTCATCTCGTCGAATCCCGAGATCAGATCCGGCAATCCCGACGTCATCTACCCCGGCGAGGTCATCGTTCTCCCACCGCTGGACTAGCTCGCTGCCGCTCGCAGCTCGCGGCTACCAGCTACCAGCTACCGGCTCCGTCAACGCGGGAACTTGCGACTCGACAGGGATCGGAATCCGCAAGGTGGATCTTGCTCATCCGCCGCGCTCGTCGAGGAGTAGTGCCGGGAGCCGGGAGCGAGTGGCGCAGCCGCTCAGACATTGTCGCCGAGGAAGATCTCCGAGACGCTCGAGTCCATGAAGATCGCCTGGAGGGCCTCGGCGAGGATCGGGGCGATCGAAAGGACCTTGATCTTGTCGAGTTGGGCGGTATCGGTAGAGACGGGAAGCGTGTTCGTGACGATCACTTCCTCGACCGGGGCGTTCTTGATCCGATCAACCGCCGGCCCCGAGAAGATCGGGTGCGTGGCGACGATCCTGACGCTGAGCGCCCCCTGGTCTTTCACCATCTCGGCGGCGTTGCAGACGGTGCCGGCCGTGTCGATCATGTCGTCGACGATCACCACGTGCCTGTCGGCGACCCGGCCGGACACTTCGAGCGCAGCGGACTCGTTGTGCTTGTCCGGATCGCGCCGTTTGTAGACGAACGCGACGCTGGCGTCGAGCCTTCTGGCGTACTTCTCCGCCCGCTTCACACCGCCGGAGTCCGGAGAGACGATCGTGGTCGGACCGGCGATGGTCTCTCTCAGATAGTCGGCGATGATGGGGAGGGCCGTGAGGTGGTCGAACGGCTTCTCGATGAATCCCTGGAGCTGGCCGGTGTGGAGATCCACCGAGACGAGCCGGTCTGCCCCGGCGGTCATGAACAGGTCTCCGACGAGCCGCGCCGTGATCGGTTCCCGGGGAAGCACTTTCTTGTCCTGACGGGCGTACCCGTAGAAGGGCATGACGGCCGTGATTCGCCGGGCGGACGCCCGACGCAGGGCGTCGATGATGATCAACTGTTCCATGATGGCGTCGTTGATGGGCTTCGTGTGGCTCTGCATCACGAAGCACGACGCGCCGCGGACACTCTCGGTCGGCCGAGCGTAGATCTCGTCGTTGGCGAACTTGTGTGACTCGAGGCCGCCGAGGGACACGCCGAGCAGGTCGGAGACCTCTTCTGCGAGCTCGCGGTTCTGGTTGCCCGAGAACAGCATGAGTCGGTTTCTGCTGACGACATCCACGAACTCAGCCCTCCGCTTGGCTCACTCTTGGCCGGAGTCCCCACGGTAGCGAGCCCGAAGACGCGCAGCGAGGCCGGGCTTGTTCACTTGACGTGCCCGACCGAACGCGATCGCGTCCGGCTCCACATCCTCCGTGATGACGGACCCGGCGGCCGTCATCGCCCGATCACCGACCGTGACCGGAGCGACGAGCATGGTGTCGGACCCGACCTTCACGTCTTCGCCGATCTGGGTGCGGAACTTCTCGAAGCCGTTGTAGTTGACCGTGATCGTTCCCGCACCGATGTTGCTGCGGGCGCCGACGGCTGCGTCACCGATGTACGACAGGTGCGGCACCTTGGCGCCCGGGCCGATGACCGACTTCTTGATCTCGACGAACGTGCCCGCCTTGGAGCCTTCCTCGAGCACGGCGTCGGGACGAAGCGAGGCGTAGGGGCCGACCTCGGCGCCGCTGCCGACCTTGGCGCTGCGAAGCACCGAGTACCAGACATGGGCACCGGTCTCGATCACCGAATCGTCGGCGTAGGCGTCGGGCCCGACCACGGCTCCGGCTCGGACGATTGTCCCCGAGGTGAGCATCACGTTCGGCAGCAGGCTCGCTCCGGCCTCGACCGTCACACCGGCGTCGATGTACACGGTTGCCGGGTCCTGCATGTGAACGCCCGCATCCATCAGCTCGCCGTTGATGAGCGCCCGGCGGAGGGCCGCCGCCTCTGCCAACTGGCGATGCGTGTTGACGCCCATCACGGCGACAGGATCTGCCATCGTTGCGCCCGCCGAGTGCCCTCTCGCAACCACGGCCGCGACGACGTCGGTCAGGTAGTACTCGGCTTGGGCGTTGTTCGTCTCGAGATTGCGGATGTCCTCGGACAGCTCAGCCGAATCGAACACGTACATCCCGGCGTTGACTTCTGTGATCGCATCGATGGCGTCCGTGGCGTCACGCTGTTCGACGATGCCGGTCACGTCGCCTGCTTCGTTGCGAACGATGCGGCCGTACCCGTGAGGATCGGTAACGGTCGCACTGAGGATGGTTGTGGCGTTGCCGTCGGCGCGATGGGCGTCGAGCAGCCGGGACAGCGTCTCGGTGTCGATGAGCGGCGTGTCCCCGGGAACCACCAGGATCTCACCTCCGACGTCGCCGAGGTGATCGAGTGCGACACTGACGGCGTGTCCCGTGCCGTGCTGCTCTGCCTGCAGACAGCTCTCGACGCCGTCGGGCAGCGAGGCGATCACCTGATCGGCCCCATGACCGACGACTACGACGACCCGGGCCGGGCCGGTCGCGAGAACGGCGTCGAGCACCCAGGACAGCATCGGCTTTCCGGCGACCGCGTGCATCACCTTGGGGAGATCGGACTTCATCCGGGTTCCCTTGCCTGCTGCGAGGACGACGGCGATGTGCGACATGGGGCTCCCTGACTGGATGTTGCGCCGGTGAGTGGACGGACACCGGCGTGGCTGGGGGGACAGGACTCGAACCCGTACTAACGGGACCAAAACCCGTCGTGCTGCCAGTTACACCACCCCCCAACGGGTGGAGTGCTCGGCCGAAAGTGTAGATGCAGCGCCGTCTCGCCATCAGACGCATGACGTCGCGGCCCTCGGCCAACGTATGTTCCTTCCGACCCTCGGCCTCTTCGACCGCCGGAGGCACGAACCATGCCGTCGGGCTTGTGAACCGAAGGACCAATGGGCCAGACTCGACTCGACGAACAGAGGGGAATCGTGTTCAGAGGAAATCGCAGCATCGTCGTCGCCTTCGCCGCAGCGGATGACCAGGACGTCGGTCCGCCCGAACCGTCTCAGCCGACCTCATGTTCGCCATCACCCGCACCGCGGACGCCCTGATGGCGCTTCTGATGCTCGTCAGGCACGCTGCACCGTCGATCGACCCGACCCTGCCGCACGCCGACTGGCCGCTGTCCCAACGCGGCGTTGCAGCTGCGAAGACGCTCGGTCTGAAGCTCCGAACCGATGTCCTCGACGTCCGGGCGAGCCCGCAGCCGAAAGCGGCTGAAACCGCTCGCCATGCGTTCGGGGAGTTCACCACCGACGAGCGGTTGATCGAGGCAGACCGCCCCTTCTACGAGAATGTGGACGTGCTTCGAGCCGACTCGCTGCGGTGGCTGTCCGGAGAGTGGCTGGCCGACTGGGAGCGGCGCGAGGCTGTGCTCGACCGTATGACCTGGGCGACGATGGAGACGGCATCCCGGACGTGTTTCGTCGGCCATGGGTTGGCAATCAGCGTGCTCGTCAACTCGATCACGGGGATCCCGACGGCCGAGTTCTGGACTCGGATGCCGATGCCCGCTGCGTACTGGCTGGATACGACTCGGGGCACGGTGGTGCCGGCGGGCTGAGCGTTGGTTCTCTCAGAGGCAGCTGAAGGCCACTCGCAACCTGACCTCACTCAACGGTCGAGCCGGTGGACGCCGTGACGTCTGAGAGCACAAGCCCGACTGGCACCGGCGTCTGCGACGGCGACGGCTGCGTCGGATGCTTCGTCGAGGTCGGCGAAGCAACCAAAGACGGCCGACCCACTGCCGGACATCATCACCGGTCTCTCCCACCGTTCCGATAGCTCACTGATCAGATCACCCAGCCCCGGTTCGAGTGAGATCGCAGCAGCCGTCAGATCATTGACGATCTCGGTGTTCCGGAGCGAGGGCGGCAGGCGAGTCGCTTCGACGACCCGCCCGGGTGGGTAACCCAGCTCGTCCCACGTGCGGTACACGGTCGGGGTCGAGAGCCCGTAACGAGGGGCGACCACCACGACGGAGAAGTCGGACGGCGCATCGAGCGGGGTGATGCGCTCGCCGATGCCCTCCATCCGGGCGGTGCCACCGGTCAGAAAGAACGTGACGTCGGCTCCGACGCTGCGAGCCGCTGCGAGCCTGGCGTCGGCAGGGACGCGATATCTCTCACCGACCGCTGCGATGACACACGCAGCATCCGACGAGCCCCCACCCAGCCCAGCGCCGGAGGGGATGCGCTTTGTCAGCTCGATGCGGAGCGGGTCCCGGTCGGTGATCTTCAGCGCGTCTGCCGCCTTCCAGACCAGGTTTTCCCCGTCCGCCGGCAGATCGGCGCCTTCGATCTCCAGCAAGTCCTCATCGGCGTCACCGAAGTACAGATCGTCGACCCAATCGATGGTCTGGACGATGGACTCCAGCGGGTGGTATCCGTCGGCTCGGGGCCGCCCAACGCGCAGGCTCAGGTTCACCTTGGCGGGAGCCGACCAGCGCTCATCCATCGGCCGCACCGGCAGCAGCGGCCTCTGCGAGCCTCAGGAAGTCGGTCGGGTCGAGATCCTCTGGCCGGGCGGTCGGATCGAGGCCGGCCCGGTCGGCGATGGCCAACGGATCATCGAATGTTCCCGCCAGCGACTTCCGGAGCATCTTCCGCCGCTGGTTGAAGGCACTGGCGGCGATCTCGATGGCGGGCTCCACGAGCCGATGGGCGGGCCGGCGTTCGATCACCACGACTGCGGAACCGACACGCGGCGGTGGAACGAAGACCTGGGGAGGGACCCTGAGCGCAATACGGGCGTGGCCGTGCAACCCGACCACGACCGACGGCAGCCCGAAGGTCTTGCTCCCTGGAAGCGCCACGAGTCGCTCGGCCACCTCCAACTGGACCATGACCACGAACCGGCGGATCTGGGGGACGTGGCGGAGGGCATCGAGCACGATCGACGTCCCGACGTTGTAGGGCAGGTTGGACACCAGGATCCAGCCGCCGGCACCGAGAACCGCGGACAGGTCCATCGTCGAGGCGTCACCGAATACGAGCGTCGCCGAGGTCACCTCTTCGAGCACGGGGCGGAGGGACTCGTCGACTTCGATCGCCGTGACCACGGCGCCGATCTCCTCGAGCGCCACTGTGAGCGTTCCGGTGCCCGGCCCGATCTCGACGACCCTGTCACCGGGCTCGACGCCCGCCAGACCGGCGATCTTCCGCGTGATGTTCGGGTCGGCCAGGAAGTGCTGACCGAGCTTCTTGTCAGGCGACAGGCCATGCCGCGCCAGGAGCGCCTTGACCTCAGACCGGGACTGCACCCGCGGCTCGCTCATACCACCGCCCCGTTCACCGGACCGCCGAAGACGCGGACAGCGTGAGCGCTCGTCAGCGCTGCCACCTCGTCGAGCTCTCTTCCCCAGACCTCGGCGAGCGCCGCTCCGACGTATCGCACCCTCGACGGCTCGTTCGGCTCGTCCCGGTGTGGGGGAGGGCTCAGATACGGAGTGTCGGTCTCGACGAGGCACCGTTCGGGATCGGCGTGGACCGCGCCGAGCCGGATGGTCTCACCGGTCTCGAACGCCACGGGCCCCGCGAACGAGAACGTCACGCCCAATGCCGCGAAGCGCTTGGTCCATCTGGTACCGCCCGTCCAACAGTGCAGGACGGCGCTCTCCCCCAGCCCGGCTTCGCCGAGCATGTCGTGAACGTCTGCGAAGGCATCCCGACAGTGAACGATCAGCGGAAGCTCGTGCGTCACTGCCAGCTCGATGTGCTCGGCAAACGAAGCACGCTGAGCGTCCCGCGGCGCCAGGTTCCGGTAGTAGTCAAGACCCGTCTCCCCGATCGCCGAGACATGCGGGATCAAGTCGATCAGCGCGTCGCGCTGGCTGTCCCAGTGCTCGGCGTCGTGCGGGTGGAGTCCGGCGGTAGCCAGCAGGCGTTCGGGATGCTCACCGGCGAGGTCGACCGCGGCGCGCGAGGACTCGAGGTCGACCCCAGGGACGACCATCCAGTCGACGTCGACGGCACGGTCCATCAACTCGATCGGGTCGCGCTCGTCGAGCTGAAGATGACAATGTGTATCGACCCAACGCATCGATGGGCCGGAAGCCGGTGACACGGGGTTGTCAGAGGGTGAGTTCACAGTTCACAGTTCACAGTTCACGCCACCTGTTGCAGCGTTGGAGAGCTGACGTTAGAGCGACGAGGAGCTCGGTCGGCAACCCACGGAAGGCGCAAGCTGGACCGAACGCGCCTGGAGCGGACCAGCTGTCAACTGTGAACTGTCGACGGCGAACTCATTTCGAGAGTTGCGACTTGCAGACGGCGCAGAGGCCTTTGCCGTGGAACGACACCACCGAGTCGGTGGAGCCACAGAAGATGCACGTGTTCTCGAGCTTCTGCAACACGATGGCCGAGCCCTCGATCGAGATCGACAGCTGATCGCCCTCACGGATGTTGAAGAGCCGGCGCGTCTCGGCTGGGATCACGATTCTTCCCAGGTCATCGATCTTGCGCGCGATCCCTGATTCCATGGTCGATCTCTCCCCAATCGGAGTCGGTGGCGTCACCATACCGATCCGCCGTGACCGGCGTCGTCGATGTTCGGTGTGTCTGTGGAGACGGGATGACGTCAGATCAGGGCGTCGTAGATCGGCTTCTTCGGGAAGCTCGTCTCGCTGGCAATCTGCCGGGCGGCGTCCGACTTGGAGAGTCCCGCCTCGACGAGGCTGCGCGCCCGCTCGATTGCGTCCTCGAGGGACGTCTCGTCAACCGTCCTGGCTCCCTCGACGACAATGGTGAACTCGCCTCTCGGGGGTGTCTGCTCCCAGTGGTCGATCGCACCTTCGATGGGCCCGCGCCAGACTTCCTCGAATTGCTTGGTGAGCTCCCGGCAGACACAGATCCTCCGATCCGGACCGGCCTCCTCTGCCAGCAACGCGAGATCATCGAGAACCCGGCGGGGCGAACAGAACATCACGACGGGTCTCGTCTCGGCGGCGATCTCACCTGCTCGCACGCGGCGCTCGTTGCCTCGGCGGGGTAGGAATCCCTCGAACACGAACCGATCACCTCCGAACCCCGAGAGCGCCAGCGCGGACGTGACGGCGCTCGGTCCGGGGATCACGGTGACGGTCGCCCCGACTTCGACCGCGGCATTCACCGCCGAGACACCAGGGTCCGCGATGGCAGGCATTCCCGCATCGGTGACCAGTGCGACGCTCTCCCCCGACTCGAGGCGCTCGACCAGCTCGGTGGCACGATACGCCTCGTTGCCCACGAAATAGCTGCGGATCGGCCGGTCCGAGTCGACGAACCGGAGCAGCGTCGCGGTCCGCCGGGTGTCCTCTGCGTAGACGACGTCGACGGTCCTGAGGACTTCGGCGAGCCGTTCGCTCACGTCCCCGAGGTTTCCGATCGGCGTTGCGCACAGATAGAGCGTGGTGATGTCAGGCCTCCTTCGAGACGAAGCTAGCGAGCCAGGCGGACCGTGTGGACGTTGTGATGCCGGCTGCACACAAGGCCCTCGGGGAACTCGACGACCGCTGAAGCACCGGCGAATCGGACCACACGCATCGGCCGCAACATGCGCCCGCCGATGTCACGGCCCTGGTCGTCGATGCCGAACACCCACATCGCCTGTCGCAGGCTGAACCCGTGCACCGAGCGGCCCGACACGACCACAGCCTCGACTCCCGGGTCCCGCGCGTGTATCCCCAGGAACGCATCCAGGAATCCTTCCGTTCGCTGGGCTCGATACGCCCGCCCGCAGGCTTCGACGACCACGGACTTCACAGTGCGAACATACCGACAGTCCCGAGCCGCGACGAGACCCCTGTTCAGCCGCGGAGCAGCAGGGCCCCGACCGCCGGGTCGCCGGCAGCGATGAACGTGACGGCATCTCCGTCACGCCGCACAGCTGCGTAGTCGTCGCCTGAGAACGTCTTGTATCCGCCGGTCTCCGACGCACCACCGACCGCCATCGCTTCTTGGATGTAGTCGATCAACGCCACCTGCATCTCCTCGGCGTCCCGCTCTGAGTCGCCGCGATAGTTGATGACGAGGGCCGCATCCGTTCCGTCGAAGAACAGCGAGAAGCGATCGCCACCCCAGCCGTCGGATGCCGTCTGGGAGGCATCGTCGCCCAGAACCTGATCGAACATGGTGACGAAGCCGAGCTCCCCCCAGACGCTGTCGTACACCAGCTCGTATCCCTCGAGGGCCTGGACCGGAGCCGCCACATCGATGGGAAGGTCGCGACCGAAGTCGCGGGGTTCGATGATCTGTTCGGTAGAGAGTGGCGGCTTCGAGTAGGCCTTGGCGATCTCGAAGAACCCGCCGAGTTCGAACAGTCTCTGCGTGAACGCGAACCCCTCCTGGTAGGGGAAGATGAGCGAATCCTGGATGAATTGGGGTACTGCGTCGAAGGTGGACGAGTCTGCCTCGAGTGACTCGGAGATCAGTGCCTGCTGTTCGGCGACGGGAAGGCTCTGGATGTAGAGGATCTCGGTGAGCGTGGCGTCGCCTTCGATCACGCTGAGATAGGCGGCGGCCTCGTCGAAGCGCTCTTCGTCGACGAGCATCTCGTAGTTCGCCGACATGTCGAAATGCTGGTCGGTGAGGGCGTGGGTCAATTCGTGGATGAGGGTCGACTTCTGAAGCGGGCTGAGCGACTCGTTGCTCGGGATGACCAGCTCACCCTCGTCGCCGTCGTAGAACCCCGCGACCTGCTCGCCGTAGAGATCCGAGTAGAGGGCGAGCAGATCGGTGTCGGGAGAGAGCAGCCCGAGCAGCGAGTAGAGCGCCTGGTCGGCATCGAGGTCGTCGATCTCCTCTTCGATCGAGTCGCGGACTCGGCGGGCGAGCTCGTCATCATCGACCACGGTGATCACTGGCGGCTCGAGGAACGAAAGCTCGCGAAGCTCCTGGGTCAGTGAGACGAGCTCGAGGACCTCGGTCCTCAGACTCGGCGCCAGGTCGTCGATGCCGAGCGGGATGACGTCGGGCCGGTCGGCCGTCGTGCTCGTGGTGGTGGCGTCTATCCCAGTGGTCGTCGTCTCCGCTGCCGTCGTCGTGACGCCGGCATCTCCGGTCGTGGACGTGGTCGCAGGGTCCGCCGTACGGGTGCAACCTGCGAGCAGGACGGCGACGAGGAGAAAGGCGACCCGAATGTGCATGACGACACGTTATCGGCGGCCGTCGCCTAGGTCGTCACCCGGCCACGCGGACGAGGACCCGAGGGCTCCCGACCAGCGCCGCACCGACTTGACGTCCCGGGTGCACTCGTCCATCGGCGTGTCCCACCGAAGATGTGTAGCCTCGGAGACATGGCTGAGAAGAGGAACGACAAGAACAAGCGCTCGACGCCGGCGAATCTCTGGAGGCTCGCTCTCATGGTGATCGGGGCGTTCGCCATCATCACGGAGCTTCGCAAGCCAACCGCCGAGCGGACGTGGCATGGCAAGGTGGCCGATTTCGTCCCCTACGACTTCCGTATGCCGAACACCAAGCGCATCCGCGAGACCTACTGGAACCCCGACGGGCCAATCATGTCGAGCAAGCTCTGGGGCGTCGGCTGGACGCTCAACATCGGAGCCCTGAAACAGCGATTCGGCGCCTGAAGGCCGGGTCATTCTGAGTTGTGACCGTTGGAAGTGACGGGATTTGAACCCGTGACCCCATCGTTGCGAAATCAGTCCCTCAATCTCTCGAAACCCAGTGGTGACAAGCGATTCCGCCGAATCGCCCGCTATTCGGTTGATGATTCACACTTCGCACCGCTGCTCGGTGTTCCTCACCAATTCATGTTGATTCGCAATCACGGATGGCTGAAAGAATGGCACGAGATCAGACACACGGAACCTCCACACGGGGGTGTTGGCAGAAACGCAACACCCCTGGTAACGGGACTGCGACGACCCGTCGGAGACGGGTCGTTCTTAGGAGCTGCGCGAATTGGCGGGATCGGCGCACCGACTCACCCGTGTACGCCATTGGACCCCGCGTGAAATCGACAACTGATGCTTCACCAATCCACTGAGTCGCTCGGCTCAGAAATTCATGCGCACCACAACAAGCACCCAAAGAACGACGACCGATATCGCCCGGCCCCCGAATCGACGACGACCTGGGCTACTTCGTGAGATCCTGGTGATATGACCTCCGCCGTGTAGAGGCAGCGCGACAACCTCATCTTCGTCGTCGAACGCGAACCCACCGACGAGCAACGCAGCGGACACGACGACCTGCTCGGGATCTATGGGGGCGTGTCACTCGCCGAGTGAGAGGACCATTGGGGAGCGATGCCCGACCAGATCACGATCTGATCTCCTATGGCCCCCGTATCCGACTCGAACTCCCAGCGGCCCCCGAATATTCGGATGGGCGTGGGGTCTTGCGCTTCTAGCGGGAGGGTGTCGATCCTGTGGGGCACAACACGCCCATCACTTCAGGGTCAGGGCTGGCGACCGATGAGGCATTCAGTGAAGACCCCAATCTTCACACCATTCGCGTCGAGTCTCGGAGCTGGATGTTTCGCCGACAGGATGGGACAGTCATTCACGCAAGGATCGAGGACGCCGCTTCTTGGAGTGACTTCACATCCGATTTGATCGATGTCAAAGCCGGTTCAATTCTGCGAGTCTCTCTGCATCATCTCCAGACGATCGAACTCGATGCCTCACTCCAGACCCGATGGACCGTACTCGACGTGCCCACCGGTGATGCCGCCTGAGATTGCGGAGTATGGGCAGACGCCACAATGTTCACTGACGGAGACTCCGAGGAGGAGTAGCCGAATCACTGCGGGCCGCACGGAGTCACTGCAAGTCCCACTCCCGCTGCTGCATCGCTTCGAACACAACCTTCGGAGCCAATTGCGACAGACAAGAGGGTCCAGCTTCGAGACATCGGGGTACGACGGAAGTACGCGGGACCGATCGTGCGGACCACCAGCTGGATCGCCTTGACCTCGACCGCGTGCGCACTTCCGCTCGACAGCGGGCGCGCCTACCTGGGGACTCATTGTTGGCCCAAGACCTGCTTTGCGTGTTCGCCGAACCGGCGCATCGGGCCCAACGGTCCGACCTCGACAAGAACAAGGTCTTCGTCGACGATGGCGCAGTGCCCTGCGGGCCAGTGATACACCTCGCCGGCGTGGGCGGTCTCCTCGGTGGCATCAGCGTGTTGCACCCTGATCGAGCCCTCCAGCACGATCCCCCAGTGGGGGCTGGGACAGCGTTCGCCCGGTAGCCCGACCAGCACCGGCGCCGTGTCCGTCCCGGCCGGGATCCGCGCGTGTCGGATCGCCATGTCTCCTTGTTCGACGTAGCGGGTCTGCAGGTCACCCTGATCCAGCTCGATCGGGAGATCGTCAATGCGTGTGCCCATGGTTGTGCTCTTCGTCGTGGTTGTCGTTGTCGGCATGGTTCGTCCACCACTTCCTGCGGGCGCGGCCGGCGGCCTCGCGCCAGTGGTCGTCGTCACCCGGACCTGCCCGGCCGGCGTCGGCGACGGCCCGGGTCTCGTCCGGGCTCAGGACGCTGACGAGGCAGAACTCGTTGCCAAACGGGTCCTGCATCACCGCCCAGTCGATGCGTGATGGTTCCCCGGGGTAGGAGTGCGGGCGGGGATAGATCGTCGGCGGCCGCCTCAGGCTGCCGCCGATGTCGACGATCTGCTCGATCGCGACGTCGACGTCATGCACCCAGATGTCAACGTGGCTGCGGTTCGTCTCGGCGCCCTTCGGCTCGTCGACCCGCCACAGGATCACCTCGTGACGCCACGGGTCGGCCTGGCCGAGGTAGGCAGAGCGTCCCGGGAACACCGTCGGGATCGGCTCGATGCCGGTCACCTCTGACCAGAATCGCTGGCCAACCTCGAGGTCGGTCACGTGGAACACGTGACACTTGAGCTTCCCGATCATCCCCATCGCTCCTCCAAGGCATCGTCGCTGCCGACACGGTACATGGCATCTACTCACATTGCGAGTAGTTTGAGCGCATGACGAAATCATCGCCACACACGTTCGGCCTCCTGGGCATGCTGGCCGTCCGGCCGTGGACGAGCTACGAGCTCACCCGACAGGTCCGCCGCAGCCTCCGCTTCATGTGGCAGACCTCCGAGGGTCATCTGTACCGCGAGCAGGGCCGCCTCGTGAAGCTGGGGTGGGCACGCGTCGAAGAGGAGCCGGTCGGGCGCCGGATGCGCAAGCGCTACTCGATCACGAAAGAGGGCCGGAAGGCACTGGCGGAGTGGCTCTCCACCGAACCGCAGGAACCGATCCTTCAGATCGAGGGAATCATGCGCACCTTCTTCGCCGACCAGGGCTCCCCGGCCCAACTCGTCGCATCGATGGAGGCGACGAGTCGACAGGCCCGAGCGATGCTCGAAGAGATGCTCGGCTTCGTCGACGAATACCTCGAGGAGGGCGGGCCGATGTCGATGATCGAGGCAGGCCGCAGCGGGCCCGACGTGGGGCGCGAGGAGTTCCGCGGTCGCCTCATGTACCCCGAGCGGCTACACGTCGTTGCGGTGTCAATCGACGTCATCACGCAGCTGCTCGAGACAATCGACCGCTTCTTTGCCGCAGCCGCAGACGAAGTGTCGTCGTGGAGCCACACAACCGACCCCGGCCTGGCGCCGCGCACACG
>JAHEDH010000172.1 GCA_024641285.1 bacterium | reverse complement strand
GCACCGGCTGCTCGACGAATCTCACTCCTGAGCCGTCCAACTGTGTGAGGAACCGCAGAGCATCGTGCTCGCTCCATCCACCATTCGTGTCACCGCAGATCACGGTGTCGTCGTGCGCCGCTGCCATTCGGGTGATGGTCCGGGCCTCATCGTCAACGCTTCCGATCCCGAGCTTGAGCTTGAACCAGCGGTATCCATCCGAGTAGCGCTGCTCGAACGTGTCGAGATCCGCTTCGGTCTTCCCGCTCCCCATCAGCGAGAGGGCAGGAATTCGGTGGCGGCCGGCGCCGCCGATGAGCTCTGAGACCGGTACTCCGTGGATCTGGCCGGCGATGTCGTGGAGAGCGATGTCGATGGCGCCGATCGCGGTGGCGTTGCCATACACGGTGCGGCTGAGGCTCAGCCAGATCGCCGTGCGCGCGAGCGGATCGTGACCGATGATCCTTGCTCCGAGGTCGTCGATGCCCGCCCGCATACGCCCCTGGTTCTCACCGGTGACATCCATCGCCGACACACCTTCGCCCCACCCGACGACACCGTCGTCGGTTGTCACCTTCAAGACGACGTTGTGGGACTCGGCGATCGTGACGTGCGACATCTTGACCGGGGTCGACAGCGGCAACGAGACCGGGAACGTTTCTACGGAGGCGATGCGCATCACGGACCTTCTCTGGCTGGGGCCGATGAATGTACCGGGGTCACCTCGTCCACCGCTCGATCGCGTCGGCGTTGAATTCGACTCCGTGGCCGGGCGTGTCGGGCACGCCGATCATCCCGTCGACGACGTCGAACGGGCGGGTGAACGTGTCTTCGGGCAGTAGTTCCGTGTATTCGGCAGCCCACCCACTCGGGGCGGCACCGACCAGCGAGATCGACAGCTCGTGCCAGAGATGGCTCGACAACGACAGCCGGAACGTGTCGGCGAGAGCGGAGATGCGCCTGAACTCGGTGATCCCGCCACACCTGGCCACGTCGGGCTGGAGGTAGCTCGCGGCGCGGCGCTCGCAGATCTCACGGAAGCCCCAGCCGAAGTATGCGTTCTCACCGGCCGCGGTGGGGACGGCCGACCGGGCCGCCACCTCGGCCAGGTCGTCGACCGAATCGGCGAGCACCGGCTCTTCGATCCACTCGACTCCGTAGTCGGCGAGCATCGCCGCAGCTTCGATCGCTCCACGGACGTCGTAGCGTTGGTTGGCGTCGGCCAAGAGCGTGAAGTCGTCGCCCATCGCCGACCGCAGCAGGGAGGTTCGCTCGACGTCTCGGCTGGATCCGATCTTGTACTTGTAGGCCGTGATCCCGAGAGCGGCGAACGCCTCGCACTCCGCGACCAATTCGGTGTCGGTGAGATCGTGCCAGCCACCACTCCCATAGACCGGCACGGGATCGCGGAAGCCTCCGAGGAGATTGTGGATGCCCATGCCGGCAGCCTTGCCGATCACGTCCCACACTGCGATGTCAACCGCCGAGAGCGCCCAGACGCCGAGCCCCGCTCGCATTCTCGCCTTGTTCGGTGACCACATCCGGTGCCACACGGCCTCTGGTGAAGCCACGTCACTGCCCATCACCGCCGGTGCCAGTTCGTCGTCGATGTAGGTGGCGACCGCCGCAGACCACGACCCTCCGAGGCCCATCGTGAACCCGACACCGGTCGGACCGTCGACGGTGGCGAGCCGCACCAAGACACACTCGACCGCCCTGTACGTTCCGAGCGAACTGGAGATCGGGCGGCGAAGTGGAATGGACAGCGGCTGCGCCTCGACCGATCGGATCTTCAGCTCTGACTGCTCGGTGTCTCCCATCCGGCGATGCTATCGCCATCTTGCATCACGCACGGCAAGTAGCGTCGCTCGTCATGCAGATCGCGACCCATCGGATCGAGTTGGTCGCCGGCACCCCTCCGGGTGGAGGCCAGGACCGTGCGGCACGCGCCCTGGCTGCGGCGATCGAGAGCTCATCGGCGGTCGAGGTCACCGTTTCGAACGTGGTCGGACGTGGTGGTGGCGCAGCCTGGGAGACGCTCCGATCTCGTCGTGGTGATCCGACCTTCTTGTCGGTCAGTTCGCCGACGCTCCTCTCGAATCACCTGCACGATCCCGAGGAGCCCGGTCTGGCGGATCTCACACATCTGGCGATGTTGTGCACCGAGCCGCTCGCGTTCGCCGTGGCTGCCGACTCGGTGATCGCCTCGGCATCCGATCTCCTGGCCGGCCTGCGCGCGGGATCTGTCCGGGTCGTTGTCGCGACCGCACTGGGGAACATCAACCACATGGCGGTCGCCGACGTCGCTGCACATGTGGGGGTCCCCATCGAGGCCGTACCGGTCGCCGCCTTCGGGTCGGCACGAGAGGCCGTGTCTTCGTTGGGCGTCGATGCCGATCTCGCGGTCGTCTCGGCCGCGAGCACCCTCGACGTGATCGCACGCGGACAGGTGCGGGCAGTGGCGCTCGCCTCACCGGACAGACTCACAGGGGCGCTCGCTCCAGTTCCCCTCTGGACCGAGCTCGGAGTCGACGCTGCCCGCTCGACATGGAGGGGCGTGGTCGCTCCACCTGGGCTGGCGCCGGCGGACAGAAGAGACCTGGAACTCCTCTTGACACGTGCAGTCACCGCGCCCCCATGGCAGGATGCGATCGTGCGACACGCCTGGGTTCCCATGCTCCTCCTCGGATCGGATGCCGAGACCTTCATCTCCTCCGAGACCGAATCGATGCGGACATCGCTCGTGCGCCTCGGGATGCTCGATGGCTGAGTTCGTCGGCGGCTTCGGGGTTCCGCACACACCCCTGTTGTGGCATCTGATGGATGGTGAGGTCCCCGACGATCTCGTTCCGGTCAAAGCGGCCTTTCGCCGGTCTCGGGCGCAACTCGAGGCCGCCAGGCCGGACGCGCTCGTGATCGTGGCCTCAGACCATTTCCACCAGTATCACCACGGAGTCATGCCCGCATTCGCCATCGGCAAGGCAGACCACATCCAAGGAACCCACGACAACGAGGAGCGCAGCTTCGGGCTCCCGGCTGTCGAGATGCCGGGCCATCCACGGCTGGCGGAATCCATCTTGGGACGTGAGCAGCTCTCCGGCGGATTCGATTTCACGTTCTCCAACGCGCCGGTGCTCGACCACGCGTACGTCGTGCCGCTCCTCTACCTCCGGCCCGACATGGACATCCCGGTGGTCCCGATCCACACGAACACAAACGCGCCTCCACTGCCATCCGCGCAGAGGTTCGTCGACCTGGGCCACCACATCCGTGCCGTGATACGGGAACACCCCGAGCGGATCAGGGTGGCGGTCATCGCCAGCGGTCACATGGCGTATGAGCTGGGCGGGCCCAACCAGTTCTCGGGGCGATCGACCGATCCCGAGTTCGATGCAGAGGCGGCACGCTGGATGGGCCAATCCCGCCTGGATGCCGCTGTCGAGGCATGCACCTTCGACAGGCTCACTGCCGCCGGGAACCTCACACTTCAGTTCCTCAACTTCCTCACGCTGGCAGCGATCGCCGGTCGCCCGGCAGACGAGGTCGCACCGGTCGAGTGCCGCTTCGGGAACGAGCCGTTCTTCACCTGGGAGGCCTCGTGAGCCGTGGAGCGATCGACATCGCGTTGTACGAGATCGACCAGACCAACCAGACGATCGAGGACTTCACCACCGATCCCGAGCGGTTCCTCGCCGGCTTCGACCTCTCCGACGACGAGCGGACTGCATTCCTCGAGTGGGACTACGGCACCCTGTACGCGCTGGGTGCCCATCCGTTCCTCCTATTCCAGGTGGTGCGCTCGCTGGCAGTGGGCCGCGGCCTGTCGATGCCCGATCTGCTTCGCCAGTATCGAGAGACGGTGACGCCCCACGGAACCCCGGACTACATCACTTGACCGGCGAGTACCCGGATAGGTGCCCCGGCAACCCACGCTTCGATGTCCTCGACCACGCCTTCATAGAAGATGCGATAGGTCTGGGCCGTCACATACCCGATGTGGGGCGTGGCAAGGATCCGCGGCTCGGATCGGATCGGATGATCAACCGGCAGCGGTTCGGGATCGTGGACGTCGACGGCGGCGCCAGCGATCGCCCCGGACTGCACTGCATCGAGGAGAGCATCGACATCGACGATCGGCCCGCGTGACGTGTTCACGAGATACGCCGTCGGCTTCATCAGCCCGATCTCATCGGCCCCGATCAGGCCGGTCGAGCGATCTGACAGCTTCAGGTGCACGGACACGAAGTCCGAGTGTGCGAACAGCGCCTCCTTGTCGACCAGTTCAACGCCGACCTCGGCCGTCCGCTCGGACGTGAGGTTCTCGCTCCAGGCGATCACGTTCATGTTGAACGCCTTGCCGAACGCGGCGACCTGGCTCCCGAGCCGGCCCAACCCGATCAACCCGAGGGTGGAGCCGCGCAGGTCCCTTCCGAGCCCTGCCTGCCAGCCGCCGTTGCGGACCGACTCGACCTCGACGATGAGTCCTCTCGACAGCGCCAGGATGAGCGCGAACGTCAGCTCTGCGGTGGCGTGTCCCGGCGACGGGGTCCCACAGACCATCACACCGTTGGCTTCGGCTGCCGCGAGGTCGATGGCTGCGTTGCGCATCCCGGTGGTGACGAGAAGCTGGAGGTCGGGAAGCGCTTCGAACAGCTCACGCGGAAAGGGCGTTCGTTCCCGCATGGCGACGACGACGTCGAAGCCGGCGAGACGATCGGCCACGACCTGGGCAGCGCCCAGGTACTCCGAGAAGACCTCGATCTCGGCATCGAGCCTGCTCCAATCGGCCGACTCGACGGCCACCCCCTGGTAATCGTCCAGCACTGCGATCTTGATCCCTGCCATCATCGGCACGCTACCCGAGACGTCTCGGGTTCATCCTTTGGGAGCGGTATTCCTGCACGTGGGTGGCCATCACGTCGGATTCCCGACCTCCGTCAGCGACAATCGCAGCGTCCTCGTCTCGGGCACGAAGCACTCCGATTTCGTGCACGCCTGGTAGTCGACGACCAACTCGATGTCCACCGTTCGGGCAGGATCGCCCGACGTGTTCCGGTTCGAGTGGACCGCGAAGGGAATCGTGGCCTCGAGCGTCCCGTCGACCACGAAGAACTCCTCATCGAGCCCGTCGACGATGAACGGTCGCCCGCCGTCGATCACATGCGGTCGCGGCCGCAGGGCCTCGTCGCCGGTGAGCTCGAGCGAGAGCGCCGAGTAGCCATCGGGGATCGGCTCCACATAGAGATGGACGTCGTCGTCCAACTCGATCCTGACGTGCAGATCCTGAAGCTGGTTCGCATAGACGACGTCGGTGTCGAGCCATGCCGCGATCTGGACGCCGGGGGACGAAGCAGCCGCGAGCGACGATCGGGCAACCCCCTCGGCGCCGATCAGTCTCGCGAGCAGCGTGTTGCCGGTCGGCCGGATCCGGTGAAATCGCTCGAATTGCTTGTCGATGATCATCCCGTCCTCGTCGAGGAAGAAGGTGCCGGGGTACGGGAGCCCGCGATGCTTGCTCGCCATCGTCAGACCGAAGGCTGCCACCTCTTCGGCGATCGTGGTGTTCAAGAGGCCCATGGACTCGATGAACCGGCTGCCGACGTCGGACAGCAACGGGTAGACGACTCCGTGCGCCTCGGCGAATCGAGACAGGGTGTCCACGGGGTCGTAGCTGATCGCGAAGATCGCAACCTCATCGTCTCGGGATTCGAAGGTCCGTTGCAGCTCGACCAGCTGCGCTCGACACCACGGTCACCAATCGGCGCTTCGATGGAAGACGACGAGGGCCTTGCGGC
>JAHEDH010000171.1 GCA_024641285.1 bacterium | reverse complement strand
GATACCGGTTCACCGAGAAGGCGGTGGGCGGCTTCAAAGCGGACTCTGTCGCCTCGTTCTCGGTCTCTACCGGCATTCCCGATTACCTCCGTTGGACTGGTTCAGGACTGTAATGGATCGAAGGTCGAGGAGTTCTCCCACGCCGGGTCGGAGCCCGATCCTGGCCTCGCCCTCTACCAGTGAACCCGGCCGCGGCTCGCGCGATCGCCAAGCGTGGGGCCGTGACGGTTGTAGCAGATGCGCAGACGGAGGCCTGGACGGGAGATCCAGCGCCTCATGTCTACGGAGGAATGGATCGCACAGTGTGCATCGTTGGGTGGACGCAGGCACACGCGGCCGATTACGGGGCCGGTGCCGAGGCCACAACCGTTGCCGGCTACTCCGGGGTGCTATGGCGGCAGCGTGGACGGGGCTCGGCCTCGCAAATGACGAGGCGTGCCCCGAGAAGATGACCGAGCTCCCTGTCGGTTTGGTGCTGGAAGAGAGCCAGTTCCTCTTCCATCACCCAAGATGGGACCCAGCGTTCATATCGGGAGATCCCGAACCGAAGGCGACGCTCGATGGGTTATTCAATCCGCAACGCTGGAACGTGTCGCCCGATTTGCGAGTCGCTCTTGGTCGGCAGAGCACCCGATCGCCGAAACCCGTTCGATTGAGAACCCGCCAGGCGACGACTCGTGGATCTGGCTGCGGGAGGCAGCGACCCCGGTTGTCGATGACCTCATCGCTCTGGGAGCATTTGACGACCAGCGAGTCGACTGGGCGGACAATGCACTGCTCATGGAATCTCGCATGAAGCAAGCCGGAATCGATGTCCAGAACCTGATCTTTGACATGGGCCAACTGCACGGACCAGGTATTCGACCTCATCATCCAACCCTGACTCAGACCCACATGACGGCACGCTGGGGCGGCGAGGACGGAACCTCGGTCAGTCCGTGAAGCCCAGGTCTACGAGTCTCCGGCGGACGGCCGGGTCTTCGAATAGCTGCCGCAGCGCCACGACCGCGGGGCGATCCCAACGGTCCTCTCGCACGGCCACGTCGTAGCGCTCGTCTGCGACGAACCGGAACTCGAGGCCGGCCCGCGCGGCGATGGTGTCGAGGGTCACGCCCCAGTCGGCCCGGCCCTGTTCGACGGCCGCCGCCACCGCATGGTGGGTCCTGGCCTGATGCAGGTAGCCCTCCGGCTTCGTACCTTCGAGCAGGCGGTCGATCAGCACGCGCGTGCCGCTCCCCGGGTTGCGGTTGATCATTCGCCGCTCACCGAGCTCTGCCAGGAACGCCTCCTCGTCTTCGACCACGCTCGCCAGTGGGCCGTCGTGGCGGAACACGATCCCCTGGCGGCGCCCGTAGCCCCGGACCAGGCGAACCCCTTCCGGCAGGAACGGCGTGTTGTACTCGCCGCTCTCCTCGTCCAGCAGGTGGACACCGGCGACGTCGCCCTCGCCGCGGGCGACGGCCGCCAGACCGGCGCTCGAGCCCACCGGAATCGACTTCACCCGGAATCCCTCGGCCGCCACGAGACCGAGCACGTCGTCGAGTCCGATGCAGTGGCTGCCGATGGCCACCAGGTCCGCGGGACGGAGCTCCGGGTCGATCAAACGCACCTCGACCTCGGATCCGTCCTCCACATACTCGTGGTTGGCGGGGATGCGCATGAAGCCGTCCGCTCTGGCGAAGGCGGTGACGCTCCCCGAACCCGCCCCAAGCGGATACGCGGCCAGGCCCGCCTCGCTCTCCACCAGATCCACCAACGTGTACTCGGCCCGACCCGGGACGGAGGTGATCCGCAGCGGGGCCACCGCTGTGACGGTGCGGACGTCTCCGGCGGCCAGCCCGGCCAGCCGCCGCAGCAACGGGGCGACGAATTCGTGGAACGTGAACACCGCCGACGTGGGGAACCCTGGCAGCACGACGACCGGCGTACCGTCGATCACCGCCAGCAGGATCGGCTTGCCCGGTTTGAGCGCGACCCCGTGCACCACCACCCCCGGCGAGTCGGGGAACCGGCTCGCCAAGAGGTGGACCATCGTGGCGTTGATGTCGCCCTCGCCCTTCGACGTGCCGCCCGAGAGCAATACCACGTCGACCCCGTCGGGCCCCGAAACAAGCGGGGCGACGGTGGCGTCGAGGAGGCGCTCATCGTCCGGGACGATCCCGCACGCGACCGGCTCGCACCCCAACTCGGCAACGGAGTCGAGGAGCATCCGCTGGTTCGAGTCGTACACCTGACCGGCGGCGAGCGTCCGACCCGGAGGGACGATCTCGTCGCCGGTCGAAACGACGGCGACCCGGGGTCGAACCACCACCTCGACCCGGTCCACCCCCACCGAGGCAAGGACGGTCGTCTCCCGGGCGGTGAGCCTGGAGCCGCGGCGCATCACCACCTCGCCGCGGCCGATGTCCGATCCGGCGAAGCTGATGTTGCCGCCGGGGACGGCAGGCCTCGATACGCGGATTCCTTCCGAGTGAGGTTCGGTGTACTCCACCATCACCACGGCGTCGGCGCCTCGGGGAATCACTCCGCCAGTGGCGATCGGCACAGCCGTGCCTGGCGTCACCTCGAACCCTGCGGGTGGGGCGTGACCCGCGGCCAGCGCCAGATCGGCGACCGCCAGCGCCACCGGCTCCAACTCCTCCGCCCCGAAGGTGTCTACGGCCCGCACGGCGAACCCGTCCATGTTGGAGCGATCGAAAGCCGGTACGTCCACCGCAGCGGTGACGTCGGCGGCCAACACCCGATGCAGGGCGACATCGAGCGTCACCTGCTCGACCCGCGGCTCCAGATGCGCGCACGCCTCGTCGAACCGGCGGTGGGCCTCGACCTCGTCGAGGACGTCCAGGAACTGTCGCTGTTTCATCGGAGGGCTCCGGCGTCGTACAGGTGGACCTCGACCTCGGTTCCCTCCGGATACCCCTCGAGACCAGCCGGAGCGATCACGAACCCGGTAGCCCGCGTCACCGAAGACAGCACGGATGCGCCCGACACCGCCAGCGGATCGACCATCCCGTCGCGCACCGCCACTCGGACGTAATCGGTGCGTCCGATCTGCGAGACGATGCGGGTGCGGAGCGGCAGTTGGACCACCCGGTACGGCCAGGCGGGCGGCAATCCGGCCAGGGTGCGGATCACCGGACCGGCGAAGAAGTCGTAGGCCACCAGACATGACACCGGGTTGCCGGGCAGCACCAGCACCGGCTTGCTGTCGATCCGTCCCACCCCGCTGGGCGAGGAGGGACGCATCGCCACCCCATGCACCGTCATCTCGCCCAGTTCCGCCACCACCAGCGGAACCCGGTCCTCGGTCCCAACCGAGGCGGCGCCGGCCGTGACGATGACGTCGGCGCCGGGGGCGGCCAGCGTTTCCCGCATTCGGTCGGCGTCGTCGAGGAGACGAACCACCTCGGGAACGCCGCCGTCGCGCTCGATCAGCGCGGACAGCATCGGTGAGTTCGAGTCGACGATCCTCGAACCGGATGGCCTGTTGCCCGGCGCCAGCAGTTCGTCGCCGGAGACGACGATCCGCACGAGCGGGCGTCGGTGCACCGGGACCGGGTCGTGACCGATCGACGACAGCAACCCCACGTCCTGTGGAAGCAGGCGTCGCCCCTTGGCGAGCACGACTGTGCCCGGGTCGATGTCCTCGCCGACGCGTCCGACATTGCGGCCCGGCGCCACGCCGGCTCGTACGGAGAGCCTCCCGTCGATCTCATCGGCGTCCTCGGCCCGCACAACTGCGTCGGCGTCGTCGGGCACAGGTGCCCCGGTCATGATGCGGACGGCCTGGCTCCTACCCACCGATCCATCCAGGCCGGCGCCCGGCATCGACTGACCGGAGATCTCCAGCACCACCGGCTCGTACGTCGAGGCCCCGTAGGTGTCCTCGGCCCGCACGGCGTACCCGTCCATCGTGGCGCGTCGAAACGGCGGCACCGCGACCTCGCTCACCACATCGGAGGCCAGCACCCGGCCGGCGGACTCGGTGACCGAAACCGCCTCTGGCTCCAATGGCTCGACGCCGTTGAGGGCGGCGGCCAGTGCAGCTTCGACGGTGGACCGCTCACGAAAGCCACGCATCCGCACGTCGTCTGAGCCGCCCGCAATCGCCACCAGCACGTCGATCTCGTCACCCGGCCCCACCGTCGTGGTGTCCAGTTCATCCGCCGGCATTTCGGTCTCACGAACGAACACGTGCAGGTGGCCTCGCAGCCGTCCATCGTCGTCGAACAAGCGGATGCGGGTGTCGGGATGAGCGGCGACGAGTGCATCCAGCACCTCCCGCACGGTCGAACCCTCGAGTTCGAGAACTTCCCGATCCCTCGTGTACCGGCGGATTGCTTGGGGCAGGCGAACCGTCACCACGAGCCGCGCCAGATCCGATCGGTTCGGAGAGGGAATCGGGTGACGACGGCCCGACCCGTGCGCGCGACTCTCGACATCGTGAACTCCCTCGTGTTGGGACAATCCGTGACGATACCGCGCCCCGAGGCGGTGACGCCCCCGGTCGGCCGTCACGAGGCCCCGGCGCCGGCTCGGCAACGGAGGCGCGAGCGCGGTCGACGTGCTCAGGAAGTCCCGAGCCTGGGGCGTCCCGCCGGTGGGCTCAGGATCGGCTGGACTGCTACGGGCGTCGAGCCGCGGCCGATGCTCTCGACTCGCTTCCGGGATGGCGACCATCACGACGCCAACTCATGTCGCTCCTCCTCGAACCCCAACCGGCACAGAGCGGACCATACTCGCAGGCTAGAAGGCGAGCCTCGGAGGTCCGGCCATGTCACCACAGGCGATCGTAAGGAGCGGCGATGCCGCACCCGAGACCCCGGAGATCGACGCCGACGGCCTGAGCGTCTCGAAGGTTCTCGGCACCGAACAAGGGGCCATGCACCTTTCGGCGGCCACGTCGCTCCTCGCCGGCGGCGGTCGGATCCCCGGACACGAGCACCCGTTCGAGGAGTCGTTCTTCGTGCTCTCGGGCCGAGTCGTGGTCACCATCGCAGACAGGTCGTACGAACTGGCGGAGGGCGACTTCGGCTTCGCCCCGCTCGGTGTGCCACACGCATGGTCGAACCCGTTCGCCGAGCCCGCCGAGTGGTTGCGGGTTCGCGCTCCTGCCCCGCGAACGGACGGACGGACCGTCGTGTCACGTCTCGTAGCGGGCTTCGATCCGGCCACGAGTGGCCCCGCCGTGGATGCCAAAGCGTCGAACCAGCGGTACGTGGGCCACTTCGACGACACGCAGATTCCGCCTCCCGGCCCGATCGCCATGCCCGGATACCGCGGCTACGGCATCAACGACGTCTCGATCCGGATGATGGTCGACGAGTTCCTGGGCGCAGAGCACCACACGCTCTTCATCGTGCAGTTCGAGCCGGCAGACGTGTTCTCGGCGAAGGAGCACTTCCACCCGTACGAGGAGCTCTACTACTTCACCCACGGAGCCGCCGATGGGCTGGTCGGGGGCGAAGCGTGCAAGGTCTCCGCAGGCGACCTGGTGTTCGCAGGCGTCGGCGCCACCCACGGCTTCACCAACTCTGGTGACGTGCCCGTTCGCTGGATCGAGGCCCAAGCCCCCAAGCCCACACCCCGGCACGGCACGCTCTTCGTCCATGACTGGAGCACGGACGACTGAGAGTCCGGTGTGGCTCTCCCGGTCAGGACCTGGAGCAAAAACACGGCTGCGGACGATCCGCCACAAACGATTGCGGTAAGGTCGCACGAGCCCACGCTCCACAAGCCGACGCCCACCAGCTGACCGCCTCAGGAGCGGGGAACACGAGGAGGAA
>JAHEDH010000002.1 GCA_024641285.1 bacterium | reverse complement strand
GTTCGCCATGAAGTCCTTGTCGATACGGCAGGCGAGTGCCTGACGGAACGACTTCTCGCTCATCGGGAACTTACGGGTGTTGAACGCCAGGTAACGGAAACCGTTCTGCTCGTTCACGATGACGTTGAGGTCCGGCTCGGAGAGCACGAGGTTCTGAAGACCGCGCTGCAGACCCAGCGGGTTCAGCAGGAAGTCGACTTCACCGTCGGTCAGCGCCAGCACGGCCGAGTTCTGGTCCGAGTACAGCGAGTACACGGTCTCGATCGCAAACGGACCCTCGGTGTAGTCGGCAACGACCTCGCCTCCGGCGTCTCCGCCGAAGATGAAGGACTGGCCGGTCTTGTCGATGTATTCGACGGCACCGTTGTCATAGACCTTGTAGTTCGATCCAGAGTCCCAGAAGTCGTCGATCCGCTCGTTGCGCCAGAAAGCACCCGGCTCACGCTCTGCGGAGACGAATCCGGTGGCGTTGGCCTGGCCGAGACCGGAAGCCGAGTACAGACCCTCGAAGGAATCGTTCTCGTCGACGATCGGTCCCCAGACATGCGCGGGATAGACGGGGGCAACACCGACGCTGAACGGCCACACGGCGAGTCCGGCTTCGAAGTTGAAGGTGATCTTGACCGTTTGGTCGTCGATCGCTTCTGCGGACAGGATTCCGTTTCCGGCAGGAGCCGTCTCGTCTTCCTCAGTTGCAGGATCGTCCTCGACCGGATCGGTGGCGAGGGGCCACTGCGACGGGAAGTTGCCACCGAGGCCGCCGTACTTCTGCACGGTCTCGACGGTGAACACGACGTCATTGGCGGTCATGGGAACACCATCGGACCACGTGACATCGCTACGGAGATTCACGGTGACCGAGTAGTTGTCGCCATCGGCTTCGATCGACGGTGGCGAGGCATCCGCGGCCAGCAACGGCACGACCGTGTAGGTCGGCGGCTGATAGGTGTAGAGCGCGCCCATCGCAGGGTTCACGTAGTTGGTCCACACGTCGTTCTCGGTGTCGATCGCGGCCCATGGGTTGTCGGTCGTCGGATCACTGAAGATCGCGACGGAGTATGTGAAACCGTCGGCTGAAGGCGCGTCTGCTTCCGTCGTGGGGGTGTCGTCGGCAGCCGTGGTCTCGGTGGTGCCCGAATCGCCACCGCTGTCAGCAGCAGTGGTATCGGTCGTCTCCGAGGAACACGCGGCAGCGACGAGCGCCATCACGAGGAACAGCGCGAGCCAGCGCCAGCGGGTAGGGGTGGTTGTCACCAGTTGGTCCTCCATTTGGTCCTCCCTTACGTAACGGCCCGACCACTGGCTGTGGCCTACCGACGGCGGAAGTGTAGGGACCCCCGTACAGTCCGTGCAACATACGCTCAAATTCATCTCCACGGGCAGGTCTCCGACCACTTGCACTGTGAAACGGGATGTGACCGGACAGATTGCCGAAGATCGGCCGGCACGTGCGACAATGCGACCGGCTGCGTGGGCGACATTGATGGTTCCGAGGTGCAACTTGCTGCTCTCCGCCCAACGCCACACGGGGCGGCAACTCACTCGTCACCGCTCGGATGCCGGGTCGATTCGGGAACATGGCATGCAACAGTGGTACCAAACGGCAAACGCTCCCCCAACAGGGAGAGCGTTCACTCGTCGGGCTGGGGAGACTTGAACTCCCGACCTCTTGACCCCCAGTCAAGCGCGCTACCAAGCTGCGCCACAGCCCGTGGGTGGTCCATGCTAGCGGCGCCGGCGCGGGTCCCAGCGAAGGTCGGCGTTCAGCGAGGAGCGAGCAGAACCACTTGCGGCCGGCGCACGGCTCGGGGCACGCTCGTCAGGAGAACCGCTCGAACACCCAGACGACGCCTTGCCCGAACCGGTAGAGCAGGTAGATCGCCGCTGCCACCAGGGTGATGCGGAACCCCCAAGGCGTCGGGAGGTCTTCGGGCTCGCTCTCCTCCTCGGGGAGGAACGGCGAATCCTCGCTCATGCCGGTGCCCGCTCCCGACGGCGGGCGATCACCCTGACGGGTGCGCCGGTGAAGTCGAGCTCGTTGCGGAGCCGACCCTCGATGAAGCGGAGATAGTCCGGCCCGAGATCGCCGCCACCGACGAACATGATGAACGTGGGTGGGCCGACGCCGCCCTGCACGGCGTAGAGGATTCGCGGCCGGCGCCCCTTCCGAACGGGTGGCGGATGGGCTCCGGTCCATTCGCGAACGAGCCGGTTGAGCTCACCGGTGCCGATCCGGTTCTGCCGGGTCTCGAGCACGTAGCGGATCGCTCCCGGAATCCGCTTGGTCCGCGCCCCGGTGAGCGCAGAGATCCGGATGACAGGCGCCCACGACACGAACCCGAACCGATCTCCGAGCGACCGCTCCATGATGTCTCGCGCCTCGTCGTCGATGAGATCCCACTTGTTGAGGATGATGACGAGGGACGCTCCTGCCTCGACGACCTCCGCGGCGATCCGCTGATCCTGGTGGGTGACGCCATCGATCGCATCGATGACGAGCAGCGCGACATCGGCTCCGGCCAGCACCTCCCGGGCCCGGAGCACCGAGTAGAAGTCGGCGTCTTCGGTGATCCGCGGCTTGCGGCGGATCCCCGCCGTGTCGATGAGGCGGTAGGTCTCCCCCTCGAGCTCGACGACGGTGTCGATCGGATCCCGAGTCGTCCCGGGCACGTCCGACACGATGACCCGGTTCTCGCCGAGGAGGTGGTTCAGCAGTGTCGACTTGCCGACGTTCGGTCGCCCGATGATGGCGAGTCGAGGAAGATCGTCCTCGGGCGGATGCTCCTCGGATTCGGGTAGGAGCTCGACGATCCGGTCGAGCAGGTCGCCCATGCCTCGCCCGTGGAACGCCGACACCGGGAATGGCTCGCCGATCCCCAGCGCCCACAGGTCGTCGATGAGTCGGTCTTTGCCCCCGTCATCGATCTTGTTGGCAGCGAACACGATCGGCGCATCGGCGGAACGCAGCATCTTGATGACACCGGCGTCGTCGTCGCTGACCCCTGCGGTGGCGTCGGTCACGTAGACGATCACGTCTGCCGTCGCCAGCGCCGCCTCGGCCTGCTGGCGGATCTCCGAGACGATCGGCTCCCCCGGCTTGAGCTCCCAGCCGCCGGTGTCGACGAGAAGGAACTCGCGGCCGATCCACTCGGCGCGAAACTCGCGCCGGTCGCGAGTGACACCGGGCATCTCCTCGGTGACTGCGGGCCGCCCACCCACGATGCGGTTGACGAGCGTTGACTTGCCGACGTTCGGGCGGCCGACGACGGCGACGATGGGAAGCATGTGCGAAAGCGTATCGGCTCCTTCGTCGCCGACGCTATCGGCTCCCGGCTATCGGCTCCCGGCTCTCAGCTTCCGGCTACTGGCAGCCTTCGAATGGGCTCAACGCACGATGTGGCCACCGCAGGCGCATACCGGGCAGAACCATGTGCACGAACGGGCGAGGATGGCCGGGAGCTCGTGCCGGCGGGCGGGATCAAAACGGTTGCGGGCCCGGTGAGCTCGTTGCGGCGCGGGTGTCACAGAATGTCGAGAGCTTCGGTGGCAGTCCAGGAGCGGTCGGTCTCGATCAGCCCCGGCTCCCTGGCGGGGCGGGCGGTGACCGATGCCTCGATCATCGCCTGGAGCACGCCGACGAAATTGCGCAACTGAGGAGGCAGTGGGAAATACTCCTCCTCCTCGGTCACCGAGAACAACTCGAATCCGAGCGTCGGGTCGAGCCTGTCGATCACAGCCTGGACGAGGTGGTCGGGTGCAGAGGCGCCGGCCGTGAGACCGACTACCGAGATCCCTTCCAGCCAGTCGTCCCGGATCCGGTCTGCAGAGTCGATCCGATGTGCCGGCACCCCGTGCTCGAGGGCGACCCGCACCAGCGCCTGGGTGTTCGACGAGTTCTCGGAGCCGACGACGAGGATGAGATCGGCGTGCTCGACCAGCGCCTGGACGGCCGACTGGCGATTGGTCGTCGCGTAGCAGAGGTCGCTACGCCGGGCGGTCCAGAGGTCCGGGTAGCGGGTCTGAGCCGAGTCCATGACCTCCTGCCACTCGTACACCCCGAGGGTCGTCTGGGCGAGGAGGGCGACCTTCTCGGGATCGCTGGGCTCGAATGCTCCGAGCCCGAGTTCCGGTTCGATCAGCGTGATCGACTCGGGCGCCTCGGCAACCGTCCCGACCGCCTCATCGTGGCCCTCGTGCCCGATGTAGAGGATGTCGAAGCCCTTTTCGGCCATCCGCTTCACCTCATGGTGCACTTTGGTGACGAGCGGGCAGACCGCGTCGATGACGATCGCCGCCCGATCCTGGGCACCTGCGACGACTTCGGGCGCCGACCCGTGGGCAGACAGCATGACCGGAGCGCCCTCGGGCACCTGGTCGATATGGTCGACGAAGACGACACCGACCCGTTCGAATGCCTTGACCACCCACTCGTTGTGAACGATCTCGTGATAGCAGTAGACCGGCCCGTCGAAGATCCGGACCATCCAGGTGAGCGCCTTGATCGCCATCTCGACACCTGCGCAGAACCCGCGCGGCTCGGCCACCAACACTCGATCAACCATGCCCGAGAGGCTACCGAGCTCTCCGACTTTGCAGTACTCGCGACAACAGTGCGGTCAGCTATCGGCGATCGATGCGTGACAGCCGATCGCCGAGAGCCGACAGCACCTCAGGCGCCGGGATCTCGACTCGTCCGCACACGATCGGCGATCGTTGCGAGGACGCCGTTGATGAATCGGCCGCTGTTCTCGGTCGAATACTCCTTGGCGATCTGGACCGTCTCGTTGAGGATCACCGCGGTTGGCGTGTCGGGCTCATGCGCGAGTTCGTAGGTAGCGAGCCTGAGGAGAGCGCGATCGACCGCCGGCATTCGATCGACCGTCCAATGCTGGGCTGCGCCATCGATCAGCCGATCGATCTCGCCGAGATGGCGAATGGTTCCGAGGGCGAGACGCTCCGCTCTGCCGGTGAGTCCCTCGACGGTGTCGATCCTCAGCTGATCGGCTCGGTACAGCGCCATGAACGCCCGTTCCCGAGGCTCGGGCGTATCGGCCGTCACGCCCTGGTGAGGTATTCGCCGCTACGGGTGTCGACCTTGATTCGATCGCCCGTCTCGACGAACAGGGGCACCTGCACCTCGAGCCCCGTTTCGAGCGTCACGGGCTTGGTCGCGCCGGACACGGTGTTGCCCTTGACCGCAGGCTCGGCGTAGGTCACCTCCATCTCGACGGAGGCGGGCAGGTCGACACCGATCGGGGTCCCCTGGTACGACGTCACCGACACCGTGGCCCCTTCGAGCAGATACGGAGCGGCATCGCCCACATCGGATTCCGACAGCGGGATCTGGCTGTAGTCGTCGAGGTTCATGAAGTGGTACCCCATGTCGTCGCGATACAGGAACTGGTGGTCCCGCCGCTCGATGATGGCCTGTTGCACGTCCTCGCCGGCCCGGAAGGTCTTGTCGACCACCTGACCGGTCTCGACGTTCTTGAGCTTCATCCTGACGAACGCCCTGCCCTTGCCTGGCTTGACATGCTCAGACGTGACGATCGAAAACAGGCCTTCGGGGAGGTCGAGCGCCATGCCTGGCCGGGCGTCGTTGGTGGAGACCATTGCAGTGAATCCTCTGTAGGGGTGGGCGCCACCAGCGTACCTCGGTGATCACGCCGCCCCGATGGCCGCCAGTCCCGCGCCGACCTCGTCGAGCGACACCGTCTCGATGACAGGGTCACCGATCGATCGCAAGAGCACCATCCTGATGCCCTCGGCCGTCCGCTTCTTGTCGCGTTGCACGAGCTCCAGCGCCGCCGTTCCGGAGATCCCGGAAGCCGCCACCGGGAGCCCGACGGTGAACAACAGGTCGGTGAGCCACGCCGCGTCGAACCCGAACCGCGCCGAAGACACCAGCCCGGCTGCGACCATGCCCACCGACACGGCGAACCCATGGGGCATGGGCGCGAGGATTTCGATGGCGTGGCCGAGCGTGTGGCCGAGATTGAGCAGCGCCCGGTCGCCGGCCTCACGGAAGTCCTCGGCGACGATCCCCGCCTTGACTGCGACGGCGCGGGGCACGACCTCGTCGAGCGGAGCACCGAGACCATGCGTGGCGTACGCCTGGACGATCGCCGGGTCGCGGATCAGCCCTGCTTTGATGATCTCGGCCGCCCCCTCCAATTTGAGCGCCTCGGGGATTCGATCGAGGGTGTCGAGATCGACGATCACCCGACTGGGATGCCAGAACGCGCCGACCAGGTTCTTCCCGCGACGGTTGATCCCCGCCTTGCCGCCGATCGAGGCATCGACGGCGCCGAGCAGTGTCGTCGGGATGAGCACGGATTCGACGCCTCGCAGCCACGTTGCGGCCACGAAGCCTGCGACGTCGGTGAGCGCTCCCCCTCCCACACCGACCACGGTGTCGTGGCGGCCGAGGTTGAAGTCGGCCAAGCGGTCGTACGTGTCGCCGACCACGGCCAGTTCCTTGGCGAGCTCCCGGTCGGGCAACTCGATCACCATCACTTCGAGCCCGCTCATCTCACCGACGAACGCCTCGGCAACCCGGTGCGGCTCGCCAGGTTGGGTGAGGACGACGACGCGCTCTCGGCTCGAGCGCTCTGGCAGGCGAAGGCCGAGATTCCTCCCGACGAGGACCTCGGCGTCGGGTGCGATCACGTATCTGTCCACAGCCGGATCACCTCCTCGACCACCTGACGACGACGTCTCCCGTTCGTGCCGACGACATGATGGGCGGTCGCCCGATAGTGCGGGTCGCGTTCCTCGAGGATGCCGGCGAGAGTCTCGCTGGCATCCTTGCCGTCGAGCAGCGGACGGGCCGTGCCGCCGTGGACGCGTCGAGCGAGTGTGGATGGACTTGCCCTGAGATAGACGACGACACCCGAGTCCCTCATGAGGCGCCGTGAAGCGGGATCGAGGACGGCGCCTCCCCCGGTGGCGATGACTCCGGTGAGTGTGGAGGCGGTCTCGATCGCCTGATGTTCGAGATCGCGGAACGCAACGACGCCGACCGTCTCGAACAGTTCGCGGACGCTCATGCCGGCCCGGTCCTCGATGAGCAGATCGGTGTCGTGGAAGTCCACCTCGTGTTGTGACGCGACATCGCTGCCGACGGTCGACTTTCCGGCGCCCATCATGCCGACGAGCCACAGTCGCTCGCTCATCAGAACCGTTCGATGCGACGCCGATAGCTGTCCCAGGCGTCGACGACGTCGGTGATGGTGTCGCCACCGAACTTCCGCTGGATCTCCTGAACGAGGACGATGGCGACCATCTGCTCGGCGACCACTCCTGCGGCGGGCACCGCCACGACATCGGATCGCTCATAGAAGGCTCGTTCCGGCTGTCCAGAAGAGACATCGACGGTCTGCAGCGACTTGGGAACCGTCGAGATCGGCTTCATCGCCACCCGGACCCTGAGCACGTCGCCGATCGACATCCCGCCTTCGGTGCCGCCCGCCCGGTTGGTCTCTCGCCCGTAGCCGTCGTCGGATCGAAAGATCTCGTCGTGTGCCTCGGAGCCTCGCCGACGGGCGGTTTCGAATCCGTCTCCGATCTCGACGCCTTTCATGGCCTGAATCGACATCAGCGCCTCGGCGAGGCGGGCGTCGAGTCGGCGATCACCATGCACGTGGCTGCCGATCCCGGGGACGAGACCGTGGACGACCACCTCGACGACTCCACCCAGCGTGTCTCGATCTGCCCGCGCTGCCTCGATCTCTGCGATCATCCGCCGTTCGATCTCAGGATCGAATGCCCGCACCGGTGAGCCATCGATGCGCTCGAGATCGGCCGGCGTCGGGACTGCTGCTCGCGTCGTCACCGCCGATCCGATCCCGACCACGTGGCTGAGGACATCGACACCGACTGCCGCCAGGAACACCTTCGAGAGATAGCCGATCACCGTCCTCGCCGCGGTCTCCCGGGCGGAGGCCCGTTCGAGGATGTTGCGGGCATCCTTGAGGTCGTATTTCATCATGCCGACGAGGTCCGCATGCCCCGGCCGGGGCGTCGTGAGCGGCTTGATCGGTGAGCCCGAATAGGGGTTCATCTCCTCGGACCACTTCTCCTCGAATTCCGTGTTGCGCACCATGATCGCGATCGGCGACCCGATGCTGATTCCGTGGCGGACTCCCCCGAGGAACTCGATCTCGTCGCGTTCCAGCTTCATCCGGCCGCCCCGACCGAATCCGAGGCGTCGCCGCGCCAGCTCCCCACCGAGCTCTCCACGATCGACGCGCAAGCCGGCAGGGAGGCCCTCGGCGACCGCCACGAGCGCGGGCCCGTGCGACTCGCCGGCTGTGAGGTATCGGAACATCGCCAGGAGGTTACCGAGCGAGATACCAGCCGAGGAACGGCTCACCGAAGGCGATCGCCGCCCACGCTCCCAACACCATCGCCGGGCCGTACGGGAGGGCGTACTTCGGTCCGACGCGCCTCGTCAGGAGGAGCGCGATCGCCGGAAGGCCGCCGATGAACCCGGTGAAGAAGACCGCCAACAAGAAGATGCGGAGCGAATCGAACATCGCGAAGTAACCGAGGAGGAAGGCCAGCTTCACGTCGCCCATACCAAAGCCCTCCCGGTTGAGCAGGTGCACTCCGAAGAACACCAGGTAGTAACCGGCGCCGGCCAGGAACGATGGCCCGACCCGGTCCAGTCGTCCGCTCACCGCCGCCTCGATCACCAGGAGGACGATCGCCGCCGCTCCGCCCGGGAACAGCACCTTGTTCGGAATCAGCTTCTCATCGATGTCGGTGATCACGAGCGTCAGCGTCACGCCGGCGAACACCAGATAGGCGGTGACCTCACTGGCGACCCCGGTCACCAGGACGGTCGCCACGAACACCGTGACATAGGCCAGGGACCACCACCGCTCCCTGACCGAGCCCGGATGGCCGTTCTCACACGGCACATAGGGCCAGCGACGCGTGGAGCCGCACTCGAGACATCGCCCGTAAGGCGTGGCGATCGGGGTTCGCGTAGATGTGGCGATGGCGATGCGGTGCAGCACCGGTCCGACGATCGCACCGAGGCCGACCGCAACGATGAGGAGAACGATCACAGCGCTGCGACGCTAGCGGCGGGTCGTGGCAGTTCTGACGACCGCCCGCTCACACCGATCTCGCCGAGTCGAGTCAAGCGAAACGCCCCCGCCGGAGTGACAGGGGCGTTCCTTGGTCCGAGGTGGTCGATCAGGTTCAGCCTTCGGAGATGTCCCGGGCAGCGGTGCCCATCCGACGGCGACGGAGCAGCCCCATCGAGAAACCGGTCTCGTCCTCGGTGGACTCGGTCTGCTCGCCATCGTCGCTCAACTGAGAGAACACGCTCTCGAGGAAGCTGTCGGGATCGGAAGGACCGTCCGACTTCTCCTCGGGAGTGTCCATGGCACTGGCCCACCAGCCGCCATCCGATGCGGGAGCCTTCTCGGGCTCTTGCTGCGGTTCTTCGGCCTCGGTAGCCGGTTTTGCGGTGGCCTCTTCGCCCGCTGGCGCGTCGTCGAACCACCCGTTGGTTTCTGCAGCCGGTTCCCGGGCCGGTTCCTGCTCTGGCGTGTCCCATGGCGAGGTTCCCCACACATCTGGAGTCTCGTCGGCGGCCTCCGCCGGCGTCTCGTCCTGCTGGGGCTGCTCGACCGGCGTGGTGTCGAAGAACGATTCGAAGTCGTCGACCGGGGGCTCCGGACTCGTCGCCTCAGGCTCTTCGACCGGAGACTCCTCGATGACCGGAGCAGCCCGGCGCTCGACCACCGGAGCCTGGTAGCCCGAATCGAAGGTGGGGAGGTGGTCGACGACCGCCACGAGCTCGCTTCGAACCAGTCCGGCCAGCTCGCGTGCCGCCCGGAACTCGCTCATCCCGGTTCGATAGGCCAGTTCGCGGACGCTGGTTCCGCCCTCGAGCGACGCCAGCACCTTCCAGGTGGGAGCGGCGATCGTGACGCTGTTGTCGTCGGGGAGCTCACGGACCATCTTGACCGGGGCGTCCAAATTGTCGATCGACCCGAGGATGTCGGCCCACTCCGCGGCGCGTCGCTCGGACTCGGCCACGGCCACCTCGGCGTCGAACTGCTGACCGGTGAAGTAGGTCGGGGCCAGGTCGACGGTGAACTCGAAGTCGCCGTGCCCCGGCTTGCGGATCCGGTAGAGGCTCTCGACGACCTGCTCGCGCACGAAATCGGTGATCGACCCGGCGTCCACGCCTTCGACGAGGGCATCGGGGATCGAGCCGTTCGCCGCTCGCAGCGACTCGTCGGTCACAAGTCCGCCGTTGATGAGCGAACGGCGGATGGCGTCATCGGACTCCGTGTTGGCGAACGTGATCGAGCCGCCGGCGAGGTAGACGCGGCCTTGCGTCTCGACGGCGTCCACGGTCAGGCAGCCGGTCTTCTTCGATCTCGAAAGCAGACGGAGAACTTCCGGCATCGGGAAGATCTCGAGGTTCCCTGTGAGGGACATGGCAACTCCTGTTACTCGGACTCCTCTTGAATCGGTGGTGTGGGAGGGGGTCTTGAGACGTTTCTCGCAACCGTCTCGAACAGCCCGTCCGGGGGCTGCACGCCAGTCCAGATGCGGAAACTCTCTTCTGCCTGGGCGGCGAGGAGATCGATGCCATCGGCGATCGGCCGGCCTTCGGCCTGCGTCGCCGACAGCGCAGGTGAGGGAACGTCTCCGTACGTCATGTCGAACATCGCCGCAGCCTGGGAGATCACGGGTTCGGGAAGCGCGTCACCGTGCATCCCGATCGGGGTCGCGTTCACCACCGTCGCACCTGTCAGTCCGATGCCCCAATCGATGAGGCGCGCATCGACGCCGGTCCGCTCCAGAAGCGCAGCCGCCTTGCGAGCCGATCGCGCCGAGATGGCGATCCGGTGGCCGGCGCATGCGACGAGTGCCGCCGCGGCGGCGCCTCCGCTGCCCAGAACGAGGATCGACTCGGTTGGCAGTGCTCGTCGAGAGAAGACCTCACGAACGCCGTGCACGTCGGTGGACTCGCCGACCAATTCGTCGCCGACCATGAACCAGGTGTTGACCGCACCGGCCCGCGCCGCCGTCGTCGTCAGGACATCGGCCAGCCGGGCGGCGGTGCGCTTGTGAGGCATCGTGATGTTTGCGCCGTGGAGCTCGGAGCGCCGGAGCCGCCCCGCCTGCACCGTCATACCCACCTCGTCGACCTCGATCGCCACGTAGCTACCGGCAAGACCGACGGCGGCCAGCCCGGCCCGGTGCATCACCGGAGACCGAGAGTGGCTCACCGGGCTTCCGAGAACCGCCAGTTCGTAACGTCTGCTCATCCGCCGAGCAGGCCGGCGGCGCGAGCCCGATCGACGTTGGCGAGATGCTCATCGAAGGTGACGGCGAAGGCATGCGCTCCGTTCTCGTCGGCGAGCACGTAGTAGCGGAAGTCGGTCTCGGCGGGCTGAGCGGCGGCCTGCAAGCTCGCCAGCCCGGGTGCCGAGATGGGCGTCGGCGGCAGACCATCGACGCGATACGTGTTGTACGGGGAGTCCGACTCGTTGTTGAACAAGGCGGGGTCGCGCGTGTCCAGCCCGTAGAGCACGGTGGCGTCGATCTCGAGCCGCTGGCCGTCGGCGATGCGGTTTCGGAGAACGCTCGACACGATCGGACGCTCATCGGCCACCCGGACCTCGGACTCGATCAGCGAGGCGAGGATCACACCCTGGTACCGCGTCAAGCCTGCGGACTCGAGGGGGCCCCAATCGATCGAGTCCATTCGCTGTTCCATCGTCGAGGCGAGGCGGTTGAGGATGTCGCTGGCATCCGCCTGCTCGGAGAAGCGATAGGTGTCCGGAAAGAGCAGGCCCTCCCAGGCGCTGAGCCCGAGTGCCCCGTTGATGTCGGTGACCGAAGTGGTCACCGTGCCACTGAGCAGGGCTGACTCGAAGGCAACGCGATCGATGCCCGAACCCTCGGCGAGGACGTCGAGGATCTCGGACACCCGCAGCCCCTCTCGAATCGTGATGTCGAACACCTCGATCGTGGGTCCCGCCGAGAGGATCGCTATCACCTCCGAGGTGTCCATCCCGGTCTCGAGGTCGTAGCTGCCGGCCCGCAACGAGTTGTCGAGGCCCTCGACTCTCACCGTCGCCTCGAACTCTGCAGCGCTGGCCACGACACCGTTCTCCTGGAGGATCTCGCCGATCCGCTCCCCGCTGGCCCCGTTCGGGATGTCCACCGTCACCGGCAGTCCCGGTTCGACCGTCAGAGTCGTGTCGTCACTCGTGAGCGAGGTCCCGACCCGTTCACCGAGGCTGGCGGCGACGGACACGATGGCAACGCCCGCGACGACGATTCCGGCGATCGCGAAGAGCGGCCGGAAGGTCCGCCACACGGACGGGGTTGGTTCGGTGGGTTGCATGCATCTGCCTCGTGTCGTTTCGGAAGCACGGCGCTGTGCGCCATTGCGGTCCCTGGCATGGGAGCCGGGTCAGAGTTGAGATGTTAAATAGTGCTGGAGGATGACGGCGGCAGCCACCTTGTCGACCGACTGCTTGCGCTCCCTCCTCCGCACGCCCCCTTCGATCAGGGCTTCTTCGGCCGTCCTCGTCGTGAAACGCTCATCCACCCAACGGATGGAACGACCGCTACGCCGTTCGAGTTCCGCACCGAAGACCCGAGCGCGTTCGGCGGCCGGCCCTTCACCACCGCTCAACGAGACCGGGAGGCCCACCACGATCACGGTCGGCTGGTATTCCTCGAGCAGTGCGTCGATCTCGTCCCACGGATCGCCCGCCTCCAACACGGTGAGCGGCGACGCCACGATCCTGAGTGGATCGCTGATCGCAACTCCGATGCGCTTGCTCCCCGGGTCGAAGGCTATGACCCTGCCGACGCTCATGCCTGGGACAGGATCCTGCGAGCCTCGTCTCTGATCGCCTCGATCGCCGCTTCGGCTTTCGATCCATCCGGGCCGCCCGCCTGCGCCAGTTCGGGATCGCGCGAGCCTCCCCCGCCCATCACACGGGCGCCCTCGGCGACCACGGCGCCCGCCTGGATGGTGCTCGTGAGCCCTTTGGAGACGGCTCCGATCAGCGCCCCCTTTCCTCCGGGGCTGGCGCCGAGGAACACCGCACCTTCACCGATCCGATCCCGAATCCCGAGGGCGAGTTGCCGCAACTGGTCCTGGTCCATGTCCTCGACATATGCGACGACCAGCTTTGCGCCGCCGATCTCCTCTGCGGCGCCGGCGAGCTCGGCACCCAGCTCTCCTCGCCGTTCGGCGCGCATCTCGTCGATCTGGCCCTCGAGAATCTCGATTCGATTCATCAGCCCTCGCACCCGATCCGGGATCTCCCGGGCCGGGGCACGCAACATCCCTCCAACGGAATCGAGGCTCTCGCGGAGCTCGGTCAGGTGCAGGTATGCGGCAGTGCCGGTGAGAGCCTCGATCCGCCGGATGTTGGAGCCGATCGAGGCCTCGGAGGTGACGATCAGCGGCCCGACCTCACCGGCGGTGGAGGTGTGTGTCCCGCCGCAGAACTCGACCGAGAAGTCCCCCACCCTCACGACACGGACGGTCTCGCCGTACTTGTCGCCGAAGAAGGCGAGCGCGCCCATCTTCTTCGCCTCCTCCTGGGAGGTGACGGTGGTCGTGACCTGTCCGTTGTCGATCAGGCGACTGTTGGCGAGTGCCTCGATCTCACGGAGCTCGGTCTCGGATGTGGCGCTGAAGTGGCTGAAGTCGAACCGGAGCCTGCCGGATTCGACGAGTGACCCGGCCTGGTTGGCGTGTTCCCCGAGAACCTCCCGCAGCGACCAGTGGAGGACATGTGTCCCGGTGTGTGACTTGCGGATACGATCCCTACGCGGCTCGTCGATGACCAGATCGACGTCCTGCCCGACCCGGATCTCACCGCTGGCCACGATGCCCCGGTGCCCGTGGAGCCCCTGGAGCGCATGCTGGGTGTCGGAGACGGAGACTTCTCCCGTGTTCGTCCTGAGCGTGCCGTCGTCCCCGACCTGACCGCCGGACTCCGCGTAGAAGGGCGTCCGATCGACGAAGACCTCGACCTCCGCAGAGCCATGCTCGGCCCGCTCGATCATCTCCCCATCGCGCACGATGGCAAGGATCCGGCCCGTCGCGACCGGCTGCGAGTAGCCGACGAACTCGGTCGGACCGGTCGTGTCGAGCACTTCCCGGTAGAACTCTCCCCTTGCTGCGGCGTCGCCGCCCTTCCATTCCTTGCGCGCACGCTGTCTCTGGGCGGTCATCTCGGCGTCGAACTTGTCGAGATCCACCTCGACGTCCTTCTCGGCGGCGATCTCGGCGGTCAACTCGATGGGAAAACCATACGTGTCGTGCAGCTTGAACGCCACCGAGCCGGAGAGCGGCTGATCGATGGGGAGCTCGTCCAACGCCGTCTCGAGCAGCTGATGGCCGGATGCGAGCGTCCTGCGGAAATTCTGCTCTTCGCGGGTCACGACATCGATGATGAGGTCCGCCTTGTCGTTCAGCTCGGTGTACCAATCGCCGAGCAGGTCGATGGTGGTCTGAGCAAGGCCGGGCGTGACGAGCCCGTCCCCTCCGAGCCTCCACGCATGCCTCACTGCTCTGCGCAGGATCCTCCGGAGGATGTAGCCACGGCCCTCGTTGCTCGGGACGACGCCGTCGGCGATGAGAATCGACATCGTTCGGCCGTGATCGGCGAGGATCCGGAGACTGACATCGTCCATCGGGTCGCTGCCGTACTCGATCCCGGAGAACCGTTCTCCGACTGCGAGCACCGGCCGCAGCGTGTCGATCTCGAAGCCCGAGCCCACCCCCTGCAGGATCATCGCCAGCCGCTCGAGCCCGAGCCCGGTGTCGATGTTCTTCGTCGGCAGATCGCCGATCACGTGGTACGGCTCGTCCTGGATGTTCTGCATGAACACCAGGTTCCAGATCTCGACGAACCGCTCTTCGCCGCCACCGATCGGCCCGCCGTCCTCACCATGTTCTGGACCACGGTCGTAGAAGATCTCGGCGGACGGGCCGCACGGTCCGGGCACGCCCATCTGCCAGAAGTTGTCCCGACCACCCCGTTGAACGCGTGACGGGTCGATGCCGACATGATCGACCCACAGATCGAATGCCTCGTCGTCCTCCTCGTAGGCGGTGTACCACAGGCGATCGGGGTCGAGCCCGTAGCCCTCCACCATCAGTTCGTGAGCCCATTTCATCGCCTCGGCCTTGAAGTAGTCGCCAAAGCTGAAGTTGCCCATCATCTCGAAGAACGACATGTGCCGGACGGTGGTGCCGATGATGTCGATGTCGATGGTCCTGATGCACTTCTGGACAGAAGTCGCCCGATCGAATGGGGCGGGTTCCTCACCCAGGAAATACGGCTTGAACGGGACCATGCCCGCATTGGTCATGAGAAGTGTCGGATCGGTCGGAATGGTCGAGGCCGACGGGCGCACGACATGGCCGCGTTCGGCGAAGAAGTCGAGGAAGGTCTTGCGAATCGTTCTGGAGTCCATTGAGGCGGTCAGGTTAGTGACGGCCCGCTCCCCCGCCGGACGATTACGGTCGACCGGAAACCTGGCAGGTCAGTGGCCGGAGTCCGTCGAGCGAAGGGCGATCACCCGCCGGGGCGGGCGGATCCGCCGAGCAGCGAACGACAGGGCGTCTGCGGTGGTCAGCGCGGCCGCCGCTTTGAGATCCACAGGATTCGGCGCTCGGCGCAGCGCCCGCGCGGTGACGACTCCCCCGGCGAACAGCCCCGTCACGAACCACCACAAGCGATCGAACATGCCTCGATCCTACCCACCGCTGCTTGTCCCCCACGCAGTGGAGGAAGGGACCCGAGAGGCGAGGAACGAGACGCGATGGTGTGTGCAGGTGACAGCGTCGGTACGACGCTGTCACCATTTCGGTCAGGAGGTAAGGGGTCAGCGACTCGCGGTGAGACCGCACCCTTTGGAGCCCTCGAGTTGCGCAGCACTCCCCCTGCCAGCAAACCCTCGATTCGTGTCTGCCGGTGGTGTCGTCGGAACGACGCTTCAGTCACGATCGAGACAAGGCCCCTTCCCCCTCGCTCCGCTCCGGGGGACACCAACCCTGCTGTTGTCCCCCACGGAGTGGGGGAAGGGACCCGAGAGGCGAGGAACGAGCCTCACGGGTAGGGGGGCCAGCGACTCGCGGCGAGACCGCATCTCGTGGAGATTCACTCCGTTCCGTGCGCCTCTTCGTGGCTCCTGGTGCGACCGGCTCGACCGAGGATCTGGTCGATCCATGCCAGGCGTTGCGAGAGCGCCGGCTCGCGACCTTCGGTCCCGGGTTGGTAGAGGACGGTCGGTTCGACGCCGTCGGCGAAGTACTCCTGAGAGACGATGTGATGCGGGTGGTCGTGTGCATACCGGTAGCCGGCACCGTGGCCGAGCTTCGAGGCTCCCGCATAGTGGCTGTCCCGAAGGTGCTCGGGAACCGTGCCCGATGTCTCCATCACCAGGGTCCGGGCCGCCCCGATTGCGTTCGTGACCGAGTTCGACTTGGGAGCGACGGCGAGATAGACGGCTGCCTGGCTGAGGGCGAAGCTTGCCTCCGGCAGTCCGACCATCGCCAGTGCCTGGGCGGCAGCATTGGCCTGGAGGAGGGCGTTCGGGTCTGCCAGCCCGATGTCCTCGGAAGCGAGGATGATCATCCTGCGCACGATGAACTCGGGATCTTCGCCCCCTTCGATCATGAGGTGGAGCCAGTAGAGGGCAGCATCGGGATCGGAACCGCGCAGGCTCTTGATGAACGCGCTGACGACGTCGTAGTGCTGATCGCCGGCCTTGTCGTACCTGACGATTCGTCTCTGGAGCGCCTCCGAAACATCGTCGAAGCCGATCTCCGTCGACCCACGGCTCGCCGTGAGGGTCGCGGCGACCTCGAGGGCGTTCAGGGTGTGTCTGGCGTCCCCGCCGCTGCGATCGACCAGGGCGTCGATCGCGTCGGGATGGATCGTCAGGCCGTGATCTGCCAGGCCACGTTCGTCGGTGAGGGCGCGATCGACCATGGTGCGCACCGCCTGGTCGTCCAGCTTCTCGGTGCGGAACAGGGTCATACGGCTCATCAGCGGCGAGTTGACCTCGAAGAACGGGTTCTCGGTGGTGGCTCCGACCAGGACGATCGTGCCGTCCTCGACGCCCGGAAGCAGGGCGTCCTGCTGGCTTTTCGAGAAGCGGTGGATCTCGTCGAGGAACAAGACCGTACGCCGCTCCTCCATTGTGAGCCGGTTTCGCGCCGTCGCCAGCACCTCGCGGACGTCCTTCACCCCCGCTGACGTCGCAGAGAGGGTGACGAACGCCGCTTCTGAGTGGGATGCCACCAGCCGCGCCAGTGTGGTCTTCCCCGTGCCCGGCGGACCCCAGAGGAGCATCGACACGGGCCTGCCGGACTCGACGATCTTGCGGAATGCTGCCGTTGGGGCGACGAGTGCCGCTTGACCGACGACCTCGGCGATCGTGGTCGGTCGCATCCGGGCCGGAAGCGGCGCGGAACGCTGGATCCGCTCCTCACCTGCCGCTTCGAAGAGATCCATGCCGACGCTCAGCGAGCCACTCGGCTCACGACTCCTCGAGTTTGGTGCGGGTTTCGGGCCTCAACGTGATGCCCAGCTCGGCGAGTTGCCGGTCGTCCACCAGTGTGGGTGAGCCGGTCAGCGGGTCGACCCCCGACTGCGTCTTGGGGAAGGGGATGACCTCGCGGATCGAGTCCTCGTTCTGGAGGATCATCACCAGACGATCGATCCCGAACGCGAAGCCCGCATGCGGCGGCGGCCCGAAACGCAGCGCGCGAAGGAACCAGCCGAACATCCGCTCTGCCGTCTCGGAATCGATGCCGAGGATGTCGAACACCTTCCGCTGCAGTTCCGGATCATGGATCCTGACGCTTCCGGAGCCGAGCTCGACGCCGTTGAGCACGGCGTCATAGGCCCGGGCGAGCGCGTGTTCCGGCTGGGTCGCCATCATCTCGACGTCCTGGGGCGTTGTGAACGGATGGTGGCTGAACGTGATCGATCCGTCCTCTTCCTCCTCGAACATGGGGAAGTCGGTGACCCACAAGAACGCCAGGTCCTCGTGGTCGGCCGGGCGACCGAGAACATTGCGGAGCGCCCCGAGGACGGTGACAGCCGTCTTCCAACGGTCGGCGACGAGGAGCAGCACGTCGCCCGGCTGGGCCTCGAGCCGGTCGATGACACCACGGATCTCTGCGTCACTGAGGAACTTCGCAACGGGCGAGCGGAGACTCCGGTCGTCGTTGACGACCATCCAGACGAGGCCCTTTGCACCGTTTGCCTTCGCCAGCTCGGTCAGCTCGTCGGCCTTGGACCGGGGAAAGTCCCTGACGCCGGTGTTGATTCCCCGAATCGCTCCTCCGGACTCGAGGGCCGAGGTGAAGACGCCGAACTCGGAGCTCTCGAACAGGTCGGCGAGGTCGGCGATCTCCATCCCGAATCTGAGGTCCGGCTTGTCCGAGCCGTACCGGTCCATCACCTCCTGCCACGTGAGCCGGGGGAAGGGCTCGGTGAGCCGTATGCCCCGGACCGCCTCCGTAGCGGCGACCAATGTCTGTTCGATCGTGTCGAGCACCTCGTCCTGGCCCCAGAAGCTGCCCTCGAGGTCGAGTTGGGTGAATTCGAGCTGGCGGTCGGAGCGAAGGTCCTCATCGCGGTAGCAGCGTGCGATCTGGAAGTACCGCTCCACGCCGGACACCATCAGCAGCTGTTTGAACAGCTGGGGCGATTGCGGCAGCGCATAGAAGTGCCCTTCGCGCAGCCGGCTCGGGACCAGCATGTCTCTGGCTCCTTCGGGTGTGGATGCCACGAGCGTCGGGGTTTCGATCTCGAGGAACCCGAGGTCGTCGAGTGTGCGTCTGATTGCCGCAGTTGCCTTGGACCTCGCTGCGATGTTTGCCGCCATCGATGCCCGACGAAGGTCGAGGTAGCGGTATTCGAGGCGGACCCGCTCGTCGACTTCGACCCGGTCGTCGAGCATGAACGGGAGCGCATCGGCGGGGCTCAGGATCTGGATCTCCTCGGCGCCGATCTCGACCATTCCGGTGGGGAGGTCGGGGTTCGTCGTTCCATCGGGCCGGGGTCGCACCTCACCGCTGACGGCGACGCAGTACTCCATTCGCAGACTGGCGACTTCGTCGATGACGTCGGGGTCTGCGACGACCTGGACGATCCCCGAGGCGTCGCGAACGTCGATGAAGGCAACACCTCCGTGGTCGCGACGACGGGCGACCCACCCTGCGATCTTCACGGTCGAGCCGACGGCTTCGGAGCCGATGGTGCCCGCGGCGGTGTCTCGATACTGACTCATCTCGTACCTCTGGATTGGAAGAATGCTGCGAGGCCCTCCACGGGTACCTCGGACTGGGATTCGTCGATCAGATCCTTGACCGTGACGACGCCTCTCGAACGTTCGTCGCTGCCTGCGATGATCGCAAACCGGATGCCCGTTCGGTCGGCGTATTTCAACTGCTTGCCCAGCCTGCGCGGCGCATCGGAGATCAGCGCCGATACGCCTGCGTTCCGCAAGCTCGTCGCCAACGCCGCCGCGTGGGTCCGGTCTGCTTCTTCGAACAAGGTGATGAAGGCCACGGTCGGGCTCTGACCGGTTTGGATCAACCCCACCTCCCGAAGTTGCCAGAACAGCCGGGTGAGGCCGATCGAGATGCCGACACCGGGGAGGTGGGTGTTCGTGTACATCCCGGCAAGATCGTCGTATCGCCCTCCGGAACAGATGCTCCCGATCGCGGGATGGTCGTCGAGGACGGTCTCGAACACCGTTCCGGTGTAGTAATCGAGGCCGCGTGCGATGGAGCAATCGAGCACAACCGCACCGTCGTCGACCCCCAGCCCCTGCAACGTCTCGAACACGGTGATCAATTCCGACCGGCCGAGAGCCAGAAGCTCGTTTGGGGCGGTGAGTGTTTCGAGGTGTCGGAGGGCCGCATCGATCCCCGCCGACGAATAGGCCACGAAGTCGAGCAGACGGGCTGTCGCAGCGCTCGAGAGCCCGAACCCTCCCAACGCCTGTTGGACGTATTCGGGACCCCGCTTGTCGAGCTTGTCGATCTCGCGCAGGACGGCGGCGTGGGCTTCGGGATCGACGTCGAGGTCCGTGAGCACGCCTTGGACGAGTTTTCGGTTGTTGACGCGAACCGTGAAGGACCCGATCGCCAGTTCACTGAACACATGGTGGATCACGGCAGGACACTCGGCGTCCGCAGTGACCGGGAGCTCGCCGAGGCCGATGATGTCGATGTCGGCCTGATAGAACTCGCGGAAGCGGCCCCGCTGCGGTGCCTCCCCTCGGTACACCCGCTGGATCTGATACCTGCGGAACGGGAACACGAGTTCGTTCTGGTGCTCTGCCACGTATCTGGCGAGCGGGACCGTGAGGTCGAACCTCATCGCCAGATCGGGCTCGCGCCCCTGCTCGAGAGATCCGGTGGATTGGGCGAAGTAGACCTGGCGCTCTGTCTCTCCGCCGGTCTTCGTCAGGAGGACCTCGGTGAGCTCCAGCACGGGCGTTTCGATGGGGACGAACCCGTGGAGCTCGTAGACGCGCCGAACCGTCTCGACCATCCTTTGAAACGCCGCCTGCTCGAGCGGCAGCAGCTCGAGCACGCCTGGCATCGTGCGGGGGGTGGTGGACATCCGGGTGGAGCGTAGCCGTGTCGGTGAACCGAGCCCCCAAGCCTCGCGGCTCCCGTCCGAGGCGCGAGAGGGGCTCCAGGTGTGGAGCCCGACCCGGATCTGCACCGCGGATGATTCGGAAGATTCCGCATTGCTCGGGCTTCACCTCGGGCCTAGCGTTACCGATAGGACAGAGCGCCACAGGAGTCGGTCCGATGAGTGACAATCTGCCCACAGAGACGGTCCCACCAGCCCTGTCCGGACCGGATGCACCCCGGTACGGCCCGATCTCTCCGGGCGTCGTCGTGGATCTCGCGCTGATCGAGTCTCTCAACTTGAGCAACGCCACCGAGCGGGCGGCCGCCGAGGCGAAGGCCGCCGAGGTGATCGCCGGCGCCGAAGCACGCGCAGCGAAGCTGATCGCCGCCGCGGTTGCGGATGCCGAGGAGCAGGTCGCCGACGTGCGTCCCCTCGCCGAGGCGAAGGCCGAGAAGATCGTGCAAGAGGCCCGGGACGAGGCGGCGGTGATCGAGAGCGGTGCCCGCGATAGGGCAGCCGAGCTGACCGCGATTGCAGAACAGACCGTCTCAGATGCGGAAACCCGCGCAGCCGAGATCGTCGCCGACGCCGAGCAGCAACTGTCCACCGCCGAGGTGCGAGCCGCCGAGATCATCGCCGATGCCGACGCCGCGGCGGCCGACCTCAGCCGCACACTCGAGATCGACCGGGAACTGGTTCGCGAGCGTCTCGGCTCGCTCGATGCCCGCGAGGCCGAAGCCGAAGCCAAGCTCGCCGAGGCAGGGCGGACACTGACCAACGCCAAGGCCGAGGCCGAACGAATGACCACCGAAGCCGGAGAGGCCGTCGACCGGATGATGCGTAGCGGCCAGCTGGTTTCGGAGGCACAGCGTCAGGTGTACGAGTCCGACCAGGACGCCGTCGCAGCCATTCAGGCGCAGCACGCCGGCGACCTCAAGGAGCTCACCGATCGCTACGAGACCAAGGTCTCGAACCAGAACATCGAGAACCTCGAGCTCAGACAGGAGCTCGAGTCGCTTCGCGAGGCCCTGGAGGCGGCACGCAGCACCCCGCCGGCCGTCGATCGCCCTTCGGTCGACCGGACCGAGCCCGACTCCGAGCCTCAGCCCCGTCACCGTCGCTCCGGCTCCGTCGAACGTCCGACCACCGGCGACGAGGAGTTCGCCTCGCAGTGGATGATTCCCGAGCCCACAGACGAGGCAGCACCGGCGACCCTCGACCTCGTCGACGGTGGAGAGTACGACGACGAGCAGGACGGCGACCACGTCGACGAACGCCAGGACTCCGAGCCTCAGCCGCGCAGCCTGGTCGGCAAATCGACGGGTCTGGCGCCGAACGCGCGCCTGGTCGAGCCGCTCGAGGCCTCGGCCTTCCGCCCGGCCGAGGACCCGAAGAAGCGGCGAAGGCGCAAACGATGATGGAAGAGCAGAAAGCCAAGCTCAAACAGCTCATCCTCGACGCCGAAACGTTGATGCAGACCGCGAGGTCGGAGGCGCGACAGATCGTCGATAGTGCAGAGGCGCAGGCCCGCGAGCTGGTGGATGCTGCGAGGCAGTTGCACTCTGCGGCGGAAGCCGAAGCCTCGCAGTTGCGTGCGTCGGCATCCGAGATTCGAGAGCGGGCGGAGGTAGACGCTCGGCAGCTGTCCGACGACGCCCAGGCTCGCCACATCGCCGCCATCGACGAGGCCCGCAGGATGGTTTCGGGGCCGGTCCAACCCGTCCAACCACCGCAACCTGCACACGCGGCATCGGCGAAGTCGGGTGAGACGCCGGTCGCGACCGAGGATCTCCTGCGTGAGGCCAGCGAGAAGGCGGACCAGATGCTCCGTGTGGCCAGGTCGGAGGCGAAGGCGCGCTCCGACGAGCTCATCGAACAGGCTCGGCGACGCGCCGCTCAGATCGACGAAGACGCCCGCCGACGCGAAGAGGTGGCGGCCAAGCAGTTCCGTGAGATGCAGCGGCGGATGCGTGACGAACAACTCGAGATCAAGACGCGGATCGCGGAGCTGCGTGCCGAGCTCCGCTCGGTCGCATCAAAGGCGGCAAATTCGACGGGAGAGGGGTTCGACCCCGCTCGCGAAATCCACATCGACGTCGAGCGCCTCGACGCATCGGTATCCGGCGAAGACCACCCGTCCGCACCTGCGGAGAAATCCGTGACCACGCCGCCGGCACGGGCGGTCGAACCAGCGACGCCTCCGCAAGTGGTGAGCGTCGCCAGCCGGCTCGGCGGACACGGCACCCGCAACGACCACGAGAACGACTCCGACGCCGAGCCCTCGGACGAGTACGCCCGGGCGATGCGCAGATTCCGTCGGAGGGCCTGAGCAGGCGCCCCGATCGTTGGAGTGGCGGTTCACCGCCCGGCGAGCTCCGATCGACGGGCACGCACGAGGGCGTGTTCCACCAGTTCGATGAGCGCCCGCTGCACCTCGTTGCGGTTCCGTGCATCGCAGTACCCCATCGGGACCTCGTTGCCGATCTGGAGTGCCTCGCGCACTGCGTGGAGCTCATGGGGACGCTCACCGTGGAACGTGTTGACGACCACGACGAACGGAACGCTCCGCTGTTCGAAGAAGTCGATCGCAGCGAAGCAGTCCGCGAGCCTCCGGGTGTCGGCCAGGATGATCGCTCCGATGGCCCCGCGACTCAGCTCGTTCCACATGAAATGGAACCGGCCCTGCCCGGGGGTGCCGAAGAGATACAGCAACAACTCCTGACCCAGACTGATCCGGCCGAAGTCCATCGCCACGGTCGTCGTCGTCTTGCCGTCTGCTGCCGAGAGCTCGTCGACGCCCTCGGAGGCAGTGGTCATGACCGCCTCCGACCGCAACGGCTCGATCTCCGATATCGACCCGACGAACGTGGTCTTGCCGACCCCGAACCCACCGGCGACGACGATCTTGACGGGCGTACGCCTTCGTTCAGAGGTTGCGGATGCCATCGAGCACCTTCTCCAATAGTTCCGAATACGACGCGGTCTCCTCCTCCACGAGGAGTTCCACCGCGCCCTGTTTGATGAGGTCCGAGACCACGACCCTCGTCACCCCGACCGGGATCTCCAGCTTCGCCGAGATCTCGATGAGAGCCGTTGCCGAGTCGCACGCTTCGAGGACCCGAGCAGCCTCCCAGCGATACCGCGGTTGATTTGCCCGCCCACGGTCGGTCGCGACGATCTGGCTCTCCAACTCGAGTTGGGGGCCGTCAACCGACGTGCGTCCGCCGGTGATCGCATACGGGCGAACGAATCGCCCCTGGGTCTCTGACACCGGCTCGTCAACCCCCCAGCAGGACCGACTTGAGCTCGGCTCGGACTTCTGGCGTCAACACGTCGCCTGCGCGGTCCGAGAAGAGCGCCATCTCGTAGCCGATCATCCCGATGTCGGCGTCCTTCCCGGTGCTGACGCACATGAGCGAGCCGTCCCGGATACCGGTGACGAACAGCCAGCCACGCTCCATCTCGATGATGACGTTGTTGACGGCCCCGGCGCCGAACCGGCCCGCCGAACCGTATGCGAGACCGATCAGGCCGGAGGAGACCGCCGCCATCCGCTCGGCCGCCTCGCGCTCGACGCCGTTGGACACGGCCAGCGGAAGACCGTCCGAGGAGACGACCACGGCCTGACGAACGGACGGAACCTGCTCGACGAAGCGTACGATCAGCCAGTTGAGAGACTCTGCAGCTTCACTCATGGTTTGCTCCTTCTCGATTCGAGTTGCGCCCCACCGTCATCCCGAGTTGGAACGAGCTGAAGGCCGATTTGATCGCCTCGGGGTCTCGGGCCGATGTCTCGACCGGACGCTCGGTGACCTCGGGCGCCGTGAACGACGCACCCGGCTTCCTGGTGGGCAGTCCTGAAGGCGACAGCTCGGGTTGCGGGTCGACTCGCTCGGCCTCGAGCGGCGTCTGGGCTGCGACCGGGCGGAGCGGCAGGTCGCTCGGAACGCTCGCCGGAGCCGTGTGCCGGACCGATCGCACCTCCTCGACGGCATGTCGGGGGGCCTGGGCGGGTTCGGGCTGCCTCGATGGTTCCGGGATCTCGGCTCGCGTCGCCGATGTCGGCAGGTCCCTGGGCGGCTGGCCCGAGGGCGGCATCGGCGTCTGGGGCGTCTCCGAGACGATCTCGAACAGCGTCTTGGGAACCATCACGTGCGCCGTCAGCCCAGGAGCTCCTGTCACAAGCCGAACGCGTACCCCGTGGCGCTTTGCGAGCATGGCGACGACGTAGAGCCCGAGCGTGGGCTCGAGCGCCAGTCCGACCACAGGTGGTCGCGTCAGCAAGTCGTTGAGCTCGGTCAGTCTCCGCGCCGGTACGCCGACACCGCGATCGGTGATCGTGATGAGGTAGCCCTCGTCGTGGAAGTGGCCGGCGATGCGCACTCTCGTCTCGGGAGGTGAGAACGAGGTGGCATTCTCGAGCAACTCCGAGAGGAGATGTGCGAGATCGGCGACGACGGTTCCTTTCAAGCGGACTGCTTCGAGCGCAAGCACATCGATTCGCCGGTAGTCCTCGACTTCTCCGAGAGCGGCCCGAACCACGTCGTCGACTTCGAGTGGCGTCCGCCACTTCTTCTGGGGCTCTGTCCCTGCGAGCACGAGGAGGCTCTCTGCGTTCCGTCTCATACGGGTTGCGAGGTGGTCGAGTTGGTAGAAGTCGGCGAGCGTGTCCGGGTTCTCCTCGTTGCGCTCCAGGGTGTCGATCATGGCGAGCTGTCGATCGATGAGGCTTCGGTTCCTGCGGGCGAGCGTGACGAACATGTCGGCAACCCCCTTGCGGAGCACCTCGACCTGCTGGGTCGCGACGTGTTCGAGCGTCGACTGCATGGCTGAGAAGGATCGGGCGAGGTCGCCGACCTCATCGGCCCCGCGGTCGCGGATCGGGGGGATCGTCGGGAGGACTGCATCTTCGGACGGGTCGCGAAGTGCCTCCACCAGCGCCGGCAATTGTGTCTGGGAGACGTTGCGGGCGCTCTCGGTGATGGTGCGCACCCTCGAGACGATCGAACGTGACACCAGGGCCGTGACGGCGGCCGCCGCCAGGACCGCGGCGGCTGCGATCGCCAGGACGATCAGGGCCTGCTGCCTGACGTCTGCGGCAGATGCCCGAGCCTGATCGACGACGGCGTCGATCTGCGTTCGCTGGAAGCCGAGGAGGGCCTCCCGGCGGGCTTCGGAGGCTGTCGCCCAGTTGGTGTCGACCGACTGCGGAGCGCGCTGCCCGTTGCGCACGATCTCGCCGGCGAAACGGGCCGCATCGAAGACGGCCTGTTGGACGCCGGCATCGCGATAGTCGTCCAGTGCGGAACCTGTCACCGTGGACTCGAACGACGACAGCCACTGGCTGACGTCCACGCCGGAGCGTCTGATCGTCTCGAGGTTGGTGGCGAGCCGTGTGTCGGGCTCGAGCAGCGAAACCGTGCGATCCTGGATCGTCGCTGCCTGTAGTGCTCGGCTCACGGCGGCCACCCCGGCCAGTTCCCTGGCGAGGTCGACATCGGACACCTCGGCCACGATGAAATCGCCGATCTCGAGGATCTGGGCGTCGGCGAGGTCGTATCCCTCGGGGATCCTGATTCGTTGCGTCGCGGGTGACGTGCCCGATTCATCGAAGAACGCCCGCACCGCGCCGACGGCGAGTTCGGCTACCTCGAATTGTCTCGCCAGCGGCGCCGGGTCGCCCAGGTCGTTGACGTAGCCCCTGAGCGATTCCATGGCAGCGTCGGTCTCTCCGCGGACCTGAGTGAGGTCGGCGACGCCACGCATCGCCGACAGGTCCTGTTCGACCAATTCATCGAGTGCCGCGAGTGTTGCCGTCTCCTCGGAGGCGAACACGTCGACCACGTCCTGGAGCGGCTGCCAGGTGGCGGCGAGTTCGGCGGTGAGATCCTGCCGATCGGCGTCTTCGAACGCCTGGAGGGCGAACAGCGTCGCCGCCGCCACAAGCAGGAGGACGAGCGGCAGAGCCGCGATTGCCAGCTTGCCCGGTAGGCGAAGTCGCCGAAGCATGATGTCCCTCTGTCTCCTCGATCGATGCCGGTCGAGGTCCGTATCGGTAGGAGGGGACTATACCTGTAGCTCCAATTCGGGCTAGTCACTGCATCCTCGGGCCGATCGCTTCGGCGAAAAGCCTCGACGGCCCGGGCATCCCGCCCCGTATCAGCCGGATTCGGGCTCGCCGACGAGGCGGAAGGCCGCGAACACGCCGTCGACTCCCCGGAGCTCGCTGATCAGTCGAGGCACCTGGCTCGGGTCGGACAGCTCGATCTCGTATCGGAGGATTGCCACGCGATCACGGCCCGTGATCGACGACGAGGCGGTGATGTTGCCGGCCAACTCGGAGATCACATCGGTGACGTCCCTCAACAGTCGCGTACGGTCGAGGGCCTCGACCTGGACCCACACGAAGAACGAGCCCACACGCTCGGCCGGCCACGACACCTCGATCATTCGTTCTGCGCCGTTGGCCGCCAGCGACGCCATGTTCGTGCAGTCACTCCGATGGACGGAGACCCCGCGTCCGATGGTCACGAAGCCGACGATGTCGTCCCCAGGGACCGGCACGCAGCATCGGGCGATCGAGACCATCATGTCGTCGAGGCCTTCGACGATGATCCCCGGGCCGGCCGACGAGTACTTCCGCGGTCGGACCGGCTGCAGGAGGTCTTCGGAGTCGGTCTCGGGCCGGACGTGGCGCACCATCCTATGGAGCACCGTGTTGGCGCCGATCTCTCCCTCGCCGATTGCCACGAGCAGAACGTCGGCACTCGGTTTCGAGAACTCCTGGGCGATCTCCTCCAACAATGCGTCCCGCTCCGAGGCACCGAGGCCGAGGCCCTCCTTGCGGAGCAGGGTGAACAACTGCTCCCGCCCTTCCGACATCGCCTGGCTGCGTCGCTCCTTCAGGAACCACTGCTTGATCTTGGATTTCGCTCGCGACGTCCTTGCGATCTTGAGCCAATCACGGGACGGAGCCGCGGTCTCGGACCGGGAGGTGATGATCTCGATCATGTCACCGGACTCGAGACGCGTGCTCAGCGGCATCAGCCTGCCGTTCACCTTGGCTCCGACACACCGATGGCCGACCTCGGTGTGGACTGCATAGGCGAAGTCGATCGCGGTGGCACCCTTCGGAAGTGTCTTGATGTCGCCGGCGGGGGTGGTCACGAAGACCTCGTCCTGGTAGAGGTCCATCTTCAGCTGATCGAGGAACTCCACGGGGTCGGCGTGTAATTCTTCGAGTGCGTGAAGGCCCCCTTTCCAACGCAGATCCGTCTTCTCGGACTCTTTGTACCGCCAGTGGGCGGCGACCCCGGCCTCCGCCAGCTGATGCATCTCTCGCGTCCTGATCTGGACTTCCAGCGGCTTGCCGCCGCGACCGATGACCGTGGTGTGCAGCGATTGGTAGAGGTTGAACTTCGGCATTGCCACGTAGTCCTTGAACCGGCCCGAGACCGGCAGCCAGCGGGCGTGCACCAACCCGAGCACGGCATAGCAGTCCTGCATCGTGTCGGTGATGACTCGGATGCCGATGAGGTCGTGGATCTCCTCGAACGTGCGGCCCTGCTCGACCATCTTGCGGTAGATCGAGTAGTGGTGCTTGGGGCGGCCGGTGACCTCCGCCTTGATCGAGGCGTCCGACAGCATCGTCTGCAGCTCCTCGATCACCACCTCGAGGTACTGCTCCCGCTCGGGCGCTCGCTCCTCGAGCTGATCGGTGATCTCCTGCCAAGGCCCCGGGTACAGGATCTCGAAGCACCGATCCTCGAGCTCGTGCTTGATCTCCTGGACTCCCAGCCGGTGAGCCAAGGGGGCGTAGACGTCGAGCGTCTCGCGAGCGACTCGTTGCTGTTTCTCGGGCCGGAGCGAATCGATCGTTCGGATGTTGTGAAGTCGGTCTGCGAGCTTGATGATCAACACCCGGAGATCCTCGGCCATGGCGATCACCATCTTGCGAATCGTCGCCGCCTGCGCCTGTTCGCGAGTCCCGTAGTGGAGTCGATCGAGTTTGGTGACGCCATCGATCAGATATGCGATCTCGGTCCCGAATTCGGCGGTGATCTGCTCGAGCGTCACGTCGGTGTCTTCGACGGTGTCGTGGAGGAACGATGCCGCCAGGGTGGGCGTGTCCATGCCGTAGTCGGCGAGAATCTGGGTCACCGCGATCGGGTGGGTGATGTAGGGCTCACCACTCTTCCTGATCTGCCCGTCGTGAGCCGAGTACGCCAGCCGGTACGCCCGCTCCAACAACTCGGCATCTCCGTCGGGATGCCGATCCCTGAACGTCTCTACGACGCGTCTGAACCCGGCTTCGGGGTCGGGTTCGTCAGTCGAATGTGAGAAGGGCATGGAACGGAACGCCTCCGAGAGCCGCGGCGCCATCGAGGAATCCCAATTCTATGAAGACCGACACGGCTATCACCTCTGCTCCGGCGTCGCTCAACAGCGCCAGAGCCGCAGCGGCCGTTCCACCGGTTGCGATCACGTCATCGACGACGAGCACACGATCACCCGGGACGACTGCGTCGGTGTGCATCTCGAGGGCATCGGTGCCGTATTCGAGGCTGTACTCGCGGTGGTGGACCTGATATGGGAGTTTTCCAGGCTTGCGAATCGGGATGAAACCGGCCTCGAGCTCGGTCGCGACCGGCGCCGCAACGGTGAACCCTCGGGCTTCGATGCCGGCCACTTTGGTGATGCCGGCTTCTCTGAACGGGTCGGCCATGCGGTCGATGAGATCAGAGAAACCGTCGGCGTGGCCGAGCACCGGCGTGATGTCGTAGAAGAGAATCCCCGGCTTCGGATAGTCCGGAATGTCACGGATGAGTGCACGTAGATCGGTCACGCCAGGAGACTACAGGTTCGGGCTGGCACCCTCACGGCGTGTGGTCACTTCGTGAGCGTGTCTTTGCTGCGCAAGCGTGTCCGCGGCGTATCGACGAAATCGGCACAGACACCCAACGGCCGCCGGGCCGCCCTATCTCCCCTTCGGTGGGCGGGGTTTCGCTCCGGCGCCCTTTGGTGGGCGTGGGGCGGCGCCGGTCGGCTTCTTGGGGGAACGGGGCTCGGCAGCGCCCGACTCGCCCTTGGGCTGCTTCACCGCTGCGACTGGTGCCCCTGCCTCCCGGGCAGCCTTCTCGACGGCGCGACGCTCGAGTCGTTCGCGCATGTCGATCCATTCGGGCTCCCGCTCCTTCCAGACGGCGAGCAGCGGTGCCGCGAAGAAGATCGACGAGTAGGTGCCGGCGGCGATGCCGACGAACAGAGCCAGCGCGAAGTCCTGCAGGCTGCTGGCGCCCAACAAGATGGCTCCCACGAACAACAGCGTCCCGATGGGCAGCAGCGAAGTGAACGACGTCGCCAAGGATCGGACCACGACCTGGTTCATCGACCGGTTGATCAGATCGGAGTACGTCAAGTCGATGTCGAGGGTCTCCTCCAACTCCTCCACGCGGTCGAACACCACGACGGTGTCATAGAGGCTGTAGCCGAGGATCGTCAAGAGCGCCACAACGGTCGCGGGGGTCACCTCGAAGCCCGTCAGGGCATAGACACCGACGGTGAGGATCATGTCGTGGGCGAGCGCCGCGAGGCCCGCTCCGGCCATCTTCCACTGGAGACGCCAGGTGATGAACAACGCGGCGAAGCCGAGGAAGACGACGAGTGCAATCACCGCCTGTCTGGCGACCTGCGCTCCGAATGTCGGGCCGACGGCCTCGATCGACGCATCCATCCGATCGGATTCCGTTGCCGCAACGATGGCGTCGATGAGTTCGACTTCGGTCTCGGAGTCGAGGGGTTCGGTCTGCACGCGCACATACGCCCCACCGTCCACGAACTGGATACGGCTGTCCGACAGTCCCAGCGGTGCAAGGGCATCGCGAACCTGTTCGATGGTCAACTCCGCTGCGTTCGGAGTCTCGACGAGCGTCCCGCCTTCGAACTCCAGCCCGAGATTGAGTTGCCGTATCGCCAGCGAGAGCAGCGAGATGACGATCAGGGTCGCAGAGATCGCGAACCAGCGTTTCCGGAGTCCGACGAAATCGATGTTCGTTTCACCCCGCGAAAGACGACCGAGCCAACTCATGCCGTCACCTCCTCGAGTTGATGGTGTTCTCCTGCGGCCGCCGTGATGGAGAAGAACCCTCCTTCTGCGAAACGGGTGCGGGACAGGATCCATGCGGCCCGACGTGTGAACGCCCGAGCGACGAAGAGGTCGAGGACCGTGGCGATTCCCAGCGTGAGGGCGAAGCCCCGCACCGGGCCGACTGCGAGGATGTACAACAAGACGGCACCGAGGAGCGAGACCGAGTCGGCGGTCAAGATCGTCCGATAGGCAGACCGGAATCCCTCCGTCACTGCGGTGTGGACCGTCAAACCAGCACGTATGTCCTCTTTGATCCGCTCGAAGTAGACGATGTAGGAGTCCGCGGTGATTCCGATCGACACCACGATTCCGGTGACACCCGCCAGAGTGAGCGTCAAGCCTCGTAACTCTCCGAGAGCCGAGTAGATGACAACGAGCAGCGAGCCGAACACCGACAGCCCGACCAGGGCGATGAGCCCGAGCGATCGGTAATACACCAACAGGCTCAGTACGACCAGGATCAGGCCGGCGATGCCTGCGGTGAGCCCGATCTGGAGCGAGTCGGACCCCAACGTGGCCGACACCTTCGACACCTGGGAACGTTCGAACGAGACGGGCAGAGACCCGTAACGCAGCACGATCGACAACTGCTGTGCCTCCTCCTCGGCGTCGGGCGATGTGCCGACCGTGATCTGGGCGCGTCCGCCGGTGATTCCCTCGGGTCCGATGTCGGCGTTGACCTCGGGAGCCGTCAGGACGTCTCCGTCGAGGACGATTGCGATGCGTCGCCGGGCGTCGCTGTATCGGGCAGCCTCACCGGTGAGCGCGGCGAACTTGTCCCCGCCGTCTCCCGTCAGATCGAGCGAGACCGCCCACTGTGCGCCGGTGAACTGTGGCAGGGCCTGGGACACGTCGGTCCCGAGGAGCTCTGCGGGGCCGAGTTCGAGCACGACCGGCTGGTCGACGCCGAAGAACGAGTCGGTGTAGAGGAGGAACGACGGTTGTGATGGATCGTCGTCGATCGTCAGACCGGTGACCGGATCCACGTTGTCTGGGATCTCCGCCGGGTCGACCGGTGGCTCGACGGCATCGCCTTCGATACCCGGCGTCGGATCGAACGCAGACCCGAACGGCCCGGCGCCGCCGTTGTAGAGGGCCAGCACCGGCCGGAAGCTCAAGAGCCCCGTCGTGCCGACCGCATCGAGCGCTTGTTGCTCGTTCTGCACGCCCGGAAGCTGCACCAGGACCGTGTTGCCTCCCGAGATCGCGATCTCGGGCTCCTGGACTCCACCGATGGAGCTGATGCGGTTGCTCATGATCTGGGTCGCCACGTCGATCAGATCGGGGTCGGTTCCCTCGGGGGCGGTCAAGACGACCGACGTGCCGCCCTGGAGGTCCAGGCCGAGGCGGGGGACGATGCCGTTGGCGAGCAGCGCACCGAGACTGCCCCATGCGATCGCGAGCACGACGATGATTCCGATGACCATTCGGCGCATGATCAGGCCTCCGGTGTGACGGTGCCGGCGATTCCCTTACGGGCGACGCGCATCCGGCCGGATTCGAGCTCGAGCACGACCGAGTCGTCTTCGAGCTCGACGACCCGCCCGAGGATGCCGCCGATCGTTCGCACGTCCATCCCGACGGACAGGCTCTCCTGGACCTCTTGGACCTGCGCTTGCCGCTTGCGTTGGGGGCGGATGAAGAGGAAGTAGAACGCGACCGCCATGATCGCGAAGAAGATCAGAGACGAGGAGCCACTGGCGGTGGGAGTGGCCTCCTGGGCGAGGAACACGGACATGGGTTTAGATCCTTGGGGAAGGGGTGTAAAGGCGATGTTAGCGGGACGTTCGAGCGGCTCGATCGTGTGCGACCTCGGCGCGGAAATCGTCGAATCCCCCTGCTTCGATGGCTGCCCTGGCGTCGGTCAGGAGGTTGAGGGTGTAGGCCAGATTGTGGATCGACAGCAATCGGTAGACGGCGAGTTCCTTCGTTTTGAGCAGGTGGCGGAGATAGGCGCGGCTGTAGGTCACACAGGTCGAGCAGTCGCAGTCCTCGCTCAGCGGCGCAGGATCGCTGGCGAACTCGGCTCGCCGCAGGCCGTAGTCACCCCTCCGGGTGATGATCTTCCCGTGCCGGGCGAGGCGGGTCGGCCAGACGCAGTCGAACAGGTCACAGCCGCGGGCCACCGCGTCGAGGACTCCTTCCGAGTCGCCCAGGCCCATGACATACCTGACCTTGTCGTCGGGCAGTTCGGCGACGGTCGACTCGATCGCACGATTGCGCTCGTCTGGCGGCTCGCCGACCGAGAGTCCGCCGATCCCGAACCCGGCGAACCCGAGGTCTGCGGTGCGTCCGGCGCTTTCGGCTCGCAGGACGGGATCCGTACCGCCTTGGATGATGCCGAACAGCGCCTGATCCGCCCTGGTGTGGACCGAGAGCGCACGTTCCGACCACCGCAGCGTCTGATCGAGGGCGGACCGGACGGCCTCGGCCGGGGCCGGCAGGCCGATCAGGACATCGAGGACCATGGCGACATCGGCGCCGAGGAGCTGTTCGACCCTCATCGCCTCCTCCGGGGTCAGATGCACGGTGCTCCCGTCGTAGGTCGACCGAAAGGCCGCGCCGTCCTCGTCGAGACGTGGATCGAGGGAGAAGATCTGATACCCGCCGGAGTCCGTGAGGATCGGCCCGTCCCACGACATGAAGCCGTGCAAGCCGCCCATCTCGTCGACGATCTCCGCTCCGGGGCGCAGCATCAGGTGATACGTGTTCGACAGGATCATCTGCGATCCGACCGCCCGCAGGTCCGCACTGTCCAGACCCTTGACCGACGCCCGGGTCCCGACAGGCATGAAGGTCGGGGTGTTGACCGCGCCGTGAGACAGCTCGAGCCGCCCTGTTCGGGCGGAGCCGTCTCTCGTGAGTGTCGAGAACCTCGCGGCGTAGGTCATACGCGGTCGCACAGCATGGCGTCGCCGAACGACAGGAATCGGTAGCCGCGCACCACCGCTGTGTCGTAGACGGCGCGCCATGCCGGACCCATGAAGGCGGCCAGCAGCACGAGGAGTGACGAGCCGGGAAGGTGGAAGTTCGTCACCAGACGATCGACGACGTTGAACGTCGCCCCCGGCGTCAGATACAGGTTGGTTTCACCGAATCCTGGTTCGATGCGGCCGTTCCCGGTCGCCACCGACTCGAGGGTGCGCACGACGGTGGTCCCGATGGCCACCACCCTGCCGCCACGACCTCGGGCACGCTCGACTGCCTCGGCGGCGTCCTCGGAAACCCTGAAACGCTCGGCATGCATGGCGTGCTGGGTGACGTCTTCGACCGCGATCGGGCGAAAGGTCCCGAGACCGACCTCGAGCTCGACCGAGACCATCTCGATCGACCGCGCCTCGAGGCCGGCAACGACATCGTCCGTGAAGTGGAGGCCGGCGGTCGGGGCTGCCGCCGAGCCGGTCCGCTGGGCGTAGATCGTCTGGTACCGCTCGGGTCGATCCAGCGGTGCGCTGATGTACGGCGGAAGCGGGACTTCTCCGAGCCGCTCGAATGCGGCCTCGACGTCGGCGCCCTCGTCGAAACGCAACCGCACCCGCCCGTCGACCGGGTCGGAGGCGACGTGCGCCGACAACGCGCCGAAGGTCAGCGTAACCCCCGTGGCGATGCGGCGGGCCGGCCGGATGAGCGCCTCCCAGGTTCCGTCGCCGAGCAACCCGAGCACGAGCACCTCGACCCGGCCGCCTGTGTCTCGCTTGCGGCCGAGCAGCCGGGCGTGACGGACCTTCGTGTTGTTCACGACGACGAGGTCGCCGGGGTCCAGCAGTGACGGAAGGTCGGAGAAGCGATGGTCGCGCATCGTGGAGGTGTCCAGGAGCCAGCTGGAGTCGCGTGGTTCGACCGGGGTCTGCGCGATCGAGCTCTCGGGCAGGTCGTACTGGAAGTCCGAGAGATGCATGGTCCGACGTTACCGCCCGGTCGGGCGCTCACCGGCCGGCTGGCTCCTGGTCTCCGAACCCGGTGCGAGCACGCGCCGGACGAACTCGACCACGGCCTCGGTCGTCGGGTCGCCGTGCGTCAGATGCGGCGAGTGACCGGCGCCGGTCACAACCACGCGCTCGACCGGGCCCTCGACTGCCAACTCGATCCGGTCCAGCTGTTCGAGTGTCCCGTACTCGTCGTCACTCCCCTGGAGCAGCAGCATCGGGACGTTCATCCCCCGGATCTCGCTCTCGATGTTCCAGTCGGCGAAGTCGGCGGCGAGCCAGATGTCCCGCCACGCCGAGTACAACTCGCGACCGTGGTCGTGATAGCGCTCGAGTCGGGCGATGAGCGCTTCGGCACTCCGGTCGGTTCGAGTGATTCCCTCTGTGGCGGCCGGCTCCACGTACACATGTGGCGCGATGAGCACAAGGCCCCCGACCGGGTGGCGCGTGGCATGGATGAGCGCGATGGTCGCCCCGTCGGAGTGTCCGATCAGAACCGGGCGTTCGATACCGAGCCCGGCGATGACCACGGCCAGCTCCTCCAAGGCGGCTTCGTGCAGGTACTCGACCGAGCGCGGATGCATCATCGGACTCGACCTGCCGTGGCCCTGCCGGTCGTAGACGAGGCCGCTCACACCCGTCCCCGCCATGACGTCTCGGGGGAAGTCCCTCCACAACTCGATCGAGCCGAGACCTTCATGGAGGAAGACCAGTTCGAAGGGACCGGCTCCTACGATCTCGTATGCGATCTCGGCGTCCCCGACCACCAACCGCTGTGGGCTCGACATCGGAGCGACGCTACCGGCAGCAGGACCTCGAAACCCCATGGAGCCATGCGACGTCTCATACTCATGAAGCCGACACTCCTCATTGCCGCTCTGATCCTCGGTGCGTGTTCGACGGCCGATACGACTCCACCAGGCGTGATCGGAGACTGGGTGATGACAGGTGGCACGCTGGCGGGGGCCCCGTTCCCGCTCGTCGACGGCCATCGCATCACGATCTCGTTCTCGGACGACGGCTCGATGGGAGGCGTTGCAGCCTGCAACTCCTATGGCGGCACCTACGTCGCCGACGGCGAAGACGTGATCATCGGCGACGAGCTCGCCTCGACTGCGATGGCGTGCGGAGAACCCGGCGTGATGGACTCCGAGCAGGCGTTCTTGACCGCTCTCCGGGGACCGCTGACGTATGTCCGAAACGGAGACGTGCTGACCGTCGAGGGGACGGACGTCGTCCTGACGTTCGCCGCGGCTGTTCCGGTTCCGCAAGCGGATCTCCTGGGCACCGAGTGGGGGCTCGAGACGTTGATCTCCGGCGACACGGCCCGATCGGCTCTCGCCGCTGCGACGTTGCAGCTCTCGACGGATGGGCGGATCCGCGGATCGACCGGGTGCCGCACCCTCGAGGGCGACTACGTCATCGACGGCGACATGGTCCTGTTCACGACGTTCAGCGCGCTCGGTGAATGCACTCCGGATCTCGCAGGCCAGGACGGCATGGTGGTGTCCGTCCTCGGTGACGGGTTCACGGTCGCCATCGATGGCGACCGATTGACCGTCACATCCAGGGGCACCGAAGGTCTCGTGTACCGGCGCGCGGGTTAGAGAAGTCTGGCCTGGTCGCCGCCCTCTGGCTCCATGCCGAGATGACGGTACGTGAGGTCGGTGGCGACCCTGCCCCTCGGTGTCCGGTGCAGCAGGCCCATCTGCAGCAGGAATGGCTCGTAGGCGTCCTCGACGGTTTCGGGCTCCTCGCCCACCGCGATCGCGAGCGTGTGCAGACCAACCGGTCCCCCGCCGAACTTCGAGACGATCGCGCCCAGGATCTCGCGGTCGACCTTGTCGAGGCCCATCTCGTCGACCTCGTAAACCACGAGCGCATCTGCCGCAACCTCCTCGGTGATGGTCCCGTCGGCCCGGGCAACGGCGAAGTCCCGGACACGACGTAACAGGCGGTTGCCGATGCGCGGGGTGCCGCGGCTGCGTCTGGCGATCATGGCGGCGGCCTGGGGTTGGATCTCGATCTCGAGGATCCGGGCGGCCCGGGTGACAATGGACGCCAGTTCGCCGTGGCTGTAATAGTCGAGCTTGTCCTCGAGCCCGAAACGGTCGCGAAGCGGCGCAGTGACCTTCCCCTTGCGAGTGGTGGCACCGACGAGCGTGAAGGGTTGGAGGTCGAGGCGAATCGACTGAGCCGTCGGCCCCTTGCCGACCATGATGTCGAGTTGGAAATCCTCCATCGCCGAATACAGCACCTCTTCGACCGCTCGTGGCAACCGGTGGATCTCGTCGATGAAGAAGACGTCGCCCTCGTCGAGGTTCGAGAGGATGGCGGCGAGATCGCCGGGACGCTCCAACGCGGGTCCCGTCGTCACCCGGAACGCGGTGCCCATCTCGTTGGCGACGATCGCCGCCAGGGTCGTCTTCCCGAGTCCGGGAGGGCCGGAGAACAACACGTGATCGAGGGCGTGCCCCCGTTCGGCGGCGGCTTCGATCGAGATCCGCAGTCGTTCCTTCAGCTTGTCCTGGCCGACGAACTCGTCGAGGCGGGCAGGTCGCAAGCCGATGTCGGGATCGTCGTCGCCCTGGGGGTCGAGGATGAACTCTTCTCTCACGACGAGCTGTCCCGTTGTTTCAGTGCCTGGCGCACCTGCTCACCGACCGGAGCCGAGCGGTCGACGGTCTTGAGCGCCTCGGCGATCTCGGTGCCCGTGAAGCCGAGACCCTCGAGCGCCATGCGGACCTGCCCCGCCTCACTCGTCGATCCGACGATCTCCGATTCCATGGCGGCGAGCTTGGGACGGAGCTCCAGGACCAGCTTCTGGGCCGTGCGCTTCCCGATGCCGGGAACGACGGTGAAGGCATCGGCATCGTCACTCGCGACCGCCATTCGAACGTCATCGGAGGTCATCGAGGCCAGCACGGCCAGCCCGACCTTGGGTCCGACTCCGGACGCGCTGATGAGCGTGCGGAACAGCTGGCGGTCGAGCGGCGACAGGAATCCGTACAAGGCCATCACATCCTCTCTCACGTGGAGATGGGTGTACACGGTGACGTCACCTTCGGCTCCGCTGAGCTGCTCGAGCGCACGGCCCGTCATGGCCACCTGGTACCCCACCCCGGCCACGGAGAGCAGTAGCCCGTCCCCGTCGACGTGTTCGACCACCCCGGTGAGTGAGCCGATCACGAGGAACGCTTCAGGTTGATCGATTGGAGATGACAGAGCGCGATCCCGAGGGCGTCGGCGGCGTCAGCGGGGCTGGGAGCCTCTTTCAGCCCGTAGCGCCGTGCAACCATCTGCTGCATGGCCGCTTTGTCCGCCGATCCGGATCCGGTCACCGCCAGCTTGATCGCCGTCGGCGTGTACTCGGTGACGGGGATGCCGGCCTCGCCCGACACGAGCAGTGCGACTCCGGACGCTCGACCGACACTGATGGCCGTCTGACGGTTGCGATTCGTGAAGACCGTCTCGAGCGCCACCGCCACCGGCCGGTGTTCGGAGATCACGGCGCGCAGCTCCCGGGCCAGCGTCGCCAGCCGAATCTCGAGTGGATCGTCGGCGGACGTGCGGATCACCCCTGCGGCGATCGCCTCCATCCGGCCACCGTGACGCGTCGCCACGCCGTAGCCGGTACGCGTCAACCCGGGATCGATGCCGAGAACGAACATATGTACGAGAGGATAGGAGGGTGGTGTGACATCGCTGTGCATATGGCCGTCCTGCACGAAGTGGGGGAAGGTTCCGTCGAGCCTCAGAGGGAGGGGACGACTCCCACTTGGCTTTGTTTCGGTTGGCTTCGAACCCGGACTCCTGGCCAAATGGCCACGAGCTCGGTCCTGAACGGAGCACGACCCGGGTGCGCGAGGAACCACGCGAATCTCGCAATCCTCAGTGCTGACAGTGCATTTCTGTCACACCCCCTCGGTAGGTTGGACCCCAGATGGACCTCCTTTCGACCGATCTGATCACACAGATGACCGGAGATCAACTCGACTCGTTGCTCGAGCAGATTCGGACCGCCGAGTCCCGGCTGAAGGCGATCCAGGTCGAGCTCGTGCGTGAGGTGGATCGGCGCCAGATCCCGCTCGGCGACGGGATGCGCACCCTCGAGGACTGGATGATCGGTCGCATGGATCTGACCCGGGCATCCGCTCGCCAGCTGGCGGCGGTCGCTCGGGCCGACTCCGCAGCACTCGACTCCCTGCTGGCCGCTGGTGTGTCGTTCGATCGGGTCGCAGAACTCGCCGACGCCGGTGAGACCGATCCGCACCTCGAAGTCGACCTCCCCGGACTACGGAACATGCTGGCCCGCCGCACTCCGGTTCAGCGAGCCGACGAACAGGCCGCATTCGATGCGCGCTTCCTGGCGATTCAACCAACGCTTGACGAGACTTCGTGGAACCTGTGGGGCAAGCTCACGGCATTGGAAGGCAAACAGATCGCCGAGACCCTCGATCGAGTCGCCGACGACCTCCCCGAAGCACCACACGGACATCGAGATTCTCGGGCGACCCGCCGCGCCGACGCCCTGTTCGTCGTCTGTGATCGGCACGGTGCGGACAAAGGCGACACATCTCCCGCGACGCCGGGTGTTCCGGCCACGGTGTTCGTGGACGCCACCGACGGCCCGTCCAGGCCTGGAGCGTGGCTGGCGTCTGGCCCGAGAATCGGGCCTTCCGCCTTGGAACGGTTGCTCTGTGGCTCACCGATCGATGTGATCGCCCTCACAGAGGATGGCGAACCACTCCGAGTTGGGAACGCCACCACGGCGATCCCACCTGCGACCCGACGATACGTGTTGTGGCGGGACGGTGGGATGTGCACTGCCGACGGCTGCAATTCGAGCTATCGGCTCCAACCCCACCACATCCAGCACCGCACCGACGATGGCAACAACCAACCAGACAACCTCACCTCACTCTGCTGGTATCACCACCACGTTGTCGTCCACGGGCGAGGCTTCCGGATCGACCCGACCAGCCCCACCCGACGAAGACGCTTCCTTCCAAGATCCAACAGCGACCCGCCCATCTGAGAATCCACCGATCGAGCTGCCGAGCGGTCTGGCCGACCTACGAAGCTGCGATGCTCGTAGAACCTGAGAAGAAGACGTTCTGTCTCCCGGGTTCGAAGCCGACACCGAGGTAGAGGTCCCTCGCTGGTTGATTGCCCGGTTCGAAACAGATCTTGATGCGATCAGCGCCCGCCTGGGCCAACGAGTTGATGCCGGTCGTGAGAACGTGGCGAGCGATCCCTCGCCGCTGGTGCTCGTCTTTGGTGCGCATCGGCTCCACGACGCCCACGTCGGTCTCCGGATCGAGCCAGAACAATCCGTACGCAGCCACCCTGTCGTGTGAGTCGAACACGGCTAGATCGAGGTCGGGTCGATAGAGCGAAGTCTGACTGAGGCGTACCTCGACATCGGGGTGATTTCGACCTGGATCGTTCATGTGGTGTGCACGCGGAACGGTTTCGCTCCGAGAGAGCAGCCGATAGTCCCCGTGTAGCGCGCTGATCTCGGGTCGCACTCCAGCCGCCAGCCACGCCTCGACCAGTCCGTCCTCCTCGATCGCGAAGCCGTGACCGCGCAACACGTCCTGGAGGACTTCGTCTGAGCTGTCCACCTCGAGTCCGACGGCGGCAACTCCGGATTCGCGGGCTCGAGCCAGCCCATGCGCCATGACGTGAGCCACCCACCCCGGGGCGGGATCGGGCATCAGGATCGGGTCGAGGGTATGTCGCTCGCCCCAATCGGTGACGATCGCGGCGGCTGCTGGATGACCGCTCTCATCGAACCAGAAGAGCTGGGGACGATCGTCGTTCGACGGTGGTGCGTCCGCCCACCACCATTGCAACTCGGCCGCCTCGTACAAGCCCGCCGTCCGGTGAGCACGCCGGACGCGCTGGAGGAGCGCCGTGACGGCGTCGAGGTAGTCGAGGCCGGTCAGGAGTTCCTCTCGCACGTCGGGACCGTAATTCATCCTCCGAATTCAGGCACGGTCATTGTGGCACGGCCTCAGAGTGATCGAACCCGATCTGGCTGCCTCGCGAAGGTCCAGCCCCTACCTCCGTACCGTCAGCCGACTGGTTCGTGGACGATGGAAATGGAGCGACAGCTCACAGCAACCTGCCCGCGCTCCGCAGGGACCATGACTCAACCGGCGAGTTGTTCCATGACCTCGTCGTCGGCGTCGAAGTTGGCGTAGACGTCCTGGACGTCGTCGAGGTCTTCGAGGGCGTCGATCATTCTGAGGACCCGTTCGGCTCCGGCTGCATCGACGGGGATCGTGGTCGACGGGATCTGCGTGACCTCTGCGGACTCGACCTCGACACCTGCGTCCTTCAGCGCTGCACGGACCGCCGGCATGTCGCTGGCTGCCGTGATGATCTCGTAGGAGTCGCCGGACTCGCGCACGTCCTCGGCACCGGCGTCGAGCGCAGTGAGCATCACCTCGTCCTCGTCGCCCTTGGCGACGATCATCCCTTTCTGCTCGAACAGGTATCCGACCGAGCCGGGCTCACCAAGGCTTCCGCCGTTACGGGTGAACGCCACCCGAACGTCCGACGAGGCACGGTTGCGATTGTCCGTCAGGCAGTGCACGTAGAACGCCACGCCCCCTGGGCCGTAGCCCTCGTACCAGAACTCTTCGAACTCGACGCCGTCGCCCGACTCGCCACTCCCCCGCTTGATGGCGCGGTCGATGTTGTCGTTCGGCATCGAGTTCGACTTCGCCTTGTCGATGGCGTTGGCGAGCGCGATGTTCATCGAGGGGTCGCCGCCGCCCTGTCTGGCGGCGGCCTCGATTCCTTTCGCGAGTTTGGCGAAGAGCTTGCCTCGAGCTGCGTCCTGGCGTCCCTTGCGGTGCTTGATGTTCGCCCATTTCGAATGACCTGCCACGGCCTACCTCCTGGAAATCATCTCGATGAGCATCTGATGGATGCGATCGTCTTCGGTGAGCTCTGGATGGAACGAGGTCCCGAGGATGTTGTCCTGTCGAACCATCACAGGGTGGCCCTGGACGCTAGCAAGGACCTCGACGTCGCCGCCGACCTTCTCGACCCACGGTGCCCGGATGAACACGGCGTGAAAGGGTGCATCGAACCCATCGATGTCGAGGTCTGTCTCGAAGGACTCGTTTTGGCGTCCGAATGCGTTTCTTTGGACCACGACGTCGAGCACGCCGAGCAGCGGCTGATTGCCTTCGGTGACCGTCGAAGAGGCGAAGATCAGCCCGGCGCATGTCCCGTACGTCGGCAGCCCCCCGTTGATCAGCTCGCGCAGCGGCTCGATCAGCTCGAACCGGGTTGCCAGCTTGCCGATGGTGGTCGACTCACCACCGGGGATGATGAGCGCGTCTATACCGTCGAGGTCCTCGGGGAGCCGGATCTCTCGTCCGACGGCGCCGAGTCGCGTGACGACCGCGAGGTGCTCCCGGAAATCGCCCTGGAGGGCGAGTACCCCGACGATCGGCGCATTCACCAGCCGCGACGGGCGAGCTGTTCGGCCTCGGTCAGCGTGCCCATCTCGAGACCGGGCATCGCCTTGCCGAGCCCCATCGACACCTTGGCGATGACATCTGGGTTCTGCCAGTTGGTGGTGGCATCCACGATGGCGCGGGCGAAGAGCGACGGATTGGAGCTCTTGAAGATGCCGGAGCCCACGAAGACGCCGTCGCAGCCGAGCGCCATCATCAGCGCGGCATCGGAGGGGGTGGCGATGCCGCCGGCGGCGAAGTTGACAACCGGCAGCTTGCCGGTTTCTGCGACTTCCTTGACGAGTTGGTAGGGAGCTCCGAGATCGCGTGTCGCGGTCATCAGTTGCTCACTGGTCATCGTCGAGAGCTCGCGAATCCCTGCCGTCACGGTCCGCATGTGCCGCACGGCCTCGACGATGTTCCCGGTGCCCGCCTCGCCTTTGGTGCGGATCATGGCGGCGCCTTCACCGATGCGGCGCAGGGCCTCCCCCAGGTTGCGCGCTCCACAGACGAACGGCGTCGTGAACGCCCATTTGTCGATGTGGTAGTCCTCGTCGGCCGGCGTCAGCACCTCCGACTCGTCGATGTAGTCGACCGAAAGCGCCTCGAGGACGCGGGCCTCGAGGAAGTGGCCGATGCGGGCCTTGGCCATCACGGGGATCGAGACCGCTGCCTGGATGCCCTGGATCATCTCCGGGTCCGACATCCTGGCTACGCCGCCGTCCTTGCGGATGTCGGCGGGCACGCGCTCGAGTGCCATCACGGCGACGGCACCGGCCTCCTCGGCGATCTTCGCTTCGTCGGGCGTGACGACGTCCATGATCACGCCGCCCTTCAGCATGTCTGCAAGGCCCCGCTTGACCAGGTCTGTACCACGTTCCACGTTCAGTCTCCTTCCGGTGTCTCGAATGGTACCGGTCCCTGTCAGTTGCCGATACTCGACACCCGCTCGTACAGGGCCCGATATCGGCCCACGACCACGGACCAATCGAAGGAGTCGACCCGAATCGCCGCCGCAGCCGTCATCTCGGTGACACGACCCGAATCAGACAACAAACCGTTGACCTGAGAGGAGAGTGCCGCGTGGTTCGAGACTTCGAAGTAGGCGACGGCGTCGCCGCCGACTGCCCGGAAGGCTGCGAGATCGGATGCGACGACTGCGCAACCCGCAGCCATCGCCTCCGCGAGGACGATGCCGAAGCTCTCGCCTCCGAGGTGTGGAGCGACGTAGATCCGTGCCGATGCCAGCAGCTCACGTTTCTCCCGGTCCCGGACCCGACCATGCCACACGACGCCTTCCATCGCTGGGCGCTCGGATCCGATGACGTGCAGCTCGGCGTCGGGATGGACGGCCCGGATTCCCGGCAGCGCCCGCAGCATGACATCGATGCCCTTGCGCGGCTCGTCGCGCCCGACCATGACGATCCGACCGGGCCGGCGAGGCACGTCGATCCGGAACGAGCCCACATCGAGCCCGTTGGGGATGATCGTCACGGGCGCCCATGGGAGCCCCGCCATCGCCATGGGGCTCACCGCCGTGAGAACTGCGTCCCCGAGGATTCGCCTCCCAAGCCCCTCCAACCTCCGGTACAGGGTGGCGGCCCACGGCGGTGCGGCGGCGTGGAACGTGGCGACGCTCGGTCTTCCCGAACGGAGGGCGGCGATCGACGTGACCGGCATCATCGGCTCGTGCACGTGAACGACATCGCAGTCCGCGATCGCCCGCCGGACTCGTGATCGCACGCCGGGCCCGAGGGCGATCGGGGCATAGGAGCCGTTGCCGGGAAGTGTGACGCTCCCGCCCACGTCGACACCCAGATCGGGTTGCGCACCAGGCCCGACGAGGATCGCCTGGTCACCCCCTGATCGGAGCCGCCTGACCAGGTCGGTGGCCACGGACTGGACCCCTCCGAACGAACCGAGGTCATAGGGACAGACGACGGCGATCTTCACGTCCCTGCCTCCTCTTCATGCTGCTGGTTCTTGTCTGACGGCCAGTTGGGCTGAAGGAGGTGCCATTGCGCCGGGGCGCGTCTGATGAGGATTTCCAGTTCCCTGGCGATCTGTCCGGTGATCCTCGCCACCTCGGCAGACCTGTCGGCGGGCTCGAGATCGACCTGCACGGGCGGTCTGATGACCACGTGATGGCCGCCATCTTCCCGGAAGTAGCTGGCGACGGGCAGGATCGGGGCTCCGGTCCGAAGTGCCAGCGTCGCGGCCCCCGCCGGGAGCGTGGTGGTCTCGTCGAAGAACTCGACGGGCACGCCTCGGCCGCGGATGTCGCGATCCGACAGCAGGGCCACGGCGGCATTGGCAGCGATGGCCGCCTCGAGTTTGCGCATCACCTCCCGGGAGCCCGTTGCCAGGACGACATCGATCCCCAGACCTCTCCGCAGCCCGATGAACCAGTCGCGGATGCGCTGGTTGGCGAGGTTCTCGGCGACCGCCACGACACGGATCCCGAGCGATTCGGCGAGCGCTCCGGCGAACTCCCAGTTCCCGAGATGGGGCAGAACGTAGATCATCCCGGTGCCTGCGTCTCTCGGCTTCTCGACGTGCTCCACCCCTTCATGGGAAATGCCGTCGTCGATCGCTGCACGGTTCTTCGGGCGCATCCACAGCGCCTCTGCCCAGTACCGACCGTACGCCCGGAACATGCGGTCGAGATGCGACGGTATCGCAGCCTCGGCGACCCCGATTCGCGCTGCATGACGCCGGGCCATGGCACGTTTGGAACGAGCCAGGCGCCCGAAGGCGAACCCGCCGAACTCGCCGATCGCCACGGCAACGCCGAGCGGGAGCGATGCCACGAACCCGGCCCCGACGACCAGTGCCAGATAGGAGATCCTGTGCCTGAGCTCAGTCACCCGAACCGGGAGGGATCGCCTGATAGGTATTCATGAACCGCTGACCGACCGTGAACCACGCCACCACGAGGAACACCCACAGCATCGGCTCCACGAGACCGGTCATCGCCCCGACCGTGGCGAGGATCACCCGCTCGGCTCGGCCGAGAATCCCGCCCTTGCCGTCGACGCCGAGGGTTTCGGCCTTGGCGCGGATGTACGGAATCAAGAGGGCACCGCCGAGGCAGAGGAGGCAAAGCAGCAGGATGCGGGCGTCGGTGCGTTGCGAGACCGCCAGGCCGGTGAGGATCGAGATCTCACCGACTCTGTCGAAGATGCTGTCGAGGTAGGCACCTCGAATCGTGACCCGATTCGACGCACGGGCGACCGAGCCATCGAGCCCGTCGATGGCAGAGCCGCCGAGCGCGATCAGCCCTCCCCAGAACAGCTGGCCGAACCCGATCACGACCGAACCGACGATCGCGACCAGCAGACCGAGCACGGTCATGACGGTCGGGGTGAAGCCCACCTTGACCAGGGTCCGGCCGATGGGCTCCAGGATGCCGTGGAGGTGCGGTCGCAGCCGCTGATCGATCATGGAGGCATCAAGCTACACGGGCAAACGTCCCGATCCGAACGTCTCTCCGGCCGGAGCCGCACAATCGACGATTCGATAGGATGATCCGACAGCAATCGAGAGGAAGTGTCAGCAGCATGTCTGAAGTCGTGATTCGGTCGGGGGACAATGAGGTCGTCGCGCAGGTGATCGAGGCGACGACCGGTGACAGCGGCTTCGACATCTCCTCTGTCAGGTCGACGCTCGGGATGGTCACGGTCGACCGCGGCTTCGGGAACACTGCCGAGAGCGCCAGCACGATCACCTACATCAACGGCGAGGCCGGGATTCTCCGATATCGCGGGTACCCGATCGAGCAACTCGCCGAAAAGGGGGACTTCCTCGAGATCGCCTACCTCCTCAACTACGGAGAGCTACCCGACAAAGGCCAGCTCGAGACCTTCACGGGCCAGATCACCCGCCACAGCCTGCTGAGAGAGGACATGAAGTACCTCTTCGAGGCGTTCCCGCACGACGCCCATCCGATGCAGATCCTCGCTTCCGCAACTTCGGCCATGGCCACGTATTACCCCGACGCGCTGGACCCGAAGGACGTCGATGCCCTCGATATCTCCACGCGGCGGCTGATCGCCAAGCTCCCGACGATGATCGCCTGGTCATACAAGTACCGCGCTCACCAGCCGTACGTCTATCCCCGCAACGACCTGGATTACACCTCGAACTTCCTCAACATGATGTTCTCGGTGCCGGCCGAGGACTACGAGCCGAGCCCCGTCATCGCGCGAGCGCTGAACATCCTGCTGATCCTCCACGCCGACCACGGGCAGAACTGCTCGTCGTCTGCCGTCCGCTTGGTCGGTTCGGGCCAGGCCAACGTGTTCTCCTCGGTCTCGGCGGGAATCCACGCACTGTCCGGTCCACTCCACGGTGGCGCCAACCAGGCGGTCCTCGAGATGCTCGAGCAGATCGTCGCCGACGGTGGCGACGTGTCGAAGTTCGTCGGGAAGGCCAAGGACAAGGACGATCCGTTCCGTCTGATGGGGTTCGGGCACCGCGTGTACAAGAACTTCGACCCGCGTGCCCGGATCATCAAGTCGGTCGCCGACGACGTGCTCGAACAACTCGGCGTCGACGACCCGATGCTCGACGTGGCCAAGCAGCTCGAGGAGGTCGCGCTGGAGGACGACTACTTCGTCTCGCGCAAGCTGTATCCGAACGTCGACTTCTACTCGGGGATCATCTACCGGGCCATGGGCTTCCCTGCCGACATGTTCACGGTGCTGTTCGCCCTGGGCCGGCTCCCCGGCTGGCTCGCCCAGTTCCGCGAGATGAGCCTCGATCCTGCCAGCCGCATCTTCAGGCCGCGCCAGGTCTACAGCGGACCCGCCGACCGCGATTACGTGCCCGTCGATCAGCGGTGATCTGACGCATCGGTCGCGGGTGGTGTCCGTCCGCGAGGTCCGCGTGCGACGGTCAGTCGCCGGCGGTCTGCCGGTGGACACCCGGCACGCCACCCAGGACGAGGAACAGGGCGAACATCCGGAACCAGGTCATCGCCAGAAGCAGGGACACGGTGATGACGAAGACGATCGGTGTCGGGCGTGCCGCCCCGATCACCAGAATGGCTGCGCCTGCCACGGCGAACGTCGGCACCAGTTGCCGGAGCCAACCGGGCGGAAACCGATCGTCGGGAAGTGCCTGTGCTGCCGCGGCGATCGATGCCAAGACCACGGTGACCGAACCGGTCAGCAACCAGGCCGTTGCGGCCGGTGTCCTCGGATCGGCGGCATGCTCCACCAGGCTCACCATTGCTGCCCCGCCGGCGGCGATGCCCATCGTCAATGGGAAGTGGAGGTTGAACCAGCTTGCCAGCCGACCGACCCCATGATCTGGAATGCGGCGCCCGAGGCTGTCGAAGTAGTTCCACCAGATCCCGAACCCGATCGTCAGCGCGATGACGCCGGTCGCCACTGTCCGCGCCGTGAGCTCTTCGGCTTCGCCGATTCCTTCGACCACCCCGACGACGACCTCGCCGAGCACGATGATCGTGAAGAGACCGAACCGCTCGACGAGTGAACCGGTGAGGCCGTAGGAGAACGTCCCGGACGGGTCGGTGCGCATGCGGAGGTACCCGCCGACGACCCACAGGATCACGAGTGCTCCCCAGATCGCCATCCTCGGCCCTTCGCCGACGAGTGCGCTGACGATCACGGCAGTCACTGTGAGGCCCATGGCGGCGAGGTATTGGCCCGTCATCGAGTGGTACCTCGGATCGTCGATCCGCCGGATCGTGTACCACTGCCACGTGTACAGCGAGAACAGCACGGCATAGGTGATGGCGAACGGCGCTCCGCTGTCTCCGGTCGCATCGCCGGCGAACACCGCCAGCAGTGCGAGCAGGGCCATCTGGATGAAGATGTAGTTCCGACTCCGGCCGTCCTCGCGGGAGTGGAGTTCGTGCCACATGGTGCCGTTCAGCCATGCCAGCCAGATGAGCCCGAAGACGATGGCGAAGTCACGCACGCCCTCCCAGTTGACATGTTCGGCGAGGTGATGTGACACCTGTGCGATCAATACGACATAGACGAGGTCGTAGAACAGCTCGAGGAAGCTCACCTCGCGAGTCTGCTCGACCTCCCCATGGCGTCTCGGTGGTGTCCGAAACCAGATTCGCAGGCCCGTGCGTATCAGAGTCCGCGTCTCTCCTCTCTCCGTCATGTCCACCTCTCGTTGCAAGGGTGGGATGATGGCAGGAATCCGCGACGTCTTCTCGCGTGGTCGGAATCGGTGGCCCACCGGAGGCGCGAGTGCTACCGGGGCACGGACTCCGTGTACACCTCGGCCACCGGTTCGCCGCTCACGGCGTCGAGCTGCACGAGTGAGCGGCGGCTGGGCGGATCGTCCGCCGAGTACATGATCACGCTCCATTGGGGCCGGCTCCGCAGCCCGTGGAAGGTCACGGCAGCCGATGCATGGCCGACGGCGAACGGCGCCAACGAAGCGCCCACCTCGAGCGCCTTCTCCTGGTCGATGACGAGCGGCCACGAAGCCCAGAAGTGCCATACGGCCAGCAGCGCCATGAGCGCTGCAGTCACCCAATAGAGCGGGGCGATCGTCACTGCGAGCACACCGAGCGCGACCGCCCCGGCGGCGTACATCCATCCGGCGATGCGGCGGCGGTTCGGATCGGGGAAGCGGTACGGGCCGACGATGTTCGCGTCGAGGTCCTCGGGGATCCCCTCGGCATCGGCGATCTCCCTCGGAACGTGGATCCCGTCCGTCATGCCGACACCCCCGGAGGTTGCGCTTCCGCCGCCAGCTCGGTGATGATCTCGTCGACCGAGACGCCGCGACGCTCTTCGTCGGCCCCATATCGGCGGTATCCGGCTGTTCCGGCCTCGACGTCCCGATCTCCGACGACCATCACCGCCGGGGTCTTCGCGGTGATCGCCCGGCGGATCTTCTCGCCCACCGTCTCACCGGAGTGGTCGACCTCGGCCCGCAGGCCGGCGTTCGCCAACTGCTCGGCGACCGATCGTGCGTAGTCGATGTGACGGTCGGCCACCGGCACGATCATCGCTTGCACCGGCGCCAACCAGGTGGGAAACGCCCCGGCGTAGTGCTCGACCAACACGCCGAAGAACCGCTCGATCGACCCGGCCTTGGCGCAGTGGATCATCGCCGGTCGCTCGGGAGCGTTGTCGGGTCCGGCGTACTCGATCCCGAATCGCTCGGGCAGGTTGAAGTCGACCTGGATCGTCGACATCTGCCAGCGTCGGCCGATGGCGTCCTTGACGTGTACGTCGATCTTGGGGCCGTAGAACGCCCCGTCGCCCTCGGCGACCCGGTATTCCATGCCGGCGCGGTCGAGAGCGGCAGCGAGGGCTTCCTCTGCCTCTCCCCACTGTGCCGGATCCCCGACGTACTTGTCGGGTCTGGTCGAGAGGTCCGCCTCGAACTCGGTGAACCCGAAGTCCTTGAGCCATCGCAGCACGAAGTCGAGGTGCATCGCCAACTCGTCTGCGAGCTGGCCCCGGGTGCAGAAGGTGTGCGAGTCGTCCTGGGTGAAGCCCCGGGCCCGCAGCAGTCCGTGGAGCACTCCCGACCGCTCGTAGCGGTAGACGCCTCCGAGCTCGCCGAGTCGAAGCGGCAGCTCGCGGTACGAGCGACCCCGGCTGCGGTAGATCATGATGTGGAACGGGCAGTTCATCGGTTTGACCCGATAGGCGTCACCGTGATCCATCTCCATTCCGGGGTACATGCCCTCGGCGTACCACTGCAGATGACCGGAGGTGTTCCACAGGTCTTCCTTTGCGAGATGCGGCGAGAACACGAACTCGAATCCGTAGCGCTCGTGGAGACGCCGGGAGTGGTCCTCGATCAGCTTGCGGACGAGGCCGCCTTTGGGGTGCCATACCACCAATCCGGCACCCATCTCCTTTGGGAACGAGAACAGATCCAGCTCGGGCCCGAGGCGCCGGTGATCGCGGCGCTCGGCCTCCTCGAGCCGGTGGAGATAGGCCTCGAGCTCCTTCTTCGACTCCCAGGCTGTTCCATAGATCCGTTGCAGCTGCGGATTGGCCTCGTCGCCACGCCAGTAGGCACCTGCGATCCGGAGCAGTTTGACGGCTTCCAGCCGGCCGGTGCTCGGCAGGTGCGGCCCGCGGCACAAGTCGACGAAGCCGTTGTTGCGATACACGGTGACCTCGTCGCCTGCCGGTACCTCTCCCGGTTCGACCGTCTCGATGATCTCGCGCTTGAACTCGTGGTCGGAGAACAACTCGAGCGCCTGGTCGCGCCCCATCGCCTCGCGAATGAACGGCTGGTCGGCCGCGATGATCTCGGCCATGCGGCTCTCGATGCGCTCGAGGTCCTCCGGTGTGAACGGCTGGTCCACCTTGAAGTCGTAGTAGAACCCGTCGGCGATGGCGGGGCCGATTGCAAAGGTGGCGCCCTCGTAGAGGTCGAGCACGGCCTGGGCCAACACGTGAGCCGCCGAATGGCGGAGCACGGATCTGCCATCCTCGGTGTTCTCGGTGACGATCTCGATGGAGCCGCCGTGCGGGAGCGGGCGGCTCAGATCGAGCCACTCACCGTCGAGACGAACGGCGACCGCGGCCTTGGCGAGTCGGGAACCGATCGCCGCGGCGACATCGAGCCCGGTCGAGCCTTCTGGGTGTTCGACGACGCTTCCGTCGGGGAGACGAATTTCGATAGGCACAGTGAATTTCTCGCTAGCGTGTTGAAGGACGCAATCGTACAGCGGCGACTCGGGAACCATTTCTCGTTTTCTTTCGCCGTGCATCCCAACAGGAGCAGACGACACCGGTGACCCCCCGCGAGATCATCCAGAGCATCGCATCTGGCGCAACGATCAAGGAACTGTCGTTCCAATCGAACCATGTGTTCCGACTTCTTCGCGAGAGCGGCGACTCCACGATCGTCAAGATCTACGCAACCGCCTCCCGGGAGCGCCGCGAGCGACACGCACTCGAGGCTCTGCTTGGGGTCGACGGCGTTCCTCAGATCCTCGAGCGGGGCGCCACCGATGGACACTCCTGGATCCGTATGACCGATGGCGGTGCATGGAATCTCGCTGCACTGCCCCGGAATCTCGACACGATCGCCAAGGCCGGCCATCTCCTCAGAGGGATCCATGACTCGAAGGCGCAGATCACCAACCTCGAAGGCGGCATCGACGGCGAATACGTCGTCGCCCACTACAAGTCGACACTGGATCGCCTGGAGCGCTACCGGCGCCGGCTCGAGTTGCCCGCAGCCATTCTCGAAGCCGCGAAATCGTCATCCAACCATCCCGATTCCACGGCGCCTGTGCCCTCGCATACCAAACCGAGTCCGGACAAGTTCCTGGTGTCCGAGGACGGATCGATGACGCTGATCGGTTGGGAATGGGCCACCCTCGCCCCGCCGGAGTGGGACCTGAGCCTCGCCACGTGGCGCTTCAGCCGCACGCTGGGACCGGATGCAGCGCAGGCACTCTGGGACGGGTATGGAGCCCGGTTCTCCCAAGAGCGCCTCAAGCCGTGGATCGCCTACCACGCCTCGATGGCGATGCTGGACGCCGCCGAACAACGCGACGGACGGCTGGGCGACCTCAACTACCTCATCACCGACCTCAGCTCTGCCATCGCCTGAAAGTCGCGAAATCCACCGATGTCTGGACCCGCACTCCTAGGGTGATCCGTCATGAGGAGAACCACTGTCGCGGTCCCGCAGATCGGTGCCGACGGTGCGGTAGACGTGTTCGATCTCTGCGCCGAGAGTGATCTGCCATGCCCATGGTGCGCCGCCGCCACGACCGAATCCGACGCTCGTTGCCCGAGCTGCGGCCGCCGCTTCGGCTGAGTTCACAGGTCCAGGACGAACGACCGATCGATGTGATCGAGTCGGAATCCGAGATCGCCGTACAGCGCCAACCCGGCGATGTTGTCGGCATCGACGTACAGCATCACCGACGACATGCCCCGCTCGCTCATCGAGCGCATGCCCTCGAGCATCAGTGCTCGACCCAGTCCCCGGCGCTGATACCTGGGATTCACGGCAATGACATAGATCTCCCCCAGCTCCTCGTCGTGCCGCTTGGTCCAGCAGAACCCGGCGAGTTCGCCGCCGATCCTTGCCATCCGGAACCCCTCCGGCGAGAACCAGGGCTGACGAATGCGATCTTCGAGGATGTCCATCGTCCAGAACCCGTTCTCCGGATGGCCGGCGAATGCGGCGTTGTTGACGGCGAGCCACGCCCGTTCGTCGCGACCGTCGACAAAACCCTCGATCTCTACTTCAGGTTGAAACCGAGGCTGCTCGGGGTGCGGCAGCGACCTTCGGAGCTGGCGCAGCTCCCGCTCCTCGGTGAAGCCCAAGTCTTCGAGAACCGCAGCGATGTGGGGCTGAAACGCCCACATCCGGACGCGCGTTCCGCATGAGGCGCGCACCCGATCGACCCCGGCGTCGATCACCCGCCGCATCGTGTCGGGATCACGATGGAGCGGATGCAGGGCGAGTTCCATCGCACACGTGGTGCTGTCCGGCATGTGCCCGATCGCCACGTAGGCCACCGGCCGGCCGTCGATCTCACCGACGATCCCGCCGATTCCCCCCGGGTCGGGGTGAATCAGATCGAGGTACTTGTGCTCCCCGATCGGGCGGTGCCCGTCGCACTCGGAGGCGAGATCGAAGAGCTGGTTGAGCGCAGGGAGATCCTGGGAAGGGACGACAGACCGCAGATCCATGTTGCAGAAGGCTACGGGATGAACGCTGGGTAACAGCTCTGTTGCGGATACACTTTTCGCATGACTTCGGTGGGCCTGGTTCTCGGTGGTGGCGGCATAACGGGCGCCGCCTATGAGATGGCGGCCCTCATGTCGATCGAGCTGGCGACCGGCTGGTCCCCGAACGACGCAGACGTCGTCATCGGTACCTCGGCGGGCTCGTTCGTGGCGGCGTTGCTCAGACACGATCGACTCCTTATCGATTCGCTCGTCGATGCCGGCGAGAGCCGTGAGGATGTCGCCGCGAGGATCTCCCAACGGCTGTTCAATCGCGCCTCGGGCGTGGGGATCGGGCCCTGGCTGAGACACGGACTGCTCCCGAGTGTCCGGAAGCCGGGCGTGACGGCACTGCTCGGATCCCCGGCCCCGTTCGTGGCGACCGGCCTGAAGGACTGGGTGACGAGAAGAATCGGAGAGCACGCCGCGGATGCTTGGCCCACGCGGCCCACCGTGATCACCGCCTACGACATCGCAGCGAGGCGTCGGGTGGCATTCGGGACCGAGGGTGCGCCCATCGTGAGTATCTCGGACGCGGTGGCTGCCTCCAGCGCGATCCCGGTGATCTTCCGGCCGTGGGTCATCGACGGCGTCCGATACGTGGATGGCGGTGTCGTATCGGGCACCCATGCCGATCTCGTCCTGGGATCAGAGCGGCAGTTGGACCTGATCATCGTGATCGCCCCCATGGCTGCCGAAGAGCAACGCGAGAACGCCTGGTTTCACGAGAAGGTGTTCGACCGTGTCGGTGGCGCCGCTCTCCAGCGGGAGCTGGCCGAAATCGAGAGGATCTGGCCCGAGACCGACGTGATCGTCCTCGAGCCCACACCGCAGGTGCTCTCGGCGATGCGCCCCAACCCTCTCGACCCGAAGGGCGCCGTACCCACCTTCATCCGAACACTGATTTCGATGCGCCGCCGGTTGGCGGAGCCGGCGATGTGGTCGGTGTTGTCCCGCCATCTCGTCGATCACTCGCTTCGGGCCAAGACCAGCTGACTCCCGCCTTGCACTCCAACACCCGTCATCGGGTGACTGGGGAGAAGACATCCGCCGCCGGATGCCCCGGCGCGGGAGCAGGCTCGATCGACTCGAGCAACGTGATCGTCACGTAGCCGGAACGGCACAGCGCCGTGTCGGAGCGCGGATCCTCACCCGTCGATGAGCTGCGCACATCGAACTCGAGCAGCCCGCCCGGCACATTTGCCGTCGCCATTCGGATGTGACCGAAGTCGTCGAGGTCCGCCCAGGTCGTACCGCGGATGTCGCCGAGCGGCCTCCCCGGCACGTTGACATTGAGTATTGCGCCTCGGCCCCGCCGGGCGAGCCAGCCGACCGCCGAAGCGGCGACCTCGGCCGCCGTCGCCCATTGCCACGGATCGGAGCGCTCCAGGCTGACGGCGAGTCCGCACATGCCCAGGCTCCTCGCCGTGAGCGCAGCCCCCACGGTTCCAGAGTGCAGGACCGAGTGACCGGTGTTCAAGCCGGCGTTGATGCCGGACACGACCATGTCGGGCTTCCGGCCGAAGGCGCCCAGCGCCGACGACAGCACGGCGAGTCCGGGAGGACCGTCGACCGAGTAGGCGCGATCGACACCGTCGAGGTCGTGTTCGATCATCCCCACGCCGACATCCGGATCGAATCGACCCAGGGCGGTGCCCGTCCCACTCATGTCCTCCCGCGGCGCCACGACCACGATTTCGAAGTCGACCGCGAGGCGTCGCGCGAGCAGCCGAATGCCGGGCGATTCGATGCCGTCGTCGTTCGTCACGAGCAGTCTGGGGTGACGCCCGCCTCGAAACGACGAGTCATCGACCACCACCGACAGATCGACGTCGAGTTCGGCGCTCATACCCGCACCTCCAGCGGTCCGAGTCTCACGTGGCGTGAGAGCTGCTCGATGAGCCCCGACGATGCGCTCCCGAGACCATGGCGCGTGACGTTCGCCGCACCTGCGGCACATGCGAGTCGGACGGCTGATTCGCCGTCCAAACCCTTCAGCAGGCTCGCTGTCAGCGCGGCCGTCATCGAGTCTCCGGACCCCCGATGATCGACGGCGCGCAGGATCGGGGGCTGCGCCTTACAGACCCTCCCATCGATGGATACGATCGCCCCGTCTTCCGCCTGGGAGACGACCACCCAACCGATCCTGGAGGAGGGAAGCTCTTCGATCCCACGAAGCACCGCTTCATCGGTCGGTTCCGAGATCACGCCGTTCTTGATCAGGTCCTGGTCGCTGACCTTGAGCACGGAGAGCCGACCATTCCGGAGGAAGGCCGTCAGCTCAGGGCCGTGGAGGTCGCCGACCGTGACGACACCGGTCGCGCAAAGGTCCTCGCCAAGCCGCTCGTAGAAGGCGAGTGGGACGCACTCCTCCGAGAACCTGCCCGTGATCACGGTCACGTCCGAAGCAAGTGCCAGCTCGAACGCTTCATCGAAGAACTGATCGACGTCGTGGCGACGCATCGACAGCCGACGCTCGCCGGCGATCTCGATCGCGCTGCCGCTCCGGCGGTCCTCGATGGTGCAGACGGTCGGGGTGTCGGTGGGAACCGAAGCGAGTTCCACACCCCACATCGGAACGAGAGTCTCGAGGATCGCACCAGACTCACCCCCGGTCGGCGCGCAGAGCACGGCGCGACAGTGGAACTGCGCAAGCAGCCGGGCGATCCAGAAGCCCTGACCGGCGGGATGGAGATGGATGTCCCCGCCGTTCCCCTCTTCACCGCGCTCGATCATCACCTTGAGTGCGAGATATGGGGCGACCACGCAGACCTGGGCATCGACAGGGCCGACCGGCGTTTCGAGGTCGGTTGTCGCCATCGGCTGATCTCTCGGTGGTGTCATGTCCCTCCCCGATCGTCCGGCACCGTGGAAAGCTCGCACAGAGTCGTCTGACACCTCGGAGTGCACCGGGTCAACGGAGGAGCCGGTCGGAGTCCGGCACCACGACCACCGGGATCTCGGAGTGATGGGTCAGAAAGTGGGCAACGCTCCCGAGCATGAGCTCGGCGAGTTGGCTCCGACCTCTGCTGCCGACGACGAGGAGATCCGCACGATGGAGATAGCAGACCGCCAGCAGCACGGTCCGGGAGTCACCGGTCTCGTGGATCGTTCGGTATCGCACGCCAAGTTCCCGCAATGCCGCGGTACCGTACGTCTCGAGCTCTGCTGTCCGCTGGTCGATCATCTCCTGGTTGGTCGAGTCCCCCACCATCGGATTCCAGTCGTGGACGCCGACAACGATCACCTCGGCGTCACAGCAACCTGCGAGCAGACCCGCCCACTCGACTGCGGCTCGGGACGAGGGCGAACCGTCGAATCCACACACGATGACAGAGATTCCTGTGATTTCTGGCCCTGTCATGAATCACTCCTCTCCACTAACCCTGTGGGATGACGGGTGTGTTCGCCAGTGCCGAACGTCCGTCTGGGCCTGTGCCGTCGTCCGAAAGGAAGAGACGTGGACTTCATCGAGTCGATGACCGCGTTCGGCGTCGCCCTCGGCCTCGGCCTGCTGGTCGGGCTCCAACGCGAGTACGCCAAGCGACGCGACCAGGAGGATCTGTTCGGCGGGGCCCGGACATTCGCGCTGATCGCGTTCGTTGGAGCACTGTCGACAATGTTGTCCCGGCTCGCCGACACCCCGCTGGTGGTCGCGACCTTTGCAGTCGGGATCATCGTCTTCCTGGCGATCGGCTACGTGTCAATGGCCAACGAGGGCCACATCGGAATGACCACCGAGATTGCCGCGTTGATCGTCTTCTGCGCCGGTGCGCTCGCTGGGTACGGTGAGGCGCCGACTGCGGTTGCCATCGGCGTGCTCACCGCCAGCGTGCTGGCGATCAAACCGTTCACACGCCGGCTGTCGGCGAACATCAGCACCGAAGACGTGTCCGCAACGCTCAAGTTCGCCGTCATTGCCGTCCTCGCGCTGCCATTGCTTCCCGACGAGACCTATGGCCCGAGCCCGTGGGACGCCGTCAGCCCCTACAAGGTCGGTCTGATGGTCGTCTTCATCTCGGGACTGTCGTTCATCGGGTACGTGCTCATTCATCTCGTCGGCGCGAAGCGCGGGATCGGATTGACCAGTCTTCTGGGTGGGCTCGTGTCCTCGACGGCGGTCACCATGACGTTGTCGGAGCGCAGTCGCTCGAATCACAAGCTGTCGAACCTCCTCGGGCTGGGAGTCCTCCTCGCGTGGGTCATCATGTTCGGACGCATCCTCGTCGAGGTGGGAGTGGTCAATCTCTCATTGCTCCCGGCGGTGTGGGCGCCCATCACGTTCGGAGGCTTGGTCGCGACAGCATGGGCTTGGCGCCTCTATCTACGGAACACGTCCGACCGGAGCGCGGACGCAGCCGACGGCGAGAGCTTCACGAACCCGTTCCGCCTGAGGCCGGCGATTCAGTTCGGCCTGCTGTACGGCATCGTGTTGATCGGTTCCAAGGCCCTCGGAGACTGGCTCGGGTCGACGGGGATCTACGCCGGTGCCATCGTGTCCGGACTGGCCGACGTCGATGCCATCACGCTGTCGATGGCCGAGTTGAGCCGCGGAGTCGGCGGTCTCGAGCACGAGATCGCGGCGAATGCGATCGTCCTGGCAGCGACCGCCAACACCGTGGTGAAGGCCGGAATCGTCTGGGTGACGGGGTCACCCGGCATCCGAAGGGCGATCCTGCCAGGGGCGATCGCAGCTGTTGGGGCAGCACTCACGCTGGCGTTCGTGTTCTGATCGACGACATCGACGAGGAATGGGCTTTCGTCACTGGAGACAGTCGCCCGCTTCCGGTGCAATGAGACCCGACCCGAGAGGAGGGCGCAATGACACAGAAGGACGCCGCGCTGAAGCGTGCAGAAACGCATGTCAAGCACGTTCGTGACTTCTACTACCACCTGATGGTGTTCGTCTTCGTCGCAGCGTTGTTGCTCATCATCGACCTCGCCGGAGGCGCGAATGCCGGCTTCCTGGGGATGGACTTCGCCTACTGGGTGATCCTCCCATGGGGTCTCGGACTGGCGGGCCACGCCATCTATGCGTTCTACGGTGAGAACAAGGTCACCAAGGCGTACGTGAAGGAGAAGCAGCGCGAAAAGGTCGGCTGAGAGTCGATCGGGCCCGAGCCCCGGTCTCGCTCGCGTCCGGGTTCGCACGGCGACATGTGCGCCGATGGCGATCGAATCGCGACGGCGGTGTGAGTCGGCGATGCCACGCCCGGCACGACACGTCGGGGGTGGCCTGCTTCGGTCGCGCTCCGCCCCATCCCGAGAGCGACCCCGAGTGCGACCCGGAGCCTCAGGGATGCGTTGGGGTCATCCCCAATGGAATGGGGCCCCGCTGGAGCCCATGATGTGGCTGTACACACCATCCAGGTCACATCGAGGAGCACACCATGACCACCGAACCACAAGCCACCGAAGTCGAGAAGCTGGAAGCCACCGACTCCGTCGATGAGCAGCCATCCGCCACGAGCACTGCGGTCGAACAATCCGAGATCCTCTCGAGCGACTCCCGCAATTGGGCAACGTTCGCACACCTCTCGGCGTTCGTGATGTTCCTCGGCATCCCGTCGCTGCTCGGCCCGCTCGTGGTCTGGCTCGCCAAGAAGGACGATCCATACGTCGAGGCACAGGCCAAAGAGGCGCTCAACTTCAACATCAGCATGTTGATCTACGCCGTCGCCGCTGGGATATCGGTCCTTCTCCTCATCGGGCTCATCGCCCTGCCGGCGGTGTTCATCACTTGGTTCGTCCTGGTGATCGTTGCGGCCATCCGGAGCGCCGACGGCGAGCAGTATCGCTATCCATTCACCATCCGCCTCGTCTCCTGACGAGACCCGACCGAGGCTCGAATCGACACGATTCGAGCCGACACGACTCGAGGCCCCCTTCCTCCGGGGGCCTCGATCGCGTCTGCCTTCGGATGCTTGCCGGCGGCTCAGTGGTGCTGCAGCTCCCTCTTCGCAGTCTCCTCCGGGAGCGCTGCTGCGGGCTTCGGCCCGAAGAAGTAGACGCCGGCATGGATCGCGAGTCCGATCGCCCACGGAATCGTCAGCCAGTAGGCGTAATCGAGCCCACCTCCGATGGCGAAGTCCTGGATCCACACGAAGGCGTTCACTGCGATGAACACGCCGGCGTGCAGGACCAGGTCGCTCAACGGTGTCGACTCGACACGCGGACGATTGCGGCCGGCAACCGCCATGAAGATGGCGATCGCCAGGAGCGCGAGTCCCCCGAACGCCAGGCCGTACATCCACGCCGACGAGATGTCGCCGACGCGCCACGACAGATCCCCGCCGAGCCCGACGTATTCGTCTTCGCTGCCGAACATGATGAACAGCCCGAGGAAGGCGGCGATGCCGCCTACGATCCCGAACAACCACTCCGTGAAGCTCCAGCCGGATCCTCCGGTCTTGTACGAAGTGTCTTGCCTCGATACCACCAGACACCTCCTTTCTCCCACCAGCGGACCCGGGCCCGGACGTTGCGACAAGAGGCGGAGGTCACAATCTGCAATCGTTTGCGAGAGGGGAGCCGGCGGGTTTCCGCCGGAGCCGGCCGGTCAGCCGTGACGGGACAGACGGGCGACGTGGGGAGGTACCTCGTCGATGATCTGCTGCTCCAGTTCCTGGAGCTCTCGACTAGGTGACAGCCCGATCTCGGACAGCGCCCGTTCGAGCCTCCGCAGGGTGCGGAGCGCCTCCACGCGGCGTCCATCGCGGGCGAGCGCATCGGCGAGCAGGAACCAGAGGCGCTCGCGGTAGGGATACTCGGTCACGAGCGTCTCGAGCATCGGGATGGCGCGCGCATGCCGCCCCAGCGCGAGATCGGCCTCCAATCTGATCTCGATCGCCGAGCTCCTCAATTCGAGCAGCCTCGCTGCTGCCGGTTGCAGGAAGCGCAGGTCCGCCAGGCTCCCGAAGGGCGTCCCACGCCAGAGTCTCATCCCCTCGACACATGCCTCCAGTGCGGCTTCGGCATCCTCCGGGAGGAGGCGCTCGGCCTCCAAGGTGAGCCGTTCGAATCTCACCGCGTCGACTGCTTCGGGGGCCAGGTCGAGCGTGTAGCTGTGATCTCCGGTCAGCAGACTGGTTGTTCCTACCACACCCCGGATTCTCGAGATGTGGGACTGGAGGTCTGCTTCCGCCGCTTCCGGGAGATCGTCGTCCCAGACGTCGACGATCAGCCGGTCCACCGGCACGGCATGACCGATGTCGATGGTGAGTGCGGCGAGCAGTGTCAACGGTCGATCCCCACCAATGTGAACCGGCTCTCCATCGATCGCCAGTTCCACCGGACCGAGGATCCGGATGTCGATTGTCACGTCCCTCTGAGTGTCTCCCGCCGACCGGACACCGACAAGAGGCCTTCGTCAGCACATTGCAAGCACTCGGCAAGGAGTTGGCCAGGGAGATGCGCGACCTTGGCAACGTGAAGGCATGACCTTTCGGAAAGGAGCGGATCATGACACTCACGAGAGAGCCCGTCGCTCCTGAGCGGTCGGAAGACCTCCTCGAGAGAGAGACGGTTGCGGTCGAGCGGCCGCCGGTGATGGAACCGAGCCGCATCCGCTGGTTCGAGTGGGCCATGGGCATTGCGCTCGTCGCCCTGGTGTCTCTGGCGGCGGTGCTGCTCATGACGCCAGGAACAGAACCCGAGGCCGAGAGCACGCTGGTACTCGGACCGAGGCACTTCGGAGTGGTGGTCGTGCCCGAATTCGTTGGCGCCTCGGGTGGTGACCTCACGGCGATCGAGTCGTCGCCACTGGTGATCGGCGCACGCCAACTCGACGGAGTCGTCTACGTGCCCGAGTACGTCGGCCAGTCGGGCGGAGACCTTCCCGCAGTTGAGTCCTCGCCGCTGGTGATCGGCCCACGTCAGATCGACGGGGTCGTCTACGTCCCGGTGTTCGTCGGACACGCCGACGGGGTGTATCCGGAGAACAGCCGCTGAACCTGGGGGGACGACACGAGGGTGGAGCGCTGAGCGCTCCACCCTCGTCGTGTGCCGGGAAGCCCAGACCAGGTTCCTGACAAGCCGGCCTGTCGAGCCCTTTGCCAGCATCGAATCATCGACAGGTTCGATTTCTGCTTGATCGTCGCTTAACTCGATTGACTCGTCGGCAGCAACAAGGTGACCCCGAACCATCCGACGTCTCCCCTCCCCCGATCCCATCCACCGCGGATGATCGCACGACAACTCGAGAAGCCTTGCTGGTCGTTGCTCTCGTCGATCAGCGGAGCCAGCGAGGCGACGTCCTCCCGGCTCAGGTACCCGACGTGGCGACCGTCGATGTGAACGGCTACGGCATGCGGGTCCGCCGGGTTCTCGGGTTCGGGCACCAGTTCGGCCACGGTCTCAACCTCGACGCCCCCGTATCGACGTCTGCCGCCGGTCAGTTCGAGCAGTTCGTTCTGGTGCCGAGATTCACCGACGACGTCGACCTCGCGGTCTCCGCTCAAGGTCACAGTCACCCCCCTCTCTGATCCCCTTCGGAGCTTCGTCAGCGGGCGCGTTTCGCCGTGTTCGCCGAGGATGCCGAGGAGTCTTCCGATCCCGCCGCCGACGCCACATCCGAAGCAGTACCAGCGGCATCCTTCGGCGTCGACGTGCAAGGAGGGATGGTGGTCGTCGTGGAACGGACACAGGTAGTAGCGGTCGCCGGGTGACAGCTCGATGCCGGCCCGTTCCCAGGCATCGGCGAAGTCCTCCCGCTCATCCGGTGTGCGCACAGGCAGTTGGGTTCGCACGTCGCCGGTGCCGTGGGCGTCTCGGAGTCCACCCTGGGCCATTGCGGCGATCCATTGAGGCAGGGGCTCCAGGTCGAGGTCATCGGGCCCTCCCCCTGGGCGCCACACGTATCGCCTTCCGGAGACGTGGAGGCTGGGCGGAGCCACCACCATGCCGCCTTCCGCTTTCAGGTCGACGCCTGCCGCCAAGACGACGGTTGGGATCTCGCTCTCAGTGCTGAACCACAAGTGGCGGCCCCCGCCTCCGGTCCGTACCTCCGGCGTCACCGCCAGCAGTCCGCTTTGCGCTTCGAGTGCCCCGAGCGCTTCGTCGCCTCCGTTGCGGGGGTCGATGTCGACCACTGCCAATCCGGAGACACGCCCCGTCACCACGCCGACGTTGGCGTCCGGCCACTGTCGCCACCACTCGTCGACCGTCGCCGCGCCTGCAGCGGCCGCCATCGCCGATTGCCATCGGATACACGGGTGTTTGCCGGGTGATTCGCATCGAGCGGACTCGCACGTGCACGCACCTTGGGATACCGAGTGCACCGGAACCACCGACCAGCCCCGAGACTGGTAGCGCCGTGCCCAAACAGCACGTGGGTTCACCTCGTCGCCGAGAGGCGCGTTTCGCTCGTCTCCCATGACCTCGATGATGAACGTCGTGGCCCGTGTCGACCAGAGGCGCGAGGAGGCAATCTGCGGGGTGTTCGGATCCTCTTGGGATCTGGCTCAACCGCGGGTTCGATCGACCGATGAATCGTGATGCGTTGGTTGTCCGGTCGGCTCGCGAACATCGCCGGCAAGAGCATGGCGAGTGCCGTGGCGCTCACCGCTGTTGCCCTGGTCCTCGTCGCAGTGGTGGATCTGATGACTGGTAGCGAGATCTCCTTCTCGCTCTTCTACCTCGGACCGATTGCATTGCTCAGCTGGAGAAGTGGGCTGGCGGGTGGAATCACGGCCTCGGCAGCGGGAGCGGCGTTGTGGTATTGGGTCGGGATGGTCGACGGCCAGATCTTCTCCCGGCCACTCATCCCACTGTGGAATGCCCTCGTCAGGATGGGCTTCTTCGTGATCGTGAGTGTCCTGATCACACGGCTTCGGGAAAGCATGGAGCGCGAGCGTTCGCTTGCCACGACCGATCCGCTCACCGGTCTGA
>JAHEDH010000046.1:11407-21405 GCA_024641285.1 bacterium | reverse complement strand
ATGATGGCAGCGAGTGCTCCTATCGAGCCGATCACCCACTCGCTTGTGAAGCGCATGGGCCGGACGGTGCGATCGATGTCTCGCCGTTCACGGAGCATCGTCACGATGCCACCTCCTTTCGAACCGCATTGCGATCCGAAACCAACGTCGCTCAGAACGGCGACGCCGTCCAGAGGACGTGGGTGGTTGTCGAAGTGCCTTTTGTCGAGACCGTGCAGCGTCGAGGTCATTGCCACTGCGCCTGAGACTGCTCGGCCTCGGCATCCTGCCCCAAATCGCCGTGAGCAGGTGCGACTGCCAGGGAACTCTCTACGCTCGTGAACCGGGAGGACGATGTGCGTACGACAACCAACATCACAGTCGTCGGCTGTCATGCCGAAGGTGAGGTCGGGGACGTGATCGTCGGGGGTGTGGCGCCTCCACCGGGTGACACGATCTGGGAGCAGTCGAGATGGATCGCTGCGGACGGCCGCGTGCGCGACCTGATGCTCAACGAGCCGCGGGGAGGGGTCTTCCGCCACGTGAACCTCTTGGTCCCGCCCATGCACCCTGATGCCGACATGGGCTTCATCATCATGGAGCCGGTCCACACCCCCCCGATGTCGGGGTCGAACTCGATCTGCGTCGCGACGGTTCTGCTGGATACCGGCATCATCCCGATGGTCGAGCCGGTGACCCGGCTCACGCTCGAAGCGCCGGGCGGGCTCGTCTCCGTCACTGCCGAATGCGCCAACGGCAAGGCCGAGCGGATCACGATCACCAACGTCGCCTCGTTCGCCCAGCATCTCGATCACAGTCTCGATGTGGCCGGAGTCGGCACGATCCGTGTTGACACCGCCTATGGGGGCGACAGCTTCGTGATGGTCGATGCCGCCGATGTCGGCGTCGAGATCAACCCCGAAAACGGAGCAGAGATCGCAAGGCTCGGTGTGGCGATCGCACGAACTGCCAATGAGCAGATCGGGTTCTCTCATCCGACGAACCCCGACTGGCGCCACATCTCGTTCTGCCAGTTCGCCGGACCTCTCACCCGGGATCCGAGCGGCGCGTTGTCCATGACGAACGCAGTGACGATCGATCCGGGAAAGGTCGATCGATCGCCGACCGGGACAGGTCTCTCGGCACGCATGGCGGTGCTCCGGGCAAGAGGACAGATGGAGGTCGGCGACCGGTTGACGATGCGGTCGATCATCGACTCACGCTTCGACGGGCAGATCATCGAGGACACCGATCTCACCGGGACACCCGCGATCATCCCGACCATCACCGGCCGGGCGTGGATCACCGGCACCAGCCAGATCATGGTCGACCCCGCCGACCCATGGCCGACCGGCTACCGGGTCGGTGACACATGGCCGTCTTCGCCGGCGGACTGAGCAATCGGCCTCCCGTTCGAGAACCGTGAGCGTGACAAGACGGTGTTTGTCCCCCGAGAGGGGGACAGGCTGCCCCCAAGGGCAGCCGGGGGGAAGAAACAGAACGCGCACCAACCCCCATGGCTTGCTGACGCAAGCCCCTTCCCCCGAAGGGGGAACAAACAGGGGGATCAGGAGGAGACTGTCTCGGCCGCCTGTTTCAACCCGTCGGCGAATTGGTCGAAGGATTCGGTCATGTCCGGAATCGTCTTTGTGATGAGCGGTGCCAACGGGCCGGTGTACTCCTCGGTCATCGAGAACGTCGTCACTCCCTGTTGCTCGACCAGTTCGTAGATCCGATCGCCTCGAAAGAGACCCAACGGCATTCCATCCGACCAGACCATCCGATTCGGCGAAACCAGCTCGATCACCTTCAACTTGAAGGATCTCTCCGGGTTGACGATGGAGGTGAGCGAGACGGTCCTGCCCTGCTCGATCGGACCTTCGATACTGATCACCGCTCGATTCCATTCGGCATAGCTCGTTGCGTCGGTGAGGAGCGCCCAAACCGTGGAGATGGGGGCTTCGATTCGGCGCGAGACGCGATACCGCATCGCCATCAGATGGCCCGCATGCTGTTGTTCCTGGCATTGTGTTCGACCTCGGCGAGGCCGAGCACCTCGAGCACGGGCGGCACGTGGTTCCCGAAGCGGCCCCTGAGCCCCTTCTTCAGGCCGTACCAGCCTCCCACCGGGTTGTCGGGAGACCGGCCCCACGCCTCCACCGTGCCCGGCTTCGCTTCTTTCTGCTCATCGGCGTTCCCGAGGGGCATCCAGTCGCCGTGCTCGGTGAGCATCGAGTGCAGATCGTCGATGCATCGGAGGTGGTAGTGCAGCACTGTCGAGCCGACCTGGACCACGAGGACCGGGGGTTCGGCTTCCTCGTCCCGGTAGGCCTCGAACTCCGATTTGCCCGGTGGCGTGGTCAGGAGCCATGGGTCTTCCTTGGTCCCTGCACCTTCGACGTGTGTCATGCCGTCTCCTTCCGACGTGCGGAAACTACGGACCGAAATATGACATCAATTGTCATATTTCATGAGAATCGCGAGAATCTCGACATGCGTGCCGAGAGGTTGGTGACCGAGCTTCTGATCCTGGAGCGACGCGGCCGGATGACGGCAGCCGCGCTTGCGGACGAGCTCGAGGTGAGCGAGCGGACCGTCCTGAGGGACATGGAGTCCCTCCAGGCCGCCGGCGTGCCGATCTTCTCGATCCGTGGCGTCGGAGGAGGCTTCCAGCTGGTCGAGGAGTATGCCTCCGGGCTCGCCGACCCAGAGACATGGCGCCCTGCGGGACGCCGTCCCGGCTCCCCTCGCCGGGCACGAGTGCGTGTTTCGGTCGATGCAACCCGGCGGGCCGCGCTCCTCGGGCGGCCACCGTCGCTTCGAGTCCGAAGAGCAGAGCTTCCCGATGACACCGGCTGGCTGACGGCGACGTTCCGGCTCGAGTCGATCGAAAGCGCAATCGCCGACGTGCTCGCGCTCGGCCCCGAGATCGAGGTCCTCGAACCGATAGGACTCAGAACGGCGCTGGCCGAACGGGCCCGCAGGATCGCAGAGCTGTATCCGGCACCGTGACCGAGACTCATCGGAGTCTCATCTCGATGTGCCACCATGTCGGCCATGCTCAAGCCGAAGGTGCTCGTGGTCGAGGACGACCAGCCGATCCGTGCCTCGATTCGAAGGGCGCTCGCCTATGAGGGCTACTCCGTGATCGAGGCCCAGGATGGCGAGTCGGCGCTCGACTCGACCCGCCTGAACCCCCCAGACCTCATCCTCTTGGACCTCAACCTCCCGGGCATCGACGGGGTGGAGGTGTGCCGCCGGATCAGGGCGGCCGGGGACACGATGCCGATCCTGATGATCACTGCGAGAGACTCCGTCTCCGATCGCATCGTCGGCCTCGATTCTGGTGCCGACGACTATCTGGTGAAGCCGTTCGACCTCGCCGAGCTCACGGCCCGGGTCCGGGCGGCGCTGCGACGTCACGAGCCCGGGCCCGAACGTCTCGTCGTCGGGGACCTCGTGGTCGAGGTCGAGACGATGCGGGCGACCATCTCGGGCCGCCTGGTCGACTTCACCGCACTCGAGTTCCGTCTCCTCGAATACCTGGCCCGCAACACCTCGATCGTGCTCAGCCGCGATCGAATCCTGTCCTCGGTGTGGGGCCTCGACGTCGAGACCAGCTCGAACATCGTCGACGTGTACGTCGGATACCTCCGCAGCAAGCTCGAGGCCGGCGGAGAGCCTCGCCTGATCCACACGATCCGCGGCGCCGGCTACGTGCTGAGGGTCGACGGTTGAGTTTCCACCGTCGCCTCACGCTCTATGGGACCGCCATCGCGGCGTTGACCACGCTGGTTCTCTGGGTCGTGCTGGTCGTGCTGACGAGCCTTGGCGCCCAGGGCGACCAGCGGGCCGCACTCGAGACGGCATCGCTTGAGGCTGTCGAGACATGGCGGACGGAGGGCCGCCTCGATCCGGTCCAGCCAACGGACCTCGACGAACCGTCGGACATCTTGGTCTCTGCCATTGCCGGCAATGGCCGTCTCGATCAACCGATCAGGGTCGGCGAGGAGTCGATCGTCATCCCACAGGACAGCCTCCTCACGGCGTTGGCGGAGGGGCAGGCGTTCGACCTTGTGACCGTCGGCGGCGTCCCTATTCGCGTGTCCATCCGGCCGCTTCCCGATCTCTCGGGCGCAGACTTCGTCGCAGCACTCCAGTCGCAGTTGGTTGCGGAGTCGGCCGTCGAAGAGATCATTCCTGCACTGGTGATCGCGTCTCTGGTGATCCTCGTTGCCGCCTACAGGGCGAGCTCGGTGGTGGCGAGACGCGCGATCGCACCACTCGAGCAGATCTCCGCATACAGCACTCGGATCACCGAGACCGGGGACACGTCACAACAGCTGCGAGTGGAACGGCGGGGTCGGGAGATCGACGACGTCATCGCCAGTTTCAATGCCATGGTCACTCAGCTGGGGAGATCCCGGGACAGGACAGCGGCGGCTCTCGAGTCCCAGCGGAGGTTCGTCGCGGATGCATCCCACGAGCTGCGCACGCCACTCACGACCATTCGAGCGAACGCCACGTTCCTCCGTGAGCATCCCGACGCATCCGATCGGGACCGGGCCGAGGCGGTCGCCGACATCGTCTCGGAGAGCGAGCGAATGTCGGTGCTCACCGCCAGACTCCTGGACCTCGCCCGCGCCGACGCCGACGTGCTCGAGCTCAGTCTCGAGAACGTCGATCTCGGAGTGACCTGCGAGCGAATCGCCCGGCAGGCCACGAGTACGGACCGCACGGTGCGCGCGAAGGGAACGGCGATGCTGTTGGCCGACCGTGAACTGATCACCCGCCTCGTGTGGATCCTGGTCGACAACGCCCTCGTGCACGGCGAAGGCACGGTCACCGTCGAGACCGACCACACGGATGCTGCCGTGATCGTGACGGTCAGTGACGAAGGCCCGGGGATACCCGCCACGGAACGCACCGCGGTGTTCGAGCGGTTTCATCGGGTCGAAGGCACTCGCCGGCGCGGGTCGGGACTGGGCCTGTCGCTCGCAAAGGAGATCGTCGAGGCGCACGGCGGCACCATCTCGATCGACGACTCCCACGGAGCCGTCGTCCTGGTGAGACTCCCCGCCGCCTGAGGTCTCATCGAAGGCTCATCCCCCTCTGAACGCCACCTCATCGGGCCAGGTGAGAGTGTGACGATGACGAGGTATCGCGAACTGCTCCGGCCGGTCCTGTTGCTCCAGACCGGCATCCTCACACTCAGCACGCTGGAGGCGACCGTTGTCGCGGCCGCGGGCATCGGCTCGCCGGTCCCGGTGCTTCTCACCGCTGCGGCCGCCACCTTCGTCGCAGCGGCGTCCAGGACCGGACGCCTGAACCAGGCGCTCGTCTGGACCGAGCGACTCGTCCTCACGACGTTCGTCGTCGACACGGCAATCTCGTTGTTCACCGCCGGGTCGCTTCTCGAGCCGACGGTCTGGGTTGCACGTTTCATCGTTCCCGTGTTCGTTCTCCGACAGGCGAGCGCCGACCGCAGATCGCACGCCCTTCCGGCCGAGACGACCCACCGAATGACGGTGCCGGCATGACGCAGATCGATCGCCGAGGCATCGAGGAGTACGTCATCAGCCCGATGTACTCGATCAGCGACGAGCATGGGCTGGGGTTGCTGTTCGCCCTGATCGGGCTGGGAATCGTCTGGTACGCGATGCGCGCTCGCCCGGTCTCGACCCGCGCCTCGATCTCTCTGGTGGCGGCGACCGGCGCCGGACACCTGGGTTTGGCGCTCGGCCACGACCCCGGATTCCGTACGGGGGCGTTTGTCGGCTTCGCCGTCTGGGCGCTCTACGCAGCACGGCGTTGGGCCAACGACGGGACCCCGATGCGCGGCACCGTGGCAGGCCTCGTCCTGTCGGTGATCGCCTACACAGGGGCGCTCCTGTCCGGAGAGGCGCCGGACCAGGTCGGGTTGATCATGAAGGTCCTCGAGATCGCGGCGCTCGGAGTCGTCCTCGGGGAGCAGCCGACCAGAAGGACCGCCCGGCTCCGCCAATCGGCAACGGTCATTTCGATGACGGTCACACTCGGCTTCGCCGGATGGATCGGCGCCTTCGTCGGTGGTGGGCACACCCATGAACTCGGCGAGACACCCGGCCCGGGTCTGGCGTTGCCGCGCCTCGAGCCGACTCGCCCGACGGCTGATGATCGCTCGGCCGCCGATCGACTGTTTCGAGAGACCGCGCTGAACATCGGCAGATTCGAGGACATCTCGGTCGCAGCGGCCGAGGGCTACAACGTCAACAATCTGGGCAGGATGGGAGGCCACGCCGACAACCCCGCATACAAGAAGGACGGTCGCATTCTCGACCCGACCCGTCCCGAGACGCTCGTCTATCGCCCGGGGCCGGAAGGCCCGGTGCTGTTGGGAGCGATGTATCAGACCGACGAGTCTGGCGAACCGGGTCCGATGGTCGGCGGCCCGCTGACCGTCTGGCACGGCCACGACCATGTCTGCTTCGGGTTGCTGCCTCCCGGGCTCGGCTCGCTCGGATCTCCAATGGGCACGTGTCCTCTCGGCACGGTCATGGTTGCCCTCACCAACGAGATGATCCACGTATGGACGATCGATGGTGCTCCAAGCAGATTCGGTGACCTGCCGGAGGAGTGGCTCGAGGCGAACATCGGGTCGTGAGACGTCGACGGCTCCAGCACGGAGCGCTGTCATATGGGACTCCTATGATCGGAATCCGAAGCTTCGAAACGGGAGAACTCGCATGGACATCCCTTGGGCTGCACTGGCGCCCGTCATCGTCGCAGCGCTCGCCTTCGTCGGGTATTGCTGGTTCGACATCTCACGCAGCGACGTCCGGTATCTCCCGAAGTGGGCGTGGGCTGTCATCTGCCTCCTGTCGGTCCCGATGGGCGGGATCGTCTACCTGCTCGTCGGCCGCGAGCCCGGCGGAGCGAGATGATCCGAACGACCGACCTGGCCAAACGGTATGGCGCCACCGATGCCCTGCGAGGTGTCGACCTCTCGGTCGCGGCCGGGAGCATCTACGGACTCGTCGGCCCCAACGGCGCCGGCAAGACCACACTCCTCGGCATCCTCGCCGGACTGCGGCACCCCACCTCCGGATCGGTCCAGATCGATGCGGATCCCCACCGCATCGCGGTGCTTCCTGACACGCCCCGTTTCGATGCCTGGTTGACCGGCCGGGAGGTCGTCGGGCTCGCCCAGCGACTGACGGCGGGCACCGAAGACAGGGTTGAGCAGGTGTTGGCCGACGCCGGCCTGACCGATGCGATCGATCGCCCGGTCGGCGGCTACTCGCGAGGCATGCTGCAGCGGCTTGGCCTCGCCTGCACGATCGTGGGTGAACCGACGCTGGTGCTGCTCGACGAACCGGCGTCGGCTCTCGATCCGCTCGGCCGCAGAGAGGTGCTCGACCTGATCGGCCGTCTCAAGGGAACCGCCACCGTCCTGTTCTCGAGCCACATCCTCGCCGACGTGCAAGAGGTCTGCGACACGGTCGGAATCCTCGACAAAGGCGCACTGGCATTCCAGGGCACCGTGGAGGATCTCCTCGTCGGTCAGGCCGTGCCCCGGTATCGAATTCGCGTGAGACCACCCACCGATGACGTCGCCCGGGCGCTCGATCGGCTCGATTGGGTGCGAGCTGTCGAGTTCGACGGCACCGATGAACTCACGGTGACGGTGTCCTCCCTCGCCGACGCAGAGACGAAGCTGGCGGGTGCTCTTGCCGCGGCCGGAGCCAGGGTGGTTTCGATGGGGCCCGAGGCCGTCTCACTCGAGCGTGCCTTCCTGGAGGTGACCAAGTGACGCTGTGGCGGCTCGAATGGATGCGGCTGGCGAGAACCAAGAGGTGGATCGCGCTGGTCGGGGTGTATGTCTTCTTCGGGCTGCTGGGACCGCTCACCGCCCGGTATCTCCGCGAGATCGTCGACTTCGCCGGCGGCGACCTGGAGGGCGCGACCATCCAGTTCCCGCCTCCGGTGCCCGCAGACGGAATGGCCCAGTTCGTGTCCAATGCAGTACAGATCGGGACCCTGGTCGCGGTGGTGGTAGCGGCCGGCGCGCTCGCCTTCGACGCCATCCCCGAGATGGGCGTGTTCCTCCGTACCCGCGTGTCCGACGTTCGGACGATCCTCGTGCCGCGGGTGGTCGTGACCGTGATCGCCGTGCTCGGCTCCTTCGTGTTGGGCGGGCTGGCAGCCTGGTACGAGACGTGGGCGCTGATCGGTGGTCTCGAAGCCGGCGACGTGGTGGCTGGGCTGCTGTTCGGTTGCCTGTTCCTGGTGTTCGTGATCGGACTCGTCGCCGCGGTGGCAGCCCGGGCCTCGTCCGTCCTCGGGACGGTGATGATTTCCATCGTCGTCCTGTTGATCATGCCGATCTTCGGGATCTCCGAGGCCTTGGGTCGCTGGCTCCCCTCACATCTCGGCGGAGCGCTGGCCACCATCCCCGCAGGTACAGAGTCGTTCAGTGACTATCTGCCGGCTACGGCGGTGACCGTTGTCACGACGGTGGGGCTGTTCTTCGTCGCTCTGCGATTCGCCGCCTCCCGCGAGCTCTGATCGAAGACTCAGGCGCCCTCTGCGTCAGGCCCGGGCCGATCGGATGTAGTCGCGGTACCAGGCGTAGCTGGCCTTGGGGATGCGGGCCTGGGTCTCGTAGTCGACCCGAACGAGACCGAACCGCTTCGAATAGCCGAACCCCCACTCGAAGTTGTCCATCAGCGACCACACGAAATAGCCCTTCACGGGAACCCCATGATCGATCGCTTCCGAGACGGCTTCGAAGTGCCGGTCGAGGTAGGAGATCCGGTCCTGGTCGTCGACGTAGCTGCGGTCGTCCTGCACGTCGGGGTAGGCGGCACCGCTCTCGGTGATATAGATGCGCTCGTAGCCGTAGTCGCGCAGCCGTTCGAGCAGCGGGATGATGCCGGCCGGAGCAACTGCCCAGCCCATCTCGGTGTATTCGGTCGGCTCAGCCACGACCTCGGTCCTGTCTGCCTCGGTGACAGAATCGGACCGGACGATTCGGATCGAGTAGTAGTTGAGCCCGATCTGATCGATGGGGGCGGCGATGAGGTCGAGATCGCCGGGTCTGACCACGGCCATGTCCCAGCCGTAGTCCTCGACTGCATCTCGGGGATATCCGCGGCCCGACACGGGATCGAGAAACCAACGCCCGAACTTCTGATCCTCGAGATCGGCCGCGGCGTGATCGGCGGGATGTCCGGACGCAGGCACCATGTGGTCCATGTTGAGAACGATCCCGGCGTTGCAGCCTGCTGCTTGGATGCGCGGCGTGGCGAGGCCGTGAGCCAGCAGCAGATGGTGAGCTGCGTTGAGACCGTTCTCGACACCGGTGAGGCCTGGAGCGTGGAACCCGGCCATGTACCCGAGCAGCGAAGAGCACCACGGTTCGTTGAGCGTCATCCAGTTCTCGATGCGATCGCCGAGGCGGTCGACGACGACCTCGGCGTAGTCGGCGAACGCCTCGGCGGTCCTGCGATTCAGCCAGCCGCCGTCGTCCTCGAGCGCCTGCGGCAGATCCCAGTGATACAGCGTGGGATACGGAGTGATGCCTGCCGCGAGCAATCCGTCGACAAGCCGATCGTAGAAGTCGAGACCGGCCTGGTTCACGCCGCCGACTCCTTCGGGAACGATCCTCGGCCAGGCGATCGAGAAGCGGTAGGCGTCGACGCCGAGCCGGCTCATCAGTTCGATGTCGTCGGGGTATCGGTGGTAGTGGTCGCAGGCGACATCGCCGTTCTCGCCGGTCAGGATCTTGCCGGGGGTATGTGAGAACCGATCCCAGATGGACTCGCCTCGACCAGCCTCGTCGACCGCTCCCTCGATCTGATAGGACGCAGTTGCGACCCCCCAGATGAAATCGGCGGGGAACGCGCTCATTCGAGGTGGCTGGTCGGCATGGCGGCATCGTATCCGCCGGCACTCGCGTCACGCGTCACGCCACACGCCGACAGGCGCTTCACCTCCGGCGTGCTCCGTCGTAGAGAACGAACGTGAAACGTGAAACG
>JAHEDH010000046.1:0-11307 GCA_024641285.1 bacterium | reverse complement strand
AACGTGAAACGTGAAACGAACTAGTCCCGGAAGTTGGTGAATTGGACGGGGATCGGCAGGTCCATCTGCTTGACGGCCGCGATGACCTCCTGGAGGTCGTCGCGCTTCTTGCCGCTCACCCTCAACTGGTCCCCTTGGATCTGCACCTGGACTTTGATCTTCGTGTCGCGAACCCGCTTCGACAGGTCCTTGGCGAGGTCGGACTCGATGCCCTGGTTGAGGACGAAGACCGCCTTGGATCGGGCTCCCCCGACCGGCTTGATGTCCCCGCCGGAGATGGCTTTCACGTCGACGTTGCGACGTACGAGACGAGTCTTGAGCACCTCAACTGCCGCCTCGACCCGGCCGGGGGAATCCGACTCGATCGAGATTTCGTTGTCGGAGAACTTGACCTCGGTGTCGGTTCCCCTGAAGTCGTAGCGATTCCCAACCTCACGCAGCGTCTGATCGACGGCGTTGGTGACTTCTTGTCGATCCACTTCGGACACGATGTCGAATGTCGGCATCCGATCCTCCTCGAGACTCTCGACCGAGCTCCGCGATGCGGCAGCGGGGCACAGTATGGCCGCTCGAGCGCTCAGGACCCGGTGCGGGCCGACCATCGGTTGATCGTCACGACGTCGCAGGAGGTCATCGATGCCGCATCGTCGTTCAACCAGGCGTGGACCTCGAACCGGGCGGACTCTCCCGGATAGAGGTCGCGGATCCTGGCGCGCTGATCGCCGAGCCGGCGGTCGGCGTCGGAGAACGAGACAACGACTTCATACGTGCCGACCGCGTCGGAGCGATTGCGAATCTCGCCCTCGCCGGACACCCATCCCAACTCCCCGACCGTGCAGTCGCCGAGCGCAACCAGGTCAAGCTGTGGCGGCGCAACTTCGTTCGGCGTGATCGATCCGATCCCGTCGATCTCGGTCCGCTCACAGCCACCGAGCAACAGCGGCACCACGCAGAGGGCTACGACGGTGCGGGGGACACGTTTGAAACTCCTCATGCCTGCAACGTATGACGAGTTGATGAGCCTTCCCCATGGCCCCGATGAGAGACCGATGAGAAGTGCCGGCGCAACTAGCGTCGGCACTCCGAGACCAGAGGCGGCATCGCATGCAACTCAAGGATCAACTCGTCTTCATCACGGGAGGCGGAAGCGGCATCGGCGAAGCCCTGAGCCGCAGATTCGCACGCGAAGGCGCCCGGAAGGTCGTCGTCACCGACCTCGACGGCGAGCAGGCCGTGAGAGTCGCAAGCGATATCGGCGGGGAGTCGCATCAGGTCGACGTCAGCGACGAGGCCGCCGTGACCGCCGCCATCGCGGAAACGGAGTCGGCGCACGGACCGATCGGCCTGCTGGTGAACAACGCCGGGATTGCAACGGGCGGTTCGGTCGACGTCCCGACGGTGCTATGGCAGAAGACCTGGGACGTCAACGTCATGGCCCACGTCTATGCGATCCGCGCTGCGCTCCCCGGGATGCTGGCGCACGGCTCCGGCTACATCCTCTCGACGGTGTCGGCTGCCGGCCTGCTCACCAACATCGGGGCAGCCCCCTACGCCGTCACCAAGCACGCCGCTCTCGCGCTGGCCGAGTGGGTGTCGATGACCTACGGAAAACGGGGAATCGGCGTGTCCGCCCTGTGCCCGCAATTCGTCGAGACACCGATGCTCGATCTGTTCGGCGACGCCGCCAGCCAGGAGTGGGTGCGGAGCATCGCGATCACCACCGACGATGTCGCCGATGCGGTCATCGAGGGTCTGGATGCGGAGCGATTCCTGATCCTGCCCCACCCCGAGGTCGAGACGTTCTTCCAGAACAAGGCCAACGACTACGACCGGTGGCTGGGCGGAATGCGCAAACTCAACGAACAGCTCAACAACCCCGACTTCGCCTGAGCCGCGGGTCTCACCACTCCTTCAGCAGCCAGACCTCCGGCTCGTAGGAACCGGGATCTTCACCGACCTCGGCAAACATCGCCACGGCTTGCTTCAACTCACCCATCGCTGCCTCTTCATCCCCGCCCGCGTGGAACATGTCGGCAAGCGTGTCGTGCAACGCAGCAATCCGGTGCCGGTCACCCGACCGCACTGCCTGGTCGAGCGCCTCTTTCGCGCGGTCGATGGCGCTCGGGACATCGCCGGCCGCGGCCAGTGACAGGGCGAGGTTGTTGAGCACGGCCGCCCGTACCGAGGGAAGCACCGACAGGGACAGTGCCCGGTCGTAGTGAGCAGCCCGATCGTCGTCTTCGCTGGAGAGGAGTCCGGCCAGGTTGTGGGCGAGCGCCTCGGCATCGGGATCATCGCAGGCCTCGGCGGACTGCAACGCCTCGGTGGCGAGCGACCGTGCCGCCTCGACGTCCCCGCGTCGGTACTCGACGAAGGCCCAGTTGGCCGCTGCCCGGGAGCGAAGGGCTGGATCCTCGGTGTTGGCGAGCGCCTCGGCAAAGGATGCCGAAGCAGGTTCCCAGCGCCGCAGACGCCGGTACACCTCGCCGATGGCATTCGCGATCACAGCCGAGTCGCCGGGGAGGACGGCTGGATCGAGGATCGAGCGGGCCGTCTCATAGGCAGCGATCGCCGCACCATATTGACCTGTCAGCGTCCGCAAGGCCCCGACCCGCGTCAACAGTGCACCGCGATCGGGATGCCCGAGGGCCAGCGCGTTCTCGAGATGGCCGATGGCGTCCTCGAACGCGAACACGCCAACCGCCAGCTCGGCGGCGACCGCCGACAGCTCGGCTGCAGCCCCGTCGTTTCCTGCCATCCGGTGATGCGCGGCCGCAACCGCCATCCTCCGATGGTCGGCCGCGGCGCCCGGACGGGATGAGAAATGCTCTGCGGCGCGCCGGTGAAGGAGACGACGCCGGTTGAGGCTGGTGTCCTCGTACGCGACCTCCCGCATCTGCTCGTGCACGAACTCGACTCCGCCGTCACCCACCTCGCGAAGCATGGATCGGCGGATGAGCTCGTCGAGACCGGTGAGGATCTCGTCTTCGCTTCGTCCGGACACATCGAGAATCGCCTCGACGTCGGCGGACGTGCCGATGACCGCGGTCGCCGTGAGGACCTGGCGACCCACCGAATCGAGTTCGTTGAGCCGGGCCAGCACGAGCCGGCGCACGGCGAGGGGGATGTCGGTGAGGCCGGCGCGAGCCGAGTCGAGGTACTCGATCACGAAGAAGGGGAGCCCGCGGGTGCGCTCGAAGAGGTGGTCTGCGTCCACGCCTTCGACCCCGGCCACTCGAACGAGTTCGGCGACGGCACCGCGATCGAGCCGCTCGAGGCGGATCACATCGGCCTCGCCGGAGAGGTCTTCGACCAGGACCGAGACCGGGTGGTCGAGTGGGGTGTCCTCGGGCCTGCGGGTGAGGATCAACACCAGCCCGAGCCGTTCGGTTCGACGCGCCATGTATGCGATCAGGTCGAGTGAGGCCGCATCCAGCCAGTGGAGGTTGTCGATGACCAGCGTGACCGATTCCCCGAGCGCAGCAATGGTCTGGGCGAGGGCATCCATGAATCTCGTTCGCGCCGCGCCGTCGGATGGATCGATCGGTGGAGGTGTCCCGAGCGATGGAATGAGGCGAGCAGTCTCGGCGAGGACCGCCGGCGGCAGCTCGTTCACCAGCGACCGGGCCTCTGGCGACTCGAGCGCCGCCGAAAGCACCTGTTGGATCGGCCCGTAGGCGACCCCGGCATCGCTCCGGTAGGCCGCCCCGATGAACAGTGGCGTGCGAGACGACTCGGCTTCGGCGGCGAGCGCTCCGATCAGCCTGGTCTTGCCGATGCCGAGCTCCCCCTCGATGATGACGAGCCCCCGTCCTGATGACATGGCAGCGCGCAGTCGGGCGAAGGCTCCCCCACGTCCGACCAGCGGATACCCGACGGCCCGGGCCGGTTCGACCGGTTCGAGCCGGCGCACCGGCGCCGGCGCTCGGGGGATATCCTCCTCGAGGATCGCTTCGTACAGTTCGGTGGTCTCCTCGAGCGGCTCGACCCCGAGTTCCCGATCGAGCACGGCGACACAGGCCCGGTATGCGTCGACCGCTCCGGAACGATCGCCCGACCAGGCGTGGAGCAGCATCATGGTTCGATGAGCCTTCTCGAGAAGCGGGTCGACCTCCAGCCAGCGGGCCCCGGCCTCGATCGCCTCGGAATACCGCCCCTCGGATACCAGCGCGGTCGAGAGCCGTTCCAGGATCGAGGAGATCCTCCGACGGAGATGTTCGGCCTCGCCCATCATCCAGTCGTCGAAAGCAGGGCAGCCCCGCACGGCGAAACCCTCCATGAACTCGCCCCGCACCAGATGTGCGGCGGAGCCCAGCGACTCGACACAGAGCGGGCACACCTGATCGGATCCGTGGCCGTGAGCCGCGGCAGCCGCAGCCATCAACACATCGACGTCGACCCACGTGTCGGCGCCTTGCCGAAACCGGATGCTCGACCGGTCCGCCTCGATCCATCGGTCGCCCAGCCCCGATCGGAGCGCCGAAAGCGTGCGGCGAAGGGTTGCCCTGGCCCGATCGGGATCGGAGTCCGGCCAGAGCAGATCGGCGAGATGGTCCCGCGACTGTTCTTGGCCCGTGGCACCGAGATAGGCGAGGAGCGCAACGGCCTTCTTGGTGTCGACGGCGAGCGGAGTCCCGTCGACGACGACTTCGACGGGGCCCAGGAGGCGGATCTCGAGGCGTGACGGCTTGGTGCTCATACGACGGTTCGTAACGGTAGATGCGCTGCAGGCCACGCGTGTCGGTCGTTCGCGTGATTCTCGCTGTCTGACGTCGGCCGGAGGCGTAGCCCGAGCCACGACTCCGACCGCCACCCGGATCTCGGGCGCTCGCCCCGTAACGATGGCGTGACGCTGCGTCCCGACGATGCCGTCATCCAGAGACGGAGGTATTCATGACGAGCGAGGCGCTCGCTGCAACCACGGTGGCCAGGACCGGGCGGGTCACGGCGGCACGAATAGTCGCTGCGTCCTCAGTGTCGCGCTGGCGGCGCTCCTGGCGCCGATCGTCCCCGTGCTGTTCTCGGGAGACGCCGAAGCCCTCCCTCACCACACCCATGAGGCGATGTTCGTCGTCTTTGGGATCGGTCTGTTCGTGGCGGGCATGCTGGCCGTTGCCATTCGGCCCGACGTGGCACCGGGTGCCCTCCGTGTGATGATGGTGGCCGCGCTCGTCAACGCCGCAGTCTCTCTCGCGACCACGGGACTCGACCCGTTCGTGATCATCCTGATCGCCGCGCCCGCCCTCGTCGCCGCAATCGGCCGCTTCTCCGTGTGGAGAGGCGCCTGGGTGGTCCCGGGACCGCTGGTGGCGCTCCCTGCAGTGATGTTGGTCGGCTTGTCCCCCTACATCTGGCGTCACATCGACCTGCAGCTCACCGGATCGTCTTCCGACCCACACGTCGAATTCGGCCACTACGCCGGGATGGCCACGGTAGCGCTCTCGGTGGCACTGGCAGGACTGGTTGCGTCAGCGCCGATCCGCGGCCGGTTCTTCGCCGGCACCGTGACCGGCCTCGCCGCCAGCTTGATGGGTGTCGGATCGATGATCACGGGCCAGGTGTCCTCGTTCGGTCTGCTCGGCGAACTGGCACTGGTCGCCGGCGGCCTGGCGTTTGCAGCGCAGGTACAGATCGAGCGGCTCGACAACCCCGCGCTCTGAGCGACGTGGTTCGCATCCGCCGACCGCGATTGGCGCCGTGACGATGGCGAAGACTCGGCGCATCTCGTGGTCTCCTCGGTCGCTTGAGGAGAGTGCTCGAACCGCAACGTCGCGGGTCTCGTCAGGTGTTGTGGGTTCTCTCGACAGGTGTCTTGGTCGTTCTCCACGGCTCGTAACGGTGGCGTACCGGACGAAGGACACGATGACGCTGCGCGACCGACGAGTCGTCGGCGAGAGGAGGATGCGATGCGGACACTGAAGTGGTGGTTTCGCACCGTGGGAGGCTTCTATGTACTCCTGACGGTCATGAATCTCTGGTTCCTGATCGTCGACGAGGGGCAGGCGATCGCCGACACGCTCCCACCGCCGCTCAACGAGAACGCCGAGGCGGTCCGGGCGTTCGGCGACGCTTGGCTCGTGTTCGTGCTCGAATTGGGTGTGCTCGGGATGATGATGCTCGTGGGGGCCCGAGACCCGATCCGGAACCGGATCCTCGCCGTGACGGTGATTTGGGCTGAGGTCTTCCGCGGCATCGTGGCCGACGGCATCTGGATCACTCGTGGATACTCCCCCGCGGCCTACGCCGGATTCATCGCCCTCCACGCAGTGATCATCACCAGCGGCCTCATTCTCCTCCGCCGGGCCGAACCCGACCGGTTGGTGGAAGCGCAGTGACTTCCCTGGGTGGAAGGCGTCGAGTCGAACGCGATCTGGGCGGCACGTTCTCGCCGAGTCGACGACGATGACGGGCATGGGCGGCGAGCGAACTCTCATCAGGTCCAAACCATCCGCCTGGACCCTCACCGCGGCGGTCGGGTCGACGACGATCCTCGGATACGTCGTCCTCGGCGTGGCGGCCGGTTCCGGGGTCTGGATGTACTGCACAGGGGCTATCGCCAACCTCATGCTGGGTCTGCTCATCTGGCTCCGCAGGCCAGGAAATCGCCTCGGCCCGACGCTGGCGGCCGTCGGCGTCGCTGGACCGTTCTCGGGTCTGACGATTCTCGGAGGCTTCGGAGGCGTGGAAACGAACTTCTCGCCAGACGGATGGAGATCGATAGCCGGAGCCGCAGCGGGAGCTCCTGCCACCGGACTCGTGCTGCTGTCGCTTCTCTGGTTCCCCGACGGGCTTCTCCCGTCCCCCCGATGGCGGCGGCTCCAGACGACGATCATCGGCTGGACCCTGCTGTGGGGAGTCGTCGGCCTGTTGGCCGACCCCCTCGATGGTGCAGAGCATCCATTCATGCCGCCCGCAATGGCCGCGAACTTCGCCAGCGCCTACGAGATCTTGCTTCTTGGATTCGGCGCCCTGCTGCTGGCCGCGGCCTGGGCGCTCGGCAGCCGCTACCGACGCGCCGACCTGATCCGCAGGCTTCAATTGAAATGGCTCTTCTTCGTGTCCGGCTCCTACGTTCTCTTCTGGATCGCGATCTCGATCGCAGTCCCGCTGGCGGAGTGGAATGCCATCGGGTTGTTGTTGGATGCCTTGTTTCTGGCGTCGCTGCCGATTGCGATGGCGATCGCGGTCCTGCGCTACCACTTGTACGAGATCGACCGGATCATCTCTCGTACCGTGACATATGGACTGGTGGCCATGGTCATCGCCACCGTCTATGCGGTTCCCTTGATCCTCCTGCCACGATTGCTGGGAGAGACGAGCGACTTGGTCGTGGCCGGCTCCACCCTCGCCGCGGCGTCGGTCTTCAACCCGGTCAGGAAACGGGTCCATCGGGCTGTCGACCACCGATTCAACCGAGCTCGATACGACATCGAGCGAGAGATCGATGCCGCCGGGGTGAGAGTCCTTCGGCAAGTCGACCTGGCTGATCTCGCGGCTGAGGTGGCGGGCACGATCGGCCGGACGCTCCAGCCCGCGTCGACGTCGCTCTGGATCAGACCGTGGTGACTGCCACATCACCGTCGGCGTGGTGGTCGCAACCCACAGTTCGGCGCGTGGCGACCGGCGTGATGGTCCTGGCGTTCGTTCCCGCCTGCTTCATCGCCCTCCTCGCAAATCCATGGTTCCTCGCCTATCCGGCGCTCACCGCCGCCTACGGCTGCACTGGCATCCTGCTTTGGCTCCGTCGCAGTGACAACGCCGTCGGGCCGTTGCTAACGATGGTTGGAACGGTGTTCCTGATCGGGGCCATCGGAACTCCGTTCGGCGCGTACTCCGGGCTTCCCGTATTTCTCGAACCTTCCCTTGTCCCGATCTTGGCTGCCAATTCGGTCCTGGTGGCCTCGGCGCTCGTGCTTCTGTTGCCTTTGCTCCGCTTCCCCGACGGCCGGCTCCCGGCGCCGGGATGGCGCTGGATCGAGCGAGGGCTTCTCACCCTCATTGCGGTGAGCATCGTGCCCGGCCTCCTCGCCGACCCTCAGCACGGCCTCGAGAACCCCTTCGTCGGCGGATCGGTCGCAGCCACCGCGCGCTCGATCATGGAGGGCATGCTGGGGGTCTTCCCGATCGGGCTGATGGTCGTGTTCGCAGCGATGCGGGTGCGCTACAGGCGCGGCAGCGAGATCGAACGCAAACAGTTGAAGTGGCTATTGACGGCAATCGGCTCGTACGCGTTGTTCCAGATGGTGGGTCAAGCTCAGCGCGTCGTGGTCGGAATCGAGTCGTGGAACGTCGCCGGCTTCGTGTTCGACAGTCTCCTTGGAACGCTGATCCCCGTGAGCATCCTCATCGCCGTGATGCGATACCGACTGTATGAGATCGACCGGATCGTCTCCCGGACGGTCACCTACGGCAGCGTCGGTCTGATCGTCGCCTTGGCGTACGTGCTGCCCGTCCTCGCCTTCTCACGCCTCCTGGGCGGATCGAACGATCTGGTCGTCGCCGCATCGACCCTGACCGCCGCCGCAGTGTTCAACCCTGCCCGCCGACGGATCCAAGAGATCGTCGAGCGCCGGTTCAACCGGACCCGGTTCGATGCCGAGAAGCAGGTCGAGCTGTTCGGCGAACGCTTGCAGGCCGAAACAGATCTCGTCGCCATCGAGGGGCACCTCGATCGGCTGATGTCAGCCACCGTCGCACCGGAGAGGGTCGGCTTGTGGATCAGATGATGTCTTCTGTCTGGAGTAGGAGGTTGCGCGCCTCGCTGCTTGCGGCCTTCGTCATCGGCACCGTCGGCGCAGCCGTGGTGTCGATGCTGAACGAGCGATTGGGAGCCATCAACCTCGGCCGTGAGTCAGGGTGGTGGTGGCCCGTCGTGGGATCGCTGCTCTTCCTGGTTCCCGGGATGATGGTGCTCCTCCGCTCTGATTGGCACCCGGTTGGCTGGCTGCTCGTCAATCTGGGCACAGGGTTCCTGTTCTCCTTTCCTCCAGACAACATCGCGCTCCTCGACCCCTCGGTGATCGATCGGTGGTGGCTGTGGCTGACCGGCACCTCGGTGAGCGCAGTGTTCTGGACGGTGTGGTCGGCGCTCATCCTCGTCTTCCCGGACCGTCTGTCGTCACGTAGCGGCTGGCATCGACGCATTGCTTGGGGCGTGCTGGCGGTCGATGGCGTGTGCGTACTCCTGACCGCATTCAGATCGACTCTGCCTCCCTACGTCGACGGTGGCGTACCCAGCCCCATGCCCTTCTCAGTCGTTCCGGTCGACATTGCGGAGGCGGCCGCATTCCTCCCGAACGTGATCCTGTTGATCGCGATCGTCGACTTCGTCGTCCGGTATCGACGCGCCAGAGACCCGGTTCGCAGCCAGTACCGGTGGGTGGTGTGGGCCTTCCTGTTCGAGGTGACCGCCCTTGTCGTCGCGATAGCCGTTTCGACGGCGACTGGTAATCAGGGGCATCCGGTGTGGCTGCTGGCGGTCGTGGGCTATCTGCTCGTTCCGGTGTCGTTCATGGTCGCCATTCTCAGATACCGCCTGTATGACATCGATCGGGTCGTCTCCAGAACGGTCGCGTACGCGCTCGTGGCAATTGCGGTGGCGATCGTGTACACGATCCCGGTTGTGTCCCTACCGCGCTTCCTGGGCGAGTCGAACGACCTGATCGTCGCCGGCTCGACCCTCACTGCCGCCGCCCTCTTCAACCCCATCCGGCGACGCGCCCAACGCCTCGTCGACCGTCGTTTCAACCGAGCCCGATTCGACGCCGAACGAGAACTCGAAGTGCTCTCGAGCAGACTCGGCACCGAGGTCACCCTCGACGCCGTGCACCGTATGACCGATGAGGTCATCGGGCGGACGCTCGAACCGGCCTCTGTCGCTATGTGGACCAAGTGATCCCGATGACTGCCTCCGAAAGGCTCTGGCGCGCATGCGACCGCGATCCGTGGCTTCGAGGCGACTCGTGACAGGCCGAACTGCTGCTCCCCGAAAGGCAGCTGCGCTCGCTCTCTTCGTGGCTGGGCTGGTCGTCGCTCTAGAGCTGGGCGATGCCTACACGGTGGTGCTCGTAGCCCCGTACGTCGCAACCGGATTGATCATCGCCATTCGCCGTTTCGAGAACCCAATCGGGCTGCTGTTGATCGTGAGCGGATTGGCCATTGCGCTCGGCACGGCACGCGTCACCGGCGACCCGCGGGCGCTGGCGAATGGAACCGCCCCCCTCATCGATCGACTCGTGGCGTGGGGTCAGGTCTGGGGGTGGCCGGCGGCGACCGCCATGCTGTTCGTGCTGACCCTCATCTTTCCCTCCGGCCACGTTGATCGCCGGAACGCCCGGCTCTCTCGGCTCGCAATCGCCGTGGCCGGTGCAGCCGTCTTCGGCGTGGCTGTTGGCCCGGCGCCCACGATTGCCCCCGCCCAGGGGCCGCCGATCGTGCTCCGCAACCCTGTCGCCCTGCTGCCCGACTCCGCCGTATGGAGGCTCCTTCCTTCGGAAGCAGTCTTGTTCGCGATCGAGCTCGGGCTCCTCGCCATCGGAGTGATCCTCGTCATTGCACGTTTCGTCGCATCGACCGGAGCTGAACGCGTCCAACTCAGGTGGCTGATGTCGGCCCTCGTTGCCGCAGCAGCAGGCACGGCGGTCGGTTTCACGATCGCGTCAGCCATGGGAAGGGCATCCGAAGACCCCCGACGCGTCGGTGGTGCCCTCCTGCTCGCCTGGCTCCCTTCCATCGTCGGGTTCGTAACGGTCCCCGTCTCGATCGCTGTCGCCGTCTTGCGCTATCACTTGTACGAAATCGACCGGATCGTCAGCCGAACGGTCACCTTCGCCGTCGTGGCCATCGTGGTTGCGGCCGTGTACGCCTTCCCGGTGGTGACCTTGCCTCGCCTCCTCGGTCAGTCGAACGACATGGTGGTTGCCGCGTCCACCCTCGCCGCGGCCGCCGCCTTCGACCCGGCCCGACGCCGCATCCAGCGGGCGGTCGACCACCGATTCAACCGGGCGAAGTACGACGCCGAACGCGAGGTCGACGCGTTCTCGACCCGATTGCGCAGCGAGCTCACCCTCGGAGCGGTGGGTGGTGCCCTCGATGACATCGTCCGGCGCACGATCGAACCTGCCGCCGCCAGCTTGTGGATCAGGGAGGAGCGATGACGACGGAACTGCCGCGCACCTCCAGATCTGCGGAGGCGCTCGCGGTCGGGCTCGTCGCCGGAATGGTCGTGCTACTGGTTGCGACGTCGATCGAGATCAGCGGTGTGGCCGGTGCAACGATCGTGGTGCTGCCCTTCTACGCCGCCGGGTT
>JAHEDH010000170.1 GCA_024641285.1 bacterium | reverse complement strand
GCGACGTCGACCCTGAGAAACTCCGATCCGTCGTCACGCTCGAGGACCACGAGATGGCCGCCGCTGTCGAGCACGGCGGCGGTCAGTCGACCCGAATCGTGCTCTCGTCCCCACTTCAGGATCCCTCTGGCGATCACGCCCGCCTCGGCATTGGTGATCATGCCGACTCCGCCCGAGTGTGTTCGGACCGGTGGGTCGGGCCTTTCGTCGCCCCTCCTGGTCGCACCTGTTGCTCGCTCATTGCGCTCGGACCTCCTCGAAGCTTCGTTGGCTCGAGCGGAACACCGTTCGCTCGCCCGGGCCGGGCAACGATCCTATATCGTGCATGGTCTCCCCGTGGGGAGTGTCGAGAGAGGTGTTGATGAGCCGTTTTGCCAAGGGACCGTTCGCCGTCGATTGGGAGGATCGGTATGACTTCGCCGAGCTCCGTCGTGAGCGGGTCGCGAAGGTCCACACCGCCCTGAGTGACTCGTCGGCCGATGGTCTGCTCGTCTGGAAGGACGAGAACGTCCGGTACCTGACTGCGTTGCGCGCCCAGCTCATCGCCGGCAAGACGACGTCGCTCAACGGAGCGCTCATCACCCCTGGAACCGACCCGGTCCTCCTCGGGTCGGGGGGTGAGATCGACAAGGCGAAATTCGGGATGTCGTGGATCGCCGAGGCGCACGCCGTGCCGATCATGGAACAGCGCGAGCTGGTGGACGGATTCGTGCGCGACATCCTCACCCCGATCCTCACCGAACGCGGTCTCCTGACCGGCAGGCTCGCCGTCGATCAGGCCAACCTGAGCTTCATCGGTTCCATGCGGGCTCATCTTCCGGACCTCGAACTGATCGATGGGGACACGGTCATGCAGGAGGCTCGGTGGATCAAGACAGATCTGGAAGTCGCCGTCATCGAGGAGGCCTGTGCAATCGGGGACTCCGTGACCCAACGGGCGCTCGACGGCGCGAGACCCGGACGCCGAGAGCTCGAGATCGCCGGCGATGCCATGCAGACGCTGTTCCATCTCGGTGGCGAGATGGCCCACGTGACGACTCCTTTCGTCGCGTCCGGCGAACACATGTCGCCGCCTCACCGGTTGGCGACCGACAAGATCGTCAGAAACGGTGACTTGTGCTTCATCGACATCGGGGCACAGTGGAACGGCTACTTCGCCGACATCGGCAGAACGACGGTGGTCGGTCGTCCGTCGAAGCAGCAGCAGAAGATCTACACGGCGGTGTACGAGGGGCTGATGGCCGGGATCGCCAAGATGCGCCCCGGTTTCACGAACAAGGACTGTGCCGACGCCATCATCGAGACCATCGGTGGCCACGGCTTGGACCAACACCTGTTCAGTCTCTTCATCGGCCATGGGATCGGGATGGGGGCGAACGAGCCGCCCTACATCGGGGAGACACTGCCCGGTGCACCGACCTACGACTTCCAGCCCAACATGGTGTTCGCCGTCGAGCCCCTGGTCTGGGTGCCGGATGTCCGCGGCGGGGGAGGCGTCCGCATCGAGGACATGGTGTTGATCACCGACGACGAGCCACATCTCCTGTCCCGGGTCGAGTACGAGGAGCGGCTTCTCATATGAGCTTCGCAACCACCGATCTGTCCGACGAGCATCCGGAGGCCGACGTCGCCGAGCCCGTGTTCTCCGATTTCGGCGGGAGGGACTCGTTCCACGGGCCGATCGAGACGATCAAGGTGTTCGAGGACAACGTTCTGGTGAAAGCCACCCTCCAGACCCCGGGCGAGGGGAGGGTCCTCGTCGTCGACGCAGGAGGCTCGCTGAGGTGTGCGCTCGTCGGAGACGTGCTCGCCCAGATCGCCATCGACAACGAGTGGACCGGGATCGTGATGTTCGGATGTGTGCGAGACACGGCTGTGACTCGCACCATGCCGATCGGTATCAAGGCACTTGCGGCCCATCCGAAGCGAAGCGAGAAGCACGGTGCCGGCCAACGCGGTCTCGAAGTCGTCTTCGCAGGAGCCCGCTTCCACCCCGGAGGGTGGCTCTACGCCGATACCGACGGAATTCTCACCTCACCGGTTCCGATCCACACCTGAAATCACGGGCGGTGATCGGCGATGTCCACGGCTCTACCGGTCGCGGCGCTCTCGACCGCCGCCTCCAGGATCGAGACGATCTCGAGCCCCTCTCGACCGCCCACCTCGGGAGTCGTGTCGCCTCGGATCGCCGCGGCGAACTCGGCAAGTTGATCGGCCACCGGGTCGACGGGATCGAGAGCGATCTCGGTCCGTGCCATCGAGCCGGTCTCTTGGAGATGGAGCTGCTTGCCATCCGCGCTGGCGAAGGCTGCGGCGGCCTGGCCGTAGATGGACAGCTCCGAGACGAGCGGGACGAAGAACGAGGTGAACAGCGTGCCGAGTGCGCCCGACTCGAACTCGAGGATCAGCACCGTCGACTCGTCGATGGGGTGATTCCTCCCTGGACGGGTCATACACGACACGGCTCGGACCGGTCCGGCGTGATAGCGCATCGAATCGATCTTGTGGATGCCGAGCGAGGTCATCGATCCGAGTGGGCTCTGGTCCTTGTCCCATCGCCAGGCGTCTGCGGCCATCGAGAATCCGTTGGGGATCGTGTGTCTGCCTTCCATGCCCTCGATGTCACCGAGGCGGCCTTCCTCGATCAGTTGATGGATTCTTCGATTGGCGGCCGTGCGGCGACGCTGGTGCCCCACCTGGAGCACGACGCCGGCCGCCTCGGCGGCCTCCACTGCGGCGAGGCCCTCGCTGACTGTGGTGGTCAGAGGCTTGTCGACGAAGATCGCCTTGCCGGCGGCTGCCGCCCGCTCCACCAATTCTCGGTGACTCTCGTGCGACGTCGCCACCAGCACGCCATCGACCTCGGGGTCCGCCAGCAAGTCGTCGAGTGACTCTGCCGATCGGCAGCCGAACTTCTCGGCGAAATCGCGGCGTCCTTCTTCTCGCCTGGCGAAACAGGACACGATCTCGGCACCCTCGACGGATCCGATCGCCGTTGCGAGTTCCTTTCCCCACCACCCGAGGCCGATACTTCCCAGTCCCACACGTGCCGTCATTCGGTGCTCCTCGTCACAGACATCTTCGAGATCCTATATCTTGTCTGATCAGCGAGGAGGCGATGATGAAGACATTCGTGGGGGGTTCGGTGGTCACGGCCGACGGCGTGGTCGAGGCGCATGTCGTCGTCGATGGGGGAAGAGTCGTTGCGCTGACCGACGACCCGCCTCAGGGAGAGCGCATCGACGTCGATGGACTCCTGCTGCTGCCCGGGATGGTCGACACACACGTCCACCTGATGGATCCAGGGCCCTCCGAGCGTGAGGACTTTCCGACCGGAACCAGCGCCGCCGCAGCGCGTGGGGCGACCACCGTCATCGAGCACACCCACGGCCATCCGATCACCGATGTGGAGACGCTCGAAGACAAGGTCTCCTACCTCGAAGGCAGGTCGAACGTGGACTTCGGTCTGGCAGCACATGTCTGGCCGGACAGGATCTCCGATCTCGCGTCCCTGTGGCGCTCCGGGGTCGCGTTCTTCAAGATCTTCACGTGCACGACCCATGGCGTTCCTGCGCTCGATGCCGCCCGGCTCCTCGCGGCGTTCGATGTGATCGCGTCGTTCGACGGTCGCACGCTGGTGCATTGCGAGGACGAGTCGTTGACGGAGGCGGCCGAGCAGATCCTCAGGGCCCAGGGCCGAAACGATCCGGGCGTCCTCACGAAATGGCGCAGCCGGGAAGCCGAGCTCGTGGCGGTGGCGTCGGCCGCCGTTCTCGCCGAAGCGACCGGGGTGAAGGCGACCTTTGCGCACGTATCCAGCGCCGACGTCATCGACGTCATCGAATCCGCCAGGGCTCGCGGTGCCGATGTCGCGGCGGAAGCCTGCCCGCAGTACTTCGCCCTGGACGAGGACGAGGTCCTCGAACACGGAGCCCTGCGCAAGTTCACACCACCGGCCAGGGTGCGGACCGCGGTGGATCGGGAGAGGATGTGGGCGGCGGTGCGGTCGGGCGCCTTCTCGCATTTTTCGACTGATCACGCTCCGTCGACGAGAGCCCAGAAGTCGGTCGGTGACTTCTGGGAGGCACCGTTCGGGCTGCCCGGCCTCGATACGACGTTCCCGTTCCTCATCGACGCGGCACTCACTGGTCGAATCGGGCTGAGTGACGTTGCGCACCTCGCGTCAGCTGCGCCCGCAGATCGATACGGTCTCGCTCCCGCCAAAGGGGCGATTCGTGCAGGCTCGGATGCCGACATCGTGCTCGTCGATCCCCAGGGGTCGTGGCACGTCTCCGATGACGACGTCCTGTCGAAGGCGGGGTGGTCGCCGTTCGCGGGCCGCACGTTCGCCGGGCGAATCGTCGCCACGTACCTCAGAGGAGAGGAGATCGCTCGCGACGGCATGCCCCGTGATGAGCGCACCGGGTCGTTCATTCCCGGTCCCGGCTCGGATCGGTGATGGATCCGCGGTCTGTCGGCCCCGGAGATCCTGCATCATGTACGATCGGTCGCCGAAGGAGGAGAACATGGTCCAACGCGTAGGCGTCATCGGGCTCGGGGTGATGGGAACCGCCATGTCGGGCCACCTCATCGCAGCCGGTTACCGGGTCGGCGGCTATGACATCGATCCCGCTCGGATGGATGCGCTGGCGGCGTCGGGTGGTACGCCCCGGGACTCCGCCGCCGATGTGGCATCCGATTCGGATCTCGTGCTCTTCGCCCTCCCAAGTGTCGAAGCGCTGGCCGACGCCGCCGCCGGAGTTGCCGAAGGCGCTCACCCCGGTCTCATCGCAGTCGAGATGGGTGTGCTGCCGATCGCAGCCAAACAGGCTGCGTTCGACCTCCTCGCCCAGGCAGGGGTCGAACTCATGGATGTCCCGGTGAGTGGAACCGGGCTCCAGGCCGCCGACGCCACTCTGGTCGTCCTGGCGTCTGGATCCAAGGAGGCCTTCGAAGCCGCCTCCGCCGTCTTCGACGTGATCGGCCGGACGACGCACTATCTCGGTGACTTCCCGAACGGGTCCGTCATGAAGTTCATCGCCAATCTCCTCGTTTCGGTTCACACCATTGCGGCTGCCGAGGCCCATGCGCTCGGAGCGGCCGCCGGTATGGACGCCGAGCTCGTGCAACGCGTCATCGCCGACGGAGTCGGAACATCGGCGATGTTCGAGATTCGCGGGCCGATGATGGCTGCATCCAGCTACACGCCGCCGTCGGGAAGGCTCGACATCATCAAGAAAGACGCCGAGATCATCCAGGCGTATGCCCGATCCGTCGGCGCGCCGACGCCGTTGTTGGACGTCGCACTTCCCCTCTATCGCGCTGCTTCTGAGTCCGGTCTCGGGGATCTGGACGTGGCGGCGATCCGGCTGTACCTCGACCGGTTGGCCACATGAACGGGATCGGCAGTCCATTTCGCAGGGTCGAAGACCCGAGGCTCGTCACAGGCCAGGGCCGATACGTCGACGACCTCCGGTTGGACGGCATGTTGCACGCCGCATTCGTCCGGAGCCCGGAGGCACACGCCCGCATCGTCTCGATCGACGTGTCCGAGGTCGATGCCGTCGATGGCGTCGTCGGCGTGTTCACGGCCGCAGATCTCGGACTCGACCGACCGATGCCCGTCGGCCATCCCCATCCGCTGCTCGCCGATGCGCGGACGGCGCCTCCCTTGGCGTCCGACGAGGTCTGTTACGCCGGTCAGACCGTGGCCGTCGTGGTCGCTCGGGATCGTTACGCCGCGGCCGACGCGGCCGACGCGGTATGGGTCGACTACGAGTCACTCCCGGCGGTCGCCGACGTCGAGCGCGCGGCGGAAGCGGACGCGCCGGCGGTCCACGAGGGCCTCGAGTCGAACCTCATG
>JAHEDH010000169.1 GCA_024641285.1 bacterium | reverse complement strand
GACCGGAGGCTCATGAAGCTCAACCGCGGACCGGGGCCCGAGTTGATGTTCAACACCGACGACTGGGACGAGTGGAAGTGGCGGCGTCGACTGCTCACGCCGGCATTCCGGCGTCAGTCGGTCGCAGGTTTCGCAGAGACGATGGTCGATCACGCCACTCAGGCGGCGGAGCAACTGCCTGGGCGGGTGATGCTTCAAGAGGCGCTTCGAACGATGACGATGAAGATGATCCTCCACACGATGTTCTCCGTCACCGCCGCCGACGAGGTCGAGCGGCTGAAGGAGTCGTTCGAGAAGTCGTCCGACGTCGTCTCGTCGAGGGCGTCGGCTCCACTTCCGGTGCCGTACTGGCTCCCGACCCCCGCCAATGTGGAACTCGGCCGATCGACCAGATACCGATGGAAGGCGCTCTTCGGCATCGTGCAGGACCGCCTCGCCGGCAACGAGCCCGCCGGTGATCTGCTCGACATGTTGATCGCAGAGCATCTCGAGGACGATGGGAGATCCTTCGGGCCGATGGATCTGGTGGGCGAGATGTCGGGGATCGTGTTCGCCGGGCACGAGACGACTGCCGAGACCCAGACCTGGCTGCTCTACCTGTTGAGCACCCACCCCGGGATCGAGGAGCGGGTACGCACCGAGATTGCAGACGTAGTCGGCGACCGGCGGATCACGGTCGGCGATCTCGATCGGATGCCGTTCACCGAGCGGGTCATCTTCGAGGCGATGCGTCTGTATCCGGCGGTGTATCTCACGATCCGGGAGGCCGATGTCGCCCATACGGTCTCCGGAGTCGAGATCCCGGCGGGCACCCGGCTCGTGATCAACATCCGAGGGCTCCACCGCGACCCGGTGGCGTGGCGGGATCCGGACCGGTTCGATCCCGATCGATTCGAGTCCGATGACGGCCGCCACCGGTTCCAGTACATCCCGTTCCTGGGCGGCCCCAAGAAGTGCCTCGGGGACCATTTCGCGATGATGGAGATGCGTCTCACGATTCCGACGCTGCTCCAGCGGCTTCGGTTCGAGTATGCCGGCGGACGCCCACCGGAGGCGCAGGCTGGTTTCACGATGTCGGTCGACAACGGCATGCCGATGCGCGTGCATCGGGTCTAGTCGGTCACACCGACCGGTCTCGCCCCGATCCCGAGCACTCCGCCAACGGCGTCTGCGGCGACCCGGTACTCCGTCGTACCCGCCGTGGTCCGTTGGTCGGGGTCGGCCGGGAGGGTCCCGAGCACGGCGAGGTCGGTCAACAGCTCGGTGCGCTCGTCTGCGTCGAGGTCGGGCTCGGTCACCCGGATCACCAGCTCCATGCCGGCGATGACGGCGGCCTCGCCATCGAGGGCGGGCTCGCCGACCAGTGCGAGCTCTTCGACATCTTGGATCGGGGTCCGGTCCACCCGCCCGATCACCGACATCGACTCGGAGAACGCGAACCCGAACACGCCTGCCTCTTCGTCGGTCCAGACGACCTCGGGGATCGTGAGAGCCGGTTGGCCGGAGTCCACTGCGGTGGCGTTCCATCGTTCGACGAATTCGAACCGGTCGAAGCCGAAGGTGATTGGCGACTGCTGGGTCGCGAAGAAGAAGTAGACGAAGGCAGCTGCAACGATGCTGAATCCGACCATCGCCAGCAGCGGGTTTCGTTGTGACGCCTCGGCCGTCGGCTTTCTGCCGACGCGGCTCCTGCTCGCCACGTCGTGGCGAAAAGCGGAACCCGGTTCGATCCGTTTGCGTCTCTGTGCCATCGGAGCAACGTTACGGCGCCCTCGGTACGATCCAACACCGTGATCACAGTCAACGACGTCTGCCAGCGCCTCGCCGCAGCAATCGGTGGCTCGGGAGCTGCCGGTTGGGACGTCGACGGTCTCCAACTGGGCGATCCGGCATCCGAAGTGAACACGGTCGGCGTGTGCCATGAGGTCGGCGACGCCGTTCTGGACCGGGTCGATCGGGCGACCGTCGATCTACTCGTCGCCTATCACCCGCTGTTGTTCCGGCCCGTGAACCGTCTCACCGCCGGGTCCGGCCCGACAGGGCGTGCTTTTCGTCTGCTCTCGTCGGGTGCGTCGCTGGCGGTCGCTCACACCAGCTTCGATGTCGCCCCGGGCGGGACTGCCGATGCGCTTGCCGGCGTGCTCGGGCTGAGGGACGTAGTCGGTTTCGGCCCGAGCGAGCCTTCCCAGCAGATCAAGCTCGTCACCTTCGTTCCAGAGGCGCACGTGTCCGCCGTGGCGGACTCGCTCGCCCGCGTCGGCGCGGGCACGATCGGTCGCTACAGCCACTGCTCGTTTCGAACGCCCGGGACCGGGACGTTCCTCCCCGGCGACGGGACCGACCCGTTCTCGGGTGCGATCGGGAAGCAGTATGCCGAGGCCGAGATCCGACTCGAGATGATCGCTCCGGCGTCCCGGCGCGACGCGCTGATCTCGACGCTGGTCGCCGTCCATCCGTACGAGGAGGTGGCATTCGACGTCTACGAGGTCGTGTCGAACACCGGGTTCATCGGTCGGATCGGATCCTGGGACGGCACGCTGGAGGCACTCGGTCGACTCGTGGGCGACCGTCTCGGCGCCGACGGTCTCCGCGTTTCGGGGGACTCGGCGCACCGGCTCGGCAGGGTCGCCGTCGTGCCGGGCTCGGGCGCCGGTTTCCTCGGCGCCGCCCGCGCCCTCGGGGCCGATGCGGCCGTGACCGGCGACGTGTCCCATCATCGCGTGATCGAGGCGCTCGACGGCGGGCTCGGTGTGGTCGACCCCGGCCACACGCCGACGGAGAGACCCGGTGTGAAGGCGCTGGTCGCTGCAGTGGAGCGAGCCGTGGGTGCCGAGGTCGACGTGGTCGATCTGACCGACGCGGACCCCACGCCGTGGCGGTAGCCTCTCGGTTCCCGACCTGAGGAGTGCATGTGGAGATTCCGGCGCTGGCAGATCTGCTCGACCTCCAGGACGTGGACCTCGAGATCGACAGGCTGCTGGATCAGCGTCAGAGCCTTCCGGAGCTCGAGCAGTACAAGATGGCCAACACAGCCCGGGTCGAAGCCGACCGGCATGCGTCGGAGCTGACCCAAGAGCTCAAGCACTTGAATCTGGAACTTGACAAGTCCGAAGGCGAACTGGAGATCACCGAGATCAAGCTGTCCGAGACCGAGACGCGGCTCTACTCGGGTGGGATGAACGCCCGCGAAACGGAGAACAAGCGCCTCGAGGTTCAGCAACTCGCCAACCGCAAGGGCACCATGGAAGAGCGCGTGCTCGAGTTGCTCGACACCCGCGAATCCCTGGAGAGCCGGTTGGAGGAGGCGCAACGGCTCGTGGGGTCCACCACGTCGGAGGAGAGCGCGCTCGAGGCGGCGATCGGGCAGGCGTGGAAGGAGATCGATTTGAAGGTCGGTCGCTTCGAGGCCCGCAAGTCCGAGATCGCCGGGTCGATCCCCGAGGAGCTCCTCTCGAGGTACGAGAAGCTCCGTCGTACGAAAGAGGGGGTTGCGGTCGGGAGGCTCGAACACGGGCAGTGTGGCGGGTGCCATCTTGCCCTGTCGACGACCGAACAGAACGAGGCCAGGGAGTCGGACCCACCCCTGTGCGTCCACTGTCGTCGCATCCTCGTCATGTGACCGCGCTCGATGCTCTTCTGGCATGTCGGAGCCATCCTGTTTCTGTTCCGCTGGATCTTCGGTGACCCGAAGGTCGACGTCCGGTTCCTTGCGGCCGGCGCCGTCCTCCCAGACGTGATCGACCTGCTGGTCGGCACGGTGCTGTTCGCCGACCGGTTCTCATCCGGTGAGATCTACGCGCATACGCTGGTCGTGCCGACTGCAGTGGCCATCGTGATCCTGTTGAGCACACGGCGGGGGAGACGGCGGCGGGCGTGGATGGCGCTGATCGTCGCCTGGTTCTTCCACATCCTCCTCGACGGGATGTGGGCCTCGACCGAGGTCTTTCTGTGGCCGTTCTTCGGTCTCGAGTTCCCCCGCGGGCCGGACCCGTACTGGTCGGGTCTCTGGGAGCGAGCCACGTCCGATCCGTGGCGGTGGGTTCTCGAGCTGATCGGAGCCGGCTATCTCGCATGGTTGTGGATCGCCACCGGACTCGGCGACGCCGGTCGGCGTGCGAGGTTCCTCTCCGACGGCCGCATGCCTGCCATCAAGGAAGTCGAGACTGCATGACGTCGGTGCGGCTGCTCTTCGCGGGGGTGCTCCTTGTCGGACTGGTGGCGTGTGGTGGCAGCGAGGAGGCTCCCGATGCAGATGCTCCTGAGGCGCTGATCGGCTCAGAGACTCCCGAGTTGGCGGTTTCCGCGATCGTGCGGGCCATCGGCCAGGGCGATGCCGAGATGCTCGAGGTCAACACGTTGACGGATCAGCTCGGATTGCTGGCGCTGGTCGAGGGAGCGTCCACCGATGACGCCATGGCTGCGCTCGGTTTCGCCAGCCGGCAGATCGCGTCGACCTTCTGGATGAGTTTCTCCACCGAGATCCGCGACTTCATCGAGTCGGGCGTCGACGGCATCAGGATCGGTGCGGTGTCCCAGGTCGACGTCTCAGGCGCCAGGTACGCCACCGTCGAGGTTGCCTTCCCGCTCGACGCCGCCGACCGGGTGTTCGTCGTCACCGATCGGGGCGGATGGCGCATCGACCTCGTCGGCACATTTCCCGGCGCATTCGTTCCGAACATCCCACTCGCCGTGGAGCGGGCGACGTCGCCGGGTGTCGATCCCGAGCTGCTCGAGTCCATTCGCCGCCAGTCGACGAGCTTGGACGCCCTCGAGGCGATCGGAGTCGACGAGCGAACCTCCCAGTCGATCGCAGCCGCCCGGGAGGCGATGGGGATCGGTCCAGGCGGCTGAGCCGACCTGTCAGGCCCCTGGGGCCATCGCCCGTAGACGCGGCAGGACCTCGGCCCCGAGCAGTTCGATCAGGCCCTCTTGATCCAGGCTCGCCATTTGGATGGTGACGACATCGGCTCCGAGCTCTTCCACGAGCGGCCGGTAGGTCTCGACGATGTCGTCGGCGGTGCTGACCAGCGAGTAGCGCCCGAGGACCTCTTCGCGCGGCAACTCGTCGGCGCGCTCGCGCAGTGTTTGAGGGTCGACCGCTTCCAGGCGCCCCGGGGCACGCAGTCCCCGCCATGAGTACAGCGCCTCCCAGGCCTGGTCGTCGTTGTCGGCTTTGATCGACCAGCGTGTCGCCAGGATCTTGGGGGCCGGTCGGCCGAGCTCGGCGGCGGCCGCTCGCGACGGCTCGACGACCCGCTCGATCGTGTCGGCGGGGTCCTTGACCGATGTGATGATCCCTTCCGCCTTTTCGGCAGCAAGCTGTGCAGACTTGGGCCCGCCCGCGGCGAGCCAGATCGGAACCGGGCCGAGCGGCGGCGAATACAGCTTGGCCCGGTCGGTTTGGTAGTACTCCCCGTTATAGGTGAGCTTCTCGCCATCCAGCAGGCTGCGCATGATGTCGAGCGCCTCGCCCATCCGGGCCGCCCGTTCCGCATACCGGGGGAACTCGTATCCGAGCGGGCCTTCGTTGATGTTCTCACCGGTTCCGACGCCGAGATTGAAACGACCCCCAGAGAGGCGATCGAGCGTGGCCGATGCCTGGGCGACGACACCCGGATGGAATCTCCACAAGGGTGTCGTGACGCCGGTGGCGAACTCGAGGCCATTCGTGGCGTTGGCCATGGCCCCGATGGTGGAGAATGCGAAGCCGGCGGCCGACTTGTCGTCGACCCACGGATGGAAGTGCTCGGATACCACGGCCATGTCGAACCCCGCCTCCTCGGCGAGAACGGCGTGACGCACGAGTTGCTCGGGCTGCCACTGCTCATGGCCGCAGAAGTAGGCGAACTTGGTCATGGCGATCCTCCGAATCCAGCTGAGAGCTGAACCCTAGGTCGGCCG
>JAHEDH010000168.1:2420-5904 GCA_024641285.1 bacterium | reverse complement strand
ATGCGCTCGAGTCCGAAGAAGGCTTCGCTCATCGATCAGTTCCTGCAGAGGTGGCGGGGACGAAGCGATCGACGCGATCGCCGCCAACACACTGGCGTGCGTGAAATGAGAGAACGATGAGACCCGGCTCTCATCGTCCTCTCATGGACGACCGCGCAGGGTGAGGGAAACGAGTTCCCCGAGAAGGCCGAGCTCCCCGGGTGGCTCCGAACCCTCCGGAGATTCACCCGGGTGGAGCCTCGGCCGAGGAGAGACACCATGAACCTGCTGCTCTTGACCCGCGTAGCGTCAACGATCGCGTTTCCGACCGTCCTGGGTGCCGCGTGGCTCCAGCGGCGGAATCGCAGGCCTGCGGACGTCGATCCGACCGAACGAGACGATGAGTACCTCCGCCGCCCCTCCAGAAGAGAGCTCCGCCGGATGATCTCGGATGGCGACTCGCTGGCCGACCTCGACCTGCGCAGTGTCCGCCTCAAGGGGTCCGATCTCAGTGGGCGGCGGTTGGCGAGATCCGACCTGACGAAGGTCGATCTGAGAGACGCCGACCTGGCTGGGGCCGACCTCTCCGAGTCCGTCTTGGACTTCGCAGACCTCAGCGGTGCGAACCTCGAAGGCGCCGACCTGCACGGCGCGTCAATGGTCGAGACATCCCTGTGGAACGCCGATCTGCGAGGGGCCGATCTTCGTGCAGTGCGCAACGTCGTCATGGCGAACCTCAAGCGGGCCACCTTCGATGGCACCACGACCTGGCCAGGGGGACTCGACCCCGCCAGCCTCGGTGCCGTCTCGTCGAAGTCTCGTGGCTCCCGGTGATCGGGACCAGGTCGTAGCGATCGAGGATTCGCGCCTCGCCTGACCTGTGGTTGGGGAGTTCGTCCAGAAGAATCGGCGACCGGGACTCGGTCGCCTTGCGTGCGTTCCCCAACAGAGAGCCAATCGAGTCTTGAGACTCTGGAACCGGTGCTTCTGGGCGGCGATGATCGAAGTGTGCATCCTCTGATGGATGTCACAGGAGGTCGTGCAATGGCACTGGCGGTCGAGCCCAGACGCGACGCTGCGCGGAGACGCAAGACGATCGCTGCAATGATTCTCGGCATCCCGGTTTCGTTGGTGGTGCTGTTTGCCGTCGGTGAAGGCATCGGGGGCGAAGCGGGCTGGTGGGGCCATCTCATCCAACTGGCGCTGGCGCTCGCGTTCGCCGCCGTCGCCTGGACCGCACCCCGGATCGGTGGGCCGATGCTCGTCGCCGCAGGCCTCGCGCTGGCGACCTGGGTGGTGTCGGTCGCCGACAACGTCCCGGCGGCGTTGACGACGATCGGGATCCTCGTGTTGCCCATGGTCGTGTCCGGAGTGCTCTTCACGCTCGCCGGCTTCTCGTCGGGCCGGCACGCGAATCGATGACGGTGCCGAACCGGCCCGAGGCGCGAGGTAGGACAAGGCGGGAGTGGGTCTAGTCTGTGGAGCCGATGCTGGAACAACACTCATGACGATCTCCTCCCATGGACACCTGCCGATCGGGGCACCGATTCCCGGTTCGAGCTTCACCGACTTGATCTCTTCGCTCGGCCACGCGCCCGCCGTCGAGGTCCCGAACGGACGCGACGGCAAGCTCGAAGCCCCCCATGGCACGACGGTTCTCGCACTGAGATACGAAGGTGGTGTCGTCATGGCCGGCGACCGCCAGGCCACCGAGGGGTATCTCGTGGCCCATCGTCACATCCAGAAGGTCTTCTCCACCGATCACTTCTCCGCCGTGGCGATCGCCGGCACCGCCGGTCTCGCCGTCGAGATGGTCCGGCTCTTCCAGACCGAGCTCGAGCACTACGAGAAGATCGAGGGCACCCGGCTGTCGCTCGACGGCAAGGCCACGTTCCTGTCCCGCCTCGTGCGGAACCAGCTGCCGATGGCGTTCCAGGGATTGGCCGTGGTGCCGCTGTTCGCCGGGTTCGACGAGATCTCTGGTGTCGGACGGGTGTTCAGCTTCGACGTCGTCGGGGGACGTTACGAGGAGAACGACTACGGCAGCACCGGTTCGGGCTCCCGGCTCGCCAAGTCGTATCTCCGCACCGCGTACCAGCCGGATGGGACCGAGCAGATCGCCGTGGAGACCGCCGTCGGCGCGCTCGTGGCGGCTGCCGACGAAGACACCGCCACCGGCGGGCCCGACCTGATCAGAGGCATCCTCCCCAACATCGTCGCCATCGACGCCGACGGCATCCGAGACGTCGACGAAGGACTGATCCGCTCTGCCGCCGAGACCGCGCTCGGGGGTGTCCGATGATCACAGCGGACAGCATCGTGGGTGGGAACCGGCCCCCTACCTCCGAGGCTCCTTCGTCGCCTCGCAGGGACCTTCCCCCGTCGCTTCGCTCCGAGGGACAGACATGACTCCCTTCTATGTTGCTCCGGAACAGCTGGTCCGGGACAAGGCCGAGTTCGCCCGAAAGGGGATCGCCCGGGGACGGTCGATCGTGGCGATCGAATACGACGACGGGATCCTGCTGCTCGCCGAGAACCCATCGCTCTCACTGCACAAGCTGAGCGAGGTGTACGACCGGATCGCCTTCGCCGGGGTCGGGAAGTACAACGAGTACGAGACACTGCGGAAGGCCGGCATCCGCCAGGCCGACGTCACCGGCTACCTATACAGCCGCCACGACGTCACCGGGATGGGTCTCGCCACCGCGTTCAGCCAGACGCTCGGTCAGATCTTCAGCCACGAGCAGAAGCCGTTCGAGGTCGAGATGCTCATCTGCGAGGTGGGGCTGGAGCCGACCGAGAACCGGCTGTTCAAGATCACCTATGACGGCACGCTCTACGACCAGCGCCAGGTGACCGCAATCGGCGGCAAGTCCGAAGCGCTCGAAGAGGCCCTGCGTGACGGTTTCGAGGAAGGCATGCCGCTGCGAGCCGCGTTCGAGCTCGGTGTAGCGGCCTTCCGCTCAGCCGAGGATCGCGACCCCGACGGCTGGGAGATCGCCGTCCTCGAACGCGGCAACGGCCGCCGCACCTTCCGTCGCATCGACCCCGCCGACCTCACGGGCTGACCGACCCTCGCGTCGAGACCTTGTCTCGTGCAGATCTTTGGTCGCGCGGCAACCCCCTACCCACTTCGTGGGTCCCTTCCCCCAGCAAGCTGGGGGACATCGACCTGTGGTGTTCCCCGGAGCGAAGCGAGGGGGAAAGGTTCCTGCCGTCCGAGGAACGAGGACGGGAGGTAAGGGGTCTGTACCCGCGGCGAGGCCTTGTGTTGTGGTGACCTGTGACCGCGTGGGCTCCCCCTACCCGCAAGCGGGTCCCTTCCCCCAGCAAGCTGGGGGACACCAACTGATGTTCCCCACGGAGTGGGGAAATGTGCCTGCGGTCCGAGGAACGAGGACGGGAGGTAAGGGGTCTGTACCCGCGGCGAGGCCTTGTGTTGTGGTGACCTGTGACCGCGTGGGCTCCCCCTACCCGCAAGCGGGTCCCTTCCCCCAGCAAGCTG
>JAHEDH010000168.1:0-2320 GCA_024641285.1 bacterium | reverse complement strand
GTCCGAGGAACGAGGACGGGAGGTAAGGGGTCTGTACCCGCGGCGAGGCCTTGTGTTGTGGTGACCTGTGACCGCGTGGGCTCCCCCTACCCGCAAGCGGGTCCCTTCCCCCAGCAAGCTGGGGGACATCAACCGTGTGGTAGGGGTCGGCCACCCCCGACGATCTGGGGGACAACGAGTGAGCGGAGGAACGTGTCGTGTGCGGCCGGAACTGGGATAGGCTGACCGGATGGATCGTCGGATCTTCGGGCTCGAGAACGAATACGGGGTCACCTGCACGCTGCGGGGCCAGCGTCGGTTGAGCCCGGACGAAGTCGCCCGCTATCTGTTCCGCCGGGTCGTGTCCTGGGGCCGGTCGTCGAATGTCTTCCTCGAAAACGGCGCCCGGCTCTACCTCGACGTCGGCAGCCACCCCGAGTACGCCACGCCCGAATGCGACAACCTCGAAGACCTCGTCGCCCATGACAAGGCCGGAGAGCGGATCCTCGAGTCCCTCGTCCAATCTGCCGAACAGCGCCTCGACGAAGAGGGCATCAAAGGCGAGATCTACCTGTTCAAGAACAACACCGACTCGGCGGGCAACAGCTACGGATGCCACGAGAACTTCCTCGTGTCCCGCAACAAGGACTTTCACCGCACCGTGGACATCCTGATCCCGTTCCTCGTCACCCGACAGATCTTCCTCGGTGCCGGAAAGCTGGTCCAGACACCCCGAGGCACGACCTATTCGATGTCGCAGCGGGCCGAGCACATCTGGGAGGGCGTGTCGTCGGCGACGACCCGCAGCCGGCCGATCATCAACACCCGCGACGAGCCGCACGCCGACGCCGAGAAGTACCGGCGGCTGCACATCATCGCCGGCGACTCGAACATGAGCGAGTACGCCACGTACGTGAAGGTCGGGATCGTCACCGCACTCCTCCAGATGATCGAGCGCGACGTCGTGTTCCGCGACCTGACCCTGGAGAATCCGATCAGGGCGATCCGCGAGATCGCCCACGATCCGACCTGTCGCAGGAAGGTGAAACTGGCGAACGGACGCGAGCTGTCTGCACTCGACATCCAGTGGGAGTATCTCGACCGGGCGATGCGGTTCGCCCGCAGCCCGGGATTCCCCCGGGAGATCCAGGGGGCGGTCGACCGGTGGGAGCATCTTCTCACCGGGCTCGAGAAGGATCCGATGAGCCTCGACCGTGAGGTCGACTGGGTGATGAAGTACAAGATGCTGTCGGATTACAGCGACCGGCGCCAGATGGCGCTGTCGGACCCCCGCATGGGGATGCTCGACCTCGCCTATCACGACGTGAACCGGGATCGAGGCATCTACTACATCATGGCGAGGCGAGGGCTGGTGGACCGGATCGTCACCGACGACCGGATCGCCAAGGCCGTGATGGAGCCGCCCCAGACCACCCGCGCCCGGCTCAGGGGCTCGTTCATCAAGGCTGCGAAGGCGAAGCGTCGGGACTTCACCGTCGACTGGGTGCATCTCAAGCTCAACGACCAGGCCCAGCGCACCGTGCTGTGCAAGGACCCCTTCAAAGCCTTCGACGACCGCGTCGACAAGCTGATCGAGTCCCTTTGAGGTTCACAGTCGACAGTTGACAGTTCACACGTCGGCTCGACGGCTTCGACACGTGCCGCACGACAATCACCCGCACCGTGAATCTCCCACAACCACTGTTCGAACACCCGCTAGAACCGTCAACTGTGAACTGTGAACTGGTCACACGGTCCTTCCGAAAGCCGACGATGGCGCTTACGTTGCGCTCATGCGAAATGTGCTCGAGCGGATACTCAACCTTCTGGCGTTTCTCCTGACGGCGAATCGCGCGGTGTCGGCCGACGAGATCCGTCACACCGTCGCCGGATACGACCGTGACAACGACCAGGCCTTTCAGCGAATGTTCTCCCGCGACAAGGACATGCTGCGACGTCTCGGCATCCCGCTCGAGACCACGACGACCGGCGGCCTCGAGATCGAGTACGGGTACAAGATCGACCCCGATTCGTACCGGCTGCCCGAGACGGACCTCTCCGATCAGGAGCGGACGGCGCTCTGGTTCGCCGCTCAGGTCGTTCGGATCGGAGGCCAACCGACCGGCGCCGACGCCATCTTGAAGCTCGGCGGCTCCCAGCTCGAGATGGGCCTCGAGCCGTTCGCGGCGAACCTCGGGAGCGAAGTCGATCTCCTCGCCGAGCTCTACGCCGCCTGCGCCGAGCACCGTCGGGTCTCGTTCACCTACGGCGGTGCGTCACGCAACCTCGAGCCTCACGGTCTCGGCCACCGTCGGGGCCACTGGTATCTCGTGGGACTGAC
>JAHEDH010000167.1 GCA_024641285.1 bacterium | reverse complement strand
CGAAGCAGTAGATGGCGAAGGGAAGGAAGCCCCTGGTGGTGATGAGCCGGAGCAGGACCGCAATCGCGGCGTAGCCGCTGAGGGCGGCCACGGCGAAGCCGGCGACGATCGGCCCTGCCGAGCCGTCCGCGGCATTCAGGTCGAGCAGAGACAGCAGGCCGGCTCCGGCGATCGTCGGCACGGCCAGGAGGAAGCTGAAGCGGGCGGCCTCGGTGCGGTCGAACCCTCTTGCCGTTGCCATGGTGATCGTGGACCCCGAACGGGAGATCCCGGGGATGAGCGCGAACGCCTGTGCGAGTCCGATCCACACGGCGTCCGGCGTCGTGGCCTGATCCAGCGTCGACCCACCTCGCGGAAGACGGTCGGCGACCACGAGGATCACGCCCGTCACCAACAGTGCCACGGCGACCAGCGATGGTGTCCCCTCGATCGTCTCGAGGCTCGATCGCAGTGGAAGGCCCACGAGGGCAGGGATCGTGCCGATGGCGAGCAGCTTCACGGTCTTTCGTGCAACCGGGTCGGTGCGGAATCTCGCCAGCCTGAAGAGGTCAGATCGATAGAACACGAGGACTGCGAGCAGGGTCCCCAGATGCAGTACTGCCGATACGGCGAGGCTCGGCTCGCCGATGTCGATACCAGCCTTCGCCAACAGGGCGGGAACGAGCACCAGATGACCCGAGGACGAGATCGGGAGGAACTCGGTGAGGCCTTGAACCAGTCCCCAGATGATGGAGTCGAACACCGACGGAGGTTAGGTCAGCTGCCGAGCAGTACCGTCACCGACCTCTGGGAGACCGCCCGTGCGACCGCAACGGCGTCGTTCGGGGCGAACGCCACGAGGCCGGTGTGGGTGTCGAAGTCGGACGGCACCGGTGCCTCGGTCACCACGCCCCGGACCGGCTGGGCCAAGATGTCGAGCGGGAGAACTGCCACGACATCCATGCCCCTCGCAGTGGAAGCAGGAACCTCCAGTTCGATGGTGAGCCATCCGTCGGGGAGTCCGAGGGGATGCTCCTCGACATCGGCATCGGTGATCGGGGCTCCGGATCTGACATCCCTGACGAGCACGGCGGGCAACGAGACGGTCGTCATCGGCGCGCCGGAGACCTCGACCATTCTGACGTCGGACTCCGAGATCGCCGTGCCGGCCGGCATGTCGGCGACCGCGACCAGAAGCGACGCCGCCGGGGGCGGCCGGAACTCGATGGCGACCGCCGCTACGAGCACACAGGCGGCCGCGGCTCGACGAAGATATGGTGGGCGGGTCATCCAGAACACGATGCGAAGCTATCGCACCAGCCTCCAGCCCGGAAGGGGGATCAGTCCGCGGCGTCGCTCTTCGAAGGCTTCGAGGAGGGTTTCGAAGTGGACTTGCTGGACTTCGACGACGATCCGCTGTCGCTCGAGGTCGAGGAGTCGGCGGCGGTCTTCACCGAGCTCGCTCCTCGCGAGTCGGTCACATAGAACCCTGACCCCTTGAACACGATCCCGCTGGCGTGGAACACCTTCTGGACCGGCCCACCACAGTCGCCGGGGTGTTTCTTGAGCGGCTTGTCGCTGAACGACTGCACGATGTCGAAGTTGGCTCCGCACGCTTTGCAGGTGTACTCGTAGGTGGGCATTCACTGTCTCCGGGTCCTTCAGTGGTCGAGGGTACAACGCATCGGGTGTGAACCCGATTCCGCAGCGGGGGGATCCGCCTGCCCGGGCGTACACTCGCCCCATGCCCACCTGGCTCGCTCTGTTCGGCGCATATCTCATCGGCAGCCTCGACTTCGCCTTCGTCGTGGCCCAAGCCAAGGGTGTCGACATCACCAGCGTTGGCAGCGGCAATCCCGGCACGTCGAACGTGCTCCGCACTCTGGGACGCGGGCCTGCCGCGATGGTGCTGCTCGGTGATCTCCTCAAGGGGGTCATTGCATCGGCTCTCGGATGGCTGGCTGCCGGTGGCGACGAGGTGGCGAACCAGCCGCTCGTCTGGGCGGCCGGGTTCCTCGCCGTGGTGGGGCACGCCTTCCCGATATTCCACCGCTTCAAAGGCGGCAAGGGCGTCGCAACCGGCGGGGGTGTGCTCTTCTTCGCAGTTCCCCTCGTCGCGGCTGCGATCGGGATCGTCTGGGGCGTCGTTGCAAAGGTGTGGAAGGTCGCCAGCGTGGCCTCGCTCCTCGGTCTCGTCTTGACGATCCCCGGAGTGCTGCTGTCGGGCGTTCGCGGCGATTCGCTCATCTGGTTCGCCGCCATGCTCGTTTTGATCATTTGGCGCCACCGCCCCAACATCCAACGAATGTTGGCCGGATCAGAGGAGAAGGTGCCCACGTGACCGTAGACATCGCAGTCATTCCCGCAGCAGGCCGGGGAACCCGGATGAGGCCCGCCACCCGTGTCGTACCGAAGGCGCTGCTCACCGTGGTCGACCGGCCGGCCATCCAGTACGCCGTCGAAGAGGCCGCCCGGGCGGGCGCCAAGGAGGCGATCCTGATCGTCGACCTCGAGGTCGGCCATCTCGTCCACCAGCATTTTGTGAACACCGACCGGCTGCCAGGACTCGAGCACATCAAGATCCGCACGGTCGTCCAGGAGGAGCCGCTCGGTCTCGGTCACGCCGTCCTCGAAGCCGAGCGGGTCGTGGCGCACCGGCCGTTCATGTGCATCCTCGCCGACGACATCGTCAGGCCCGGCCAGGACGTCCTCACGAAACTGATCGATGCCTCCGATGACGGTTCGTCGGTCGTGTGCATCCAGGAGATGACCCCCGAAGTGATCGTCACCAAAGGTGCGGTCATCCCGACGTCGGATCTCGTCGACGGGGTGATGTCGATCGGTGGCGCCGTCGAGAAGCCCGATGCATCGGCCATCCCGTCTCTCTACGGTGTTCTTGGTCGCTACGTCTTTCAACCGGAGATCTTCGAGCACCTCGCCGATCTCGAACCGGGGCGGGGTGGCGAGATCCAACTCACCGATGCCATGAACCAGCTCGGCCTGGTCGGGAGGCTCAAGGGGGCGATCACCGACCAGGAGTTCCTTGACGTCGGGAACCCGCTCGGGCTGCTCAGAGCGTCGATGGTGCTCGGCAGCCACCAGTTCCCGGAGTTTGCCGACATCGCCCGCAGCGAACTCGGGCTGGGATGATCCCGCTGGCCGAGGCCAGGGCGCTGGTGCTGGCAGGCGTGCCGGCGCCCCAGGCGACCGAGGTGCCGGTGGCCGGTTCGCTCGGCCTGGTGCTCGCCTCGGACGTCCGCTCCCCGTCGATGGTCCCCCCCTTCGACAACTCTGCGATGGACGGGTATGCCGTCCGCTTCGAGGACCTCGCACACGTGCCATGCGTCCTGACGGTGTCCGAGGATGTCGCAGCGGGACATGTCGCCACCGGGGGGGTCGAGCAGGGCACGGCGATCAAGATCATGACCGGCGCGCCGCTCCCGGCCGGAGCCGACACGGTCGTGCGGGTCGAGGACACCGTCCCGGCCGACGGCTCGGTCGAGATCCTTGCTCGCCCCGGCCCAGGCACCGCCGTGAGGCGCGCCGGTGGCGATGTGGCGGTCGGAGCCCCGGTGTTCGAGTCGGGCGAGGTGCTCACCGCTCGACATCTCGGAGTGCTGGCTGCAGTAGGCGTCGAGCGGGTGCAGGTCTATCGCCCCGTCAGGGTGGCCGTCGTTTCGACCGGGGACGAGGTCGTGGCACCATCGATCCGGCCGCTGGCACCAGGTCACATAAGGGATTCGAACCGACCGATGCTGATCGGGCTGCTTGCCGAGATGGGCCTCGAAGCGATCGACTATGGGATCGTCGGCGACGATGCCGATGCGCTCCGGGACACCTTCGCTCGGGCGGCGACCGAATGCGATGCCGTGATCACGAGTGGGGGCGTGTCGATGGGGGAGTACGACCTCGTGAAACGGGTCCTCACCGAACTCGGGGGCATCGAGCTGTGGAAGGTCGCAATGCAGCCCGCCAAACCTTTCGCCTTCGGCGCCATCGGCGGAACGCCGCTGTTCGGTCTGCCGGGCAACCCGGTGTCGGTCTTCGTGGCGTTCGAACAGTTCGCCCGGCCGGCGATCCTGACGATGATGGGACACACCTCGATCCTCCGACCGAGGATCGAGGCTACGTTGGCTGAGGACGTCTCGACCGATCCCGAGAAGACGGTGTTCCTGCGAGTCGTCGTGGAAGCCGGCCCGAGCGGTCGGATGGCGCGCCTGGCTGGCGGCCAGGCCTCCAACATCCTCTCGGCGACCGCGCGAGCTGACGCCTTCGCCGTGATCCCGATCGGCGTGTCCGACATGTCGGCGGGCGATACCGTGGAACTGGAGATGTTCAGGTGGTCGAATGAGTGAATTCCCGCACCTCACCGATGACGGTGATGTCCACATGGTCGATGTGTCCGCCAAGCCGGTGACGAGTCGTGTCGCGGTCGCCGAGTGTCTGGTGACGCTGGCCCCCGACACGTCCAACGCGCTGTTCGGCGGCACGCTGCCGAAGGGCGACGCATTGGCATCGGTCAGGGTCGCCGGGATCATGGGAGCCAAGCGGACTCCGGACCTGATCCCGCTGTGCCATCCGATCCTGCTGTCGGGTGTCAGCTTGGAGATCGAACGAACGGAGACCGGAGCGACCATCACGGCCACGGTCACGACCAGCGGGCAGACCGGTGTGGAGATGGAGGCCATGACGGCCGTCTCGGTGGCCGCCCTCGCGCTGTACGACATGGTGAAAGGCGTCGAGCGCGGTGTCGAGATCGGCCCCGTGCGGCTGGTTCACAAGTCTGGTGGGCGATCCGGTGAATGGAATCGATCCGGAAGGTGAACGGGAATACCCCGGAGAGATTGATGGTCCGGGAAATCCATGGCTAATCTCAGCTGGTAGTTGACGCAAGCAAGCACACCGACCGAGTAAGAGACCTACAGAGACCATGGAAGCGATACTTCTGATCGGCGCCCTCGTCATCGCAGCGGCGTGGGGCGTGTATCTGATCCCGAACGTCACCAGTGGGCGGCGCGGAACGCCGTTGTCGTCCACCGAGCAGTTCGACCGGTGGACACACGTCATGGCTGATGTTCAGAGCCGCACGTATTCGCTGTCGAAGGCGTCGGCCCGCAACGTGGTGCGTCGGCGACGGAGACGGACACTGTTGGCCCTTGTGGTGCTGGCCGTCGGTGCTCTCGGCGCCGCCCTGGTGTTGTCCTCGGTGGGATGGTTGATCGCCCACTTGGCGCTCGATGCTGCCATCGCCTGGTACGTCGGCATGCTCATGCAGGTCAAACAGCGTGAGGCAGCCAGAGTGGCCAACCACCACCTGGAGACGCTGTCGTCCTCGCCGGACGGCCCGCCGGTGCGGATCGTCGCCGGGCAGTGAGTGGCTGACGAACTCGACGAGATCGCCGCGGCGGTCCGCCCGCTCCTCGATTCTCGTTTCGGTGCCCGTGAGCACGCCATCACGACCAGCCGCAAAGTCATCCGTTCCTCGGCGAACGCCATCAGGAATCTCCACCGCGGAGACATCGCTTCTGCGTCTGAGCTGATCGCAGAGGCGCGTCGGCTGTACGAGTCGATCGTCGATGCGGCCGAAGCCCACCCCGAACTGCTCCACGTCGGATACGCCCATGACGCCGCCAAGGAGCTGTCGGAGGCATCGCTGACCGCCGCCGTCTTCGCGGGCGAGCCGTTGCCCGGTCACGACGACCTCGGGGTCGATCCCGTCCCGTACCTGCATGGTCTCGGCGAGACGGTCGGCGAGTGCCGGCGGCGCCTGCTCGACGAGCTCCGCTCGGGCAATCTCGAGTCCGCCGAACGGATCCTGGAGACTATGGACACGATCGTCGACACACTCGCCTCGCTCGACTATCCGGACGGAATGACGAACGGGCTGCGGCGAACCACCGACGTGTCCCGCTCTCTGGTGGAGCGATCCCGCAGCGACCTGACCA
>JAHEDH010000166.1 GCA_024641285.1 bacterium | reverse complement strand
CCTCCCGCTGGGCGTCGTCGTCTCCTCCGAATGCCTGGATCGACAGCTCGGGAGCCACGTTCGCCACGGCCAGGATCGCCCCCGGTGCCCCTTGGGCTCCGGCGAGGCTGAGCAGGAACGGTGAGCCTGGATAGAACGCGCCGTCGAAGGAGTCCATCGTGGCGAACAGCCTTCGGGCATCGCCGCTGGAGTCCTTCACGCCCACCACGCCGAACTCGGACAGTGCGCCCGGCTCGAATCCCGGCGACCATATCGCCGGGAAGTGATATGCCATGGCGGGAACGTGGCCGGCCTCGGCCACCACGGCGCGGTAGTAGTCGGTGACGTCGACGGGCGCCGGAGGAGCCAGCGCCAGCACGGCGTCGGCCCCGGCATCCACTGCGTCACGGGTGAGCCGGACCGCCTGGCGAGTCGATACCGCCCCGGTCCCGGCGATCACCGGCGTGCCATCGGCGACACCCCGCACCGCCTCGATGAGGGCCACTCGCTCTTCGTGCTCGAGCGACATCGGCTCACCGGTCGTGCCTGCCACGATCAGCGCAGACACCCCCAGCTCGACCAGCCGAGCCGCGTGCTGGGCGGTCGCGGGTGCGTCGACTGCACCGGACGAATCGAACAACGTGACCAACGCCACGCCAACACCTGTGAACACCAACTCAGAGCCTCCTCGGGACGAGTACCAGTATGGCTGGACGATCAGGCCGAGACGGCCGACTTCACCCCGAGCGTGATGAAGAACGCCATCACCGCAACGACGGCGACGGTGGCGCTGGCAGCCGTGTCGAGGTGGTACGAGGCGAGAAGCCCGATGGCGACGGATGCAACGCCGTATGCCGAGGCGACGCCGATCATCGCCGGCACTCTCCTGGCGACGAGCGCCGCCGATGCCGGTGGGGCGATCAACAAGCCGAAGATGAGGAGCGTGCCGACCGTGCGGAACGACGCGACGACCGCCATCGTGACGAGCGCGAGCATGGCGATGTGGACGATGCGGGGATGCATGCCCAGCATCGCTGCCTTCTCCTCGTTGAACGACAGTGCGAGGAACCCTCGATACAGAGCCGCGGAGGCTCCCACCGCAAGGATCAGTGCCACTGCGAGGACGACGATGTCACTTCCGGTGACGCCGAGCGCATCGCCGAAGAGGATCCCCGTCAGCGAGCCGGCGTAGCTCCCCCCGCGGGAGATGATCACGACGCCGAGCGCCAGCATCCCGACGAACAGCAGACCGATCCCGGTGTCCTCGTTGAGGCGTGAGTGACGGTGCACGAGGTTGATCCCGGCGACCATGGCGACCGCCGAGGCCACCGCTCCGAGGGTCAGGTCGAACCCGAAGACCACACCGAGCGCAATCCCGGGAAGCACGCCGTGAGCGAGGGCATCGCCCATGAAGCTGAGCCCCCGAATGACGACCCAGGTGCCGACGAGCGCCGCAATGAGCGCAGCCAGCGAACCGGCCAGCAGCGCGCGCTGGATGAATCCGAGTGACAGCGGCTCGATCAGCCAGTTCAACCGGCGGCTCCGAGCGCTTCTGCGATTCGCTGAGCGTTGATCGTCATCATCTCCGTGTAGGTCGGCGCCTCATCGGTGAGTGAGCCGGTGATCAGCGGGACTACAGCCACCTCGAAATCCACCTCCGAGGCTACGGCGTCTGCCAGTGTCGTCGGGTTGTAGGCATCGGTGAAGATCGCCCGCACCCCGGAGCTCTCGATCGCTGCGGCCAGGGCGGCGAGGTCGGCTGCGCTCGGTTCGGCGAGGGTCGATCCGCCGGCGACGATCACCCCGACGACCTCGAAGCCGTAGCGGACGGCGAAGTAGCCGAGGGCGTCGTGGGACGTCACGAGTTTTCGATTCTCGGCCGGTATCGGGGCCAGCGTCTGGACGATCTCGGCGTCGAGAGACTCGAGTCGGGCGATGTATGCGTCGGCGCGGGACTGCACGTCGAGCGACGGGTCGAGACCCTCCAGGCGTTGGACGATGATCGGAACCGCCTCCGCCATCCGGACGGGGTCGAGCCACACGTGAGGATCGTCGGCGTGTTCGTCCTCTCCGTCGTGGTCGACGCCGTCGGGGCCGAGGAACGGGCGCGGATCGAGCTCGGGACCGAGGAAGAGCGCATCTCCGGCCTGGGCATCGATCACATCGATGAGCGACCCTTCGAGACCGAGGCCGATTGCGATGACGAGGTCGGCTCGTGCGACGCTCTCGACCTGGCGCGCCGAGGCCTGGAAATCGTGGGGATCGACTCCGGGCCCGATCACAACGTCGACGACGGCCTGGTCGCCGACGATCTCGCCAACGATGTCGCCGAGAATCGAGGTGGTCGCAACGATCTCGAGACGGTCGTCGGTTGCCGCGCCGTCTCCACACCCGGCGACGAGCAGCCCGATGACTGCGACCAGCACTGCAGTCGTTCTCAGTTTGGTTTTGAAATTGAGAATCATCCTCATACCGAGTGCTAAGGTACCAAGGATGAGCGCCAAAGTCCACGCCGAGCTGCACGAGTCCGTGCGCCGCAGCCTCACCGCACGGGACGTCCGGTACACGGCCGGCAGGCGGAAGGTCATCGACACGCTCAGCGAGGCACCGGGCCCGCGCTCGGCCGCAGAGCTACTCGACGAGACCCACGACGTGCCGCTCTCCTCCCTCTACCGGTCCCTCACCGTGCTCGACGAGGCCGGCATCCTCCGGCGCCAGCACGACGCCGACGGGCTCGCCAGATACGAGCTCGCCGAGTGGCTCACCGGGCATCACCACCACGCCGTATGCACCGATTGCGGCAGCGTCGAAGACATCGAGCTCGGCGAGTCCGAAGAGGCCTCGCTCGACCGGATTCTGGCCGGCTTGTCCCGCTCCACGGGCTGGGACCTCACGGGTCACTCGCTCGAGGTCGAAGGAGTGTGTCCATCGTGCCGGACCTGACCCACGCTGCGATCGGCACGGGCGTCGAACTCCGCTACGGCGATCTCGTTGCGCTGGCGTCGTGTGACTTCACCGTCCCCATCTCCCAGACAACTGCCGTCATCGGTCCCAACGGATCGGGGAAGTCGACGCTGCTGGGCGCCATCGCCGGGATCCACGAGCCGAGCGCCGGATCGGTGACTGTGCTCGCCACCAATCCCGGGCAGGCCGCACCGCGGGTCGCGTTCGTGCCGCAGAGCACCAAGGTGAACGATGCCCTTCCCGTGACGGTCCAAGAGGTGGTGATGATGGGCCGGTACCCGAGCCTCGGATTCCTCCGTCGTTTCGGTGACGAGGACCGCGCAGCCGTGGACGCCGCCATCGATCGGTTGAACCTGACCGATCTGTCGGCCAGGCACCTGAGCGAGCTTTCGGGAGGGCAGCGCCAGCGGGTGTTCGTGGCCCAGGGGCTGGCGCAGGAACGCGACCTGTTGTTGTTGGACGAGCCGATGACCGGTCTCGACGGCGTCTCCGCCGTCGTCGTCAACGGAGTGATCAGAGAGGAGCGCGCCGAGGGCCGCACCGTGATCCTGACGACCCACGACCTCGAGGAGGCCCAGGCGTGCGACCACGTCATCCTCGTGAACGGGACGGTCATCGCCGAGGGATCACCAGACGAAGTGCTGACGGCCGAGATCCTGAGCGAGGTGTATCGCAGCCAGGTGGTCGACCTCGAAGGCCGCCTCCTGTTCGACGACCCGGCTCACGCCACCCACGCCGCCAGGCACGTGCATTCCGAACGTGCCGCCTCCACCCACCCCCACGACGACTGATATCGCGTCTCGCGCAGCGAGTGGATCACCGTCAGCCGGCGAAACGGGCTCGAATCGCGTCCACCACTTCTCGCGGCCTGGTGACAGTCGGCACATGGCCGGCGCCGGCGAGCTCGACGAGCGTCGCCTGCCGGAGTTGAGAAGCCATCCACCGCCCGACCTCGATGGAGACGATCTCATCGTCGGACGAATGGATCACCAGTGCCGGGATGTCGATCTCGTCGAGGGACGAAGGATGATCCAGAAAGCCCTCGAGAAGCCGAGCCGCCGCCGCCGGCTCGGCGCGTGAGAGCAGGTTTCGACCCCATCGACGGAGATGCTCGGAGTCCGACCCGGGAACGCAAGCGTCGACGAATGCGGCCACGGTCGCGGGGAAGTCCACCTTCGTCCCATCGACGAGCCGACCGACGGTCTCCCGTGACACGCCAGGCGCGCCATCGACGAGGATCAGGCCCTCGAAACGCTCTGGAGCCCTTCGAACCGCCTCGAGGACCGTCAACGCTCCGAGCGACTCGCCCGCCAGCAGACAGGTGTCGATTTCGAGCAGATCCATGACACCGAACAGATCAGCGACCAGCGTCTCGGGTGTGATCGAGTCCGGATGGGCCGGAGATTCACCCGATCCCCGGTGGTCGTACGAGACACACCGCCAGTCCCGGCTCAGCAGCTCGAACGGCTGCTCCCACAATTCCCAGCTGCCGATCCAGCCCCCGACGGCGAGCACGGTTCGAGGCCCGGCGCCGAACGAGACGACGTGGAGCTTCTGACCGTTGATATCGACGAACACGAGCGGCTCCCTTGTTGAAAGCGGTATACCACCGCCCAGGATCACGCGAGCCCGCGACGGCCCTTGGCGAAGTCGGTGCCGGCATTTCCGAGCGTCGATTTCACACTGTCGTCCTTCTCACAGCAGCGCGGTCAGGGCGAAGAACACCGCCACCGCCGCGACGAACGAGACATCGAACCTGCGGAATCGCAAGGCGGCGAGCACCCCGACGATCGAACCCACGACTTCGGGGATGTTCTCGATGTACGCCATCACCCCATCCGGGCTGGTCAGCAGCGAAGCGGTCAATGCCGCCAGCACCGCCGGCCCCACATAGAGCAGGCCGCGCTCGACCACAGGTGGAAGTTCACGATCGCCCACGCCCACGATGAAGACCGCTCGCGCCGCATAGGTGCCGATCCCGGCGAGCAAGATCACCCAGAACGCAGTCACGTTTCGCTCCTCAGGTCGGCCCAGGTACCGGCGATGACACCGGCGAGCCCGCCGATCAACATCCCGCCACGGTTCGGCACACCGGCAAACGCGATCGTCACGAGGGCCCCCACCACTGCGGCGAGAGCTGCTGGCCGCGTCCGCAGGCTGGGCACGAGCAGCCCGATGAAAAGCGCCGGTACGGCGAACGACAGGTCGATCGCTTCGGGAATCACCGGGCCGAAGACGATCCCGACCGCCACCGCGATCTGCCACGCGACCCAGGCGGAAGCTCCCGCAGCCAGGTAGTAGGCGCGCCACTCGTCGGGCTCGGCTTCCTTGATCGAGGACAGTGCGAAGTTCTGATCCAAGAGCAGATACGGACCGAACCACCTGAACCACTTCGGCTGTTCGCGGAAGCGCGGCACCAGGGCGGCCGAGTACATGACGTGTCGGACGTTGACGACCACCGCCCCGATCAACGGAGGGAAGAAGCCGGCACCGGAGGCGAGCAGTGTGACTGCCGTGAGTTGAGCGGCTCCCCCGAAGATGATGCTCGAGCTGAGCCAGCCTATGAAGTTCGGGACGAACTCGGTCTGGGCGATCGCGAGGCCGAGCACGGCACCAAACGGGAACGCCGGAATCATCAACGGGAGCATGTCGCGGAAACCGAGAAAGGCGGCTCGACGAGTGGTGGAGGACACCACCCGCATTCAACCACGAAGAGCCACTGGCGAAGAACGGGACCAACCTGTGCTGGGATAGGCGGGCTCAGAACGTCGGCGGGGCACTGGCGGGCGATGACGCCCGAGGAGCGTGCCGGGTACGGGCTGCCAGAAGTCGGGTGGGAACAGAGCTGTTCGGTCAATTCGGAGTCGACCTGGACGAGCTGTCAACGGAGAAGGCCGCCGGATGGTTTCCGACGGCCTTCAGATCGGGTGTGTTGTTCGGTTCATGCGGCTTTGACCGGTCGGCGTTCCGACTGTCGGCTTGACCGTACCCGTGGCTTGGAAG
>JAHEDH010000165.1 GCA_024641285.1 bacterium | reverse complement strand
TCGATCGGTTTCTCGCCGACTACGTATCCGGGAGAACGCCCAACCCGTGCATCGAATGCAACCGCACCGTCAAGTTCGATCGGCTGGTCGATCAGATGCAAGACTTCGAATGTGACGTGCTGGTGACCGGGCACTACGCCCGGACCGATTTCCGTGACGGCCGCTGGAGGCTGCTGCGAGGGGTCGACCAGGACAAGGACCAGAGTTACGTGCTGTCGATGTTGACCCAGAGCCAGCTCGAGAACGTGCGGTTCCCGGTCGGCGGGATCGACAAGTCCGAGACACGGCGAATCGCTGCCGGGTTGTCACTGCGAACGGCCAACAAGCCCGAGAGTCAGGACATCTGCTTCGTGGGATCGGGCGACTATCGCTCTTTCATCAGGTCCCAGGCGCCGCAGGTCGAACATCGGGGTCCGATCGTGGACGAGTCGGGTGCCGTCGTCGGGGAGCATCGGGGGATCGTCGATGTGACGATCGGCCAACGACGCGGCCTCAATTTCGCCGTGGGTGAGCCCAGGTACGTCACCGACATCCGACCCGAGACCAACACCGTCGTCATCGGGCGTCGAGAGCAGCTGGCCCGCCAGGAAGTCCCGATCCGCGACGTCACGTCGGTGTCCGGGTACCACCTGCCAGACCGTGTCGCAGCGCAATACCGGGCGCACGGCGAGCCCGCTCCTGCCACGTTGCGGTTCGGAGCCGCTCCGCGGGTCGAGTTCGACGAGCCTCAATTCGCCATCGCACCCGGTCAGACGATCGCGTTCTATGAGGGTGACGAAGTGCTCGGCGGGGCGATCATCGATTGACAACGGGGAGTCGGCAGGATGGCGGCGGGAGGACCCCGGTGATGTCCGCGGCCGTTACGCTCCGAGCCGAATCGGATGCAGATCCGATGGCCGCTGCCAGGAGGAGTGCACATGCGAACGACCATTCAGGGCGTCAAGGTTCCGTCTCTCGGCTTCGGTACCTTCAGACTTGCGGGTCAGACGTGCCGGGATGCCGTTCTCCATGCGATGCACATCGGGTATCGCCACATCGACACCGCCCAGATGTACGACAACGAGGAGTTCGTCGGTGAGGCGTTGGCGTCATCGGGGGTGCCGCGTGACGAGTATTTCCTCACCACCAAGATCGCCAACGGCAGCCACGCGGCGCCGAGCGTCATCTCCAGCACCGAACAGAGCCTTCGCAAGCTCGGAACCGATTACGTCGACCTTCTGTTGATCCATTGGCCAATCCAGACGGTGCCGCTCGGAGAGACGCTCGGGGCGATGCTCGACCTCCAGGATCAGGGCAAAGTCCGTCACATCGGTCTGAGCAACGCCACCTCTGCCATCGTTCACGAAGCCCAGCGTCACGCCCGGGTCTTCGCCGACCAGATCGAATACCACCCCCTTCTCGGCCAGGACCTGCTGTGCTCGATGGCGCGGGAACAGGACTTCATGATCACTGCCTACTCGCCGCTTGCGATGGGCAAAGTGGCCGACTACGCCGTGATGAACGACATCGCCCACGACCTGGGAGTCGGTCCGACGGCCGTCGCCCTGGCGTGGCTCCTCGAACAGGACAAGGTCGTGGCGATCCCGAAAGCGACCTCGCCCGACCACATCGCCGAGAACTTCGCCGCGATCGATGTGCGGCTCTCGCCCGAGCAGATTGCCGCGATCAACGGCCTTCCGAAGGACCGTCGCCTCGTCAATCCAAGCTTCGCCCCGGATTGGGACCGCTGACACGGGGTGGTGATGGATCCTGCCGGCCGGGTCGATGAGCTCAGCGAGCTGATCAGAGATCACGCCTATCGCTATTACATCCTCGACGATCCGGTCGTGGCCGACGCCGAGTACGACGCTCTCGTCAAGGAGCTGCGACACCTGGAGGAGGCGCACCCGGAACTCGTCAAGCCGGACTCACCAACCCAGCGTGTCGGAGCGCCGCCGTCCGATCTCTTCACGGAGGTCACGCACCGGCGGAATTTGCTGTCACTCGACAATGCCGAGTCGCCCGAAGAGCTCGATGCGTGGGAGCAGCGCATGGTGCGGCTGCTCGACCGTCCCCCGGCCGGCTACGTCTGTGAGCTGAAGATCGACGGCCTGGCGGTCACACTCACCTACGAGCGGGGGCTCTTCACCCTCGGCGCGACCCGCGGCGACGGCACCACCGGTGAGAACATCACCGCCAACCTGAGGACGATCGAGGCGATCCCGCTCCGGTTGCGCGGTTCCGAGGTGCCCGACCTGTTGGAGGTCCGCGGCGAGGTCTACATGCCGCTCGACGCCTTCGAGGCGCTCAACCAGCGCCAGTCGGAAGCCGACGATCGGCTGTTCACCAACCCACGAAACGCCGCCGCCGGGTCGGTGAGGCAGAAGGATCCGGCGATGACCGCAGATCGCCGTCTCTCGATCTGGATCTATCAGGCAGGCATCATCGAGGGCGGCCCGACGTTCACCACCCATACCGAGACCATGGGATACCTCCGCGAGCTCGGGCTGCGCGTCAATCCCGCCTCGCAAGCGGTTGCCGATCTCGAAGGGGTCAAGGCCTACGTCGAGGCGGCGGATGCCAGCAGGCGCGACCACAACTACCAGACCGACGGCGTCGTGATCAAGGTCGACTCCATCGCCGACCAGGAGGCGCTCGGATTCACCTCGAGGGCCCCTCGCTGGGCGATTGCCTACAAGTTCCCTCCCGAAGAACGGACGACCCTCCTCCGGGACATCCAGATCAACGTCGGGCGAACCGGACGGGCGACCCCGTTCGCAGTCCTCGAGCCGGTCTTCGTCGGGGGCGCCAACGTCGGTATGGCCACATTGCACAACGAGGATGAGGTGCATCGAAAGGACGTGAGGATCGGGGACACGGTCGTCGTGCGACGAGCCGGCGATGTGATCCCGGAAATCCTTGGGCCGGTCGAGTCGCTTCGCAACGGGTCCGAGCGGATCTGGTCGATGCCGGAGGACTGCCCGTTCTGTGGCAACCCGATCCTCAAGCCCGAGGGCGAGAAGGATGCGCGCTGCACCGGCGGGTACGAGTGCCCGTCAAGGCTACGTGAGTGGCTGGCGTATTTCGCCGGGCGCTCGGCGATGGACATCGATGGCCTCGGCTACAAGACGATCGACTTCCTGCTCACCGAGGGCAAGATCACCGACCCGGCGGACATCTTCACGTTGGGGGCGTCCGACTTCGAGGGCTACGAGGGCTGGGGTGATGTGTCCATCTCGAACCTGCTGGCAGGCATCGACACCGCAAGGGACAGGCCACTCGCCAGACTCATCGTCGGCTTGGGCATCCGCCACGTCGGCCCGTCAGCAGCCAAGGAGCTCGCTCGACACTTCCGCAGGATGGACGCCCTGATGGCGGTCGATGGCGCGGAGCTCACCGACCTCGACGGCATCGGGCCGGTCATCGCCGAGGCCTGGGCGGAGTGGGCTTCGGAGTCGGACAACCAGGAGCTGATTCGGCGGATGGCGGAGGCCGGCGTCCGGATGGAGAACCCCGAGCCCGAAGGAAGCGGGACCGGCCTGCTGGATGGACTCACCTTCGTCGTGACCGGAACGCTCCCGGATCACTCGCGGGACGAGGCGAAGGACGCGCTCGAGGCGCTCGGCGCCAAGGTGACGGGCTCGGTGTCCAACAAGACGACGGCGCTCATCGCCGGTGAGTCTCCGGGCGCCTCCAAGGTCACCAAGGCCGAGGCGGTCGGGGTTCCGGTCATCGACGCCGACGGATTCGCGAAGTTGCTCTCCGAGGGGTTCGAACCGGCGCCGTGATCACGGTTCGTATGCCGCAATGGCGTTTTCGATGATGGTGGCGGCCTCCTCGAGCGGAATCCAGCCCAGCGTGTCCGTCTTGGCCTCTTCCAGGTCCTTGTAGATCGAGAAGAAGTGCTCCAACTCGCGCAGGATGTGAGGGGGCACGTCATCGAGCGAGCGGGCGTCCCGCCAGATCGGGTCACCCAGCGGAACCCCGAGGATCTTGTGATCGGATTCGCCGCGGTCCTTCATCAAGAACGCGCCGATCGGCCGAATTCTCACGCGGCACCCGGGGAACGTCGGCTCGGACACCAGCGCCATGGCGTCCAACGGGTCACCGTCCTCGGCGAGGGTGTGGGGGATGAATCCGTAGTCCGCCGGGTAGCGGGTTGCGGTGAACAACGTCCGGTCCAGGAAGATCTCACCGGTTTCATGATCCATCTCGTATTTGTTCCGACTGCCTCGTGGGATCTCCACGATCATCGTCATCTGGTCGTTCATCTCTGCCTCCAGGGCGTGGCGGAGCACATGCACCGTGTCGGCCTACTCTGACCGTGTGAGTATCCGTTCCGCAACTCTCGTCGTGACTTTGATGATGATGGTGTCCGCCTGTGGCCTGATCGAGCGACCGCAACCGCCTCAGTGGATCCCTTTATGGGAAGACACCAAAGCCGTGCTCCCGGATCTCGCTGTCGGGGAGCCGTCCGAAGTGGAATGCTCGGCCGCGCTCGTACTCCTCCGTGAGGCGGCACCGACGCTGCGGCCGACACCGGATGACTCGATAGACGAAACCGTGGATCGCTGGCTTCAGATCGCCGAGGAGACGATGTTCGAGTGCCCGGCGGACACGGGTGATTTCACGATGTTCGGCGCCGCATACCTCGAGCTCGACCGGCTGGCGGACCAGGTCGACGTCGTCGTCTACGACTCCTGATCCATCGCGGGCGTGAGCCCTTCGATGGGCTCGTCCGCCCGGAAGTCGTTGTCGCCGAGCCAGTATCCGACTGCAAGCAGTGCGATGCCGATCCCGGCGAACAGCGAGATCCGGGCCACCGGCGTCGCCTCCGCCAGGTCCACGAGGAACAGCTTGGCCATGGAGATCCCGAGCGTCGTGAACCCGAGTCCCAGCATCGACCGAGAACCGCTCATCTTGGCGGCGGTCACGGCGCCCAATCCGAGCACGGCCCAGCCGGCGGTCACGGCAGCGAGCCCGTTCTCGCCCAGCCTGGGGAACTCGACGAGCATCCACCCGATCGATCCCACGAATGCCGCCACGAGATACACCTTCTCGGCGTCGAACGTCTCGGTCTCGTCGATCCACAATCCGATACCGGTCAGGGTGATGACGATGATCACGAGGGCCGCGGGCATCAGATCTCCGATAGTCCGGAGGTCTCCGGAGACGAGCGAAGTCGTGATCGCAGTCGCAACGAACGTCAGCGCCATGCCAGCATGCCCCACATCGGTCAGCGTCCTGATCCCGGTACGGGTGCCGCCGATGACCGCGCCGGCCGAAATGGCGGCCATGCCGACGAGAACCCAGTCTCCCGACAAGCCGGCGGCCATCGCCAAGATCCCCAGGATCACCGTCGGGATGATCTGGACCCGTGCAACCAGGTCGCGACCGCGACGGTTGAGCCAGACGCCCGTAGCTGCGTGGAGCCCTGCCCCGCCTGCAGCGATCATCGCCCATCCGAATCTGGTGAGGTCACCGGCGAACGCGCCGTAGAGCGCGGCGTAGACCAAAGGGCTGCCGAAGCTGGTCGTGACCGCCGGGAGCGCCGTCGAGATCCGCTGGCCACGGGCCGGCCCGTCGGCGAGGTAGAGCGGGATGCCGACCAAAAGGACCCATGCGAGAGCGATTGCGGCAATGACGTCCGGCGTCGTGGGCGGACGGGTCGACAACCCGACCAGGTCGTCCAGGAGTTCCCAGGCGACCTCGAGGGAAACGGCGAGGGTGATCGAGGCGACGGCCACGACGTACGAGAAGAGCCATTGCATCCGGATGAGGAGGACCGTTGCTGCGACGCCGACGACAGCGAGGTAGGCGGCATCGCCACCGGGAACCTCGAGTCTCCCGCCGATGAGGATCGGGGCGGTCGCCGCTCCCAGGAGCCCGACGCCTGCGAGCAACTCGGACTTCGAGCGCAGCGCCAGGACGACGGTCACCGTTGCGACTGCGGCAAGCTGGATGAATGCCTCCGTGGTGCCGAGCAGCCCGTACT
>JAHEDH010000045.1:755-22144 GCA_024641285.1 bacterium | reverse complement strand
CGTTTCCGCACTTCGGGGACTGAACACACGACGGGCATCCGGCGAGACAGGGGCACGACCGCACGGCCTCGACCGTCGCCACGAGATGATCTCGCCCCGCTCGGAATGCCACCGGCGAGATTCCGGCCCCACCCGGATAGGCCTCGTAGATGAAGATGGTCGGGCCACCCACCTGCGGATGCCAGGGGGTCGACAGGCCGCCGATGTCCCACCGGTCGCAGATCGCCATCAGTGGCATCATCGCGATGCCGGCGTGTTCGGCGGCGTGGAGCGCGCCCGGGGCGGTCATCGGGTCGATGTCGGCGTCGACGAGCACCTGCTCGGGAATGGTGAACCAGATGCCCTCCGTCTGAAACACGGTGGGAGGGAGGTCGAGATACACCGTGTCCATCACCTCCCGGCTCCCGAGCTTGCGCTTCTGGTATCCGGTCACGTGGGATTCGACCCTGACGATGCCGTAGTGGTGGCCGACGGGGCCGATGCGGTCTTTCGCCTCCGACTCGATGACTTCGAGGATCTTCTCGGTCTGCGGCTGCGTGTAGTAGTCGACCATTCGAGGAGTCACTCTGATCTCGCGTCGCTGCGGGTCCAACGCGTCCACCACGAACGTCTCACCCTCGTGGAGATAGACCGCTCCTTCGTGCCCGTCCCGAAATGCCCGCTCCTCGTCCAACGTGCCGATGGCACCGTCCGGCCCGACGATGACGAACGCGGTCCCGCCGCTGGTCCTGATGTTCACCTGTGGGGCGGGCCGCTGTCTGCGCGCCCAGAAGAGCCGGCCCTCCTTGAGCTTGAGATGGCCCGCCTGGACCAGCCGGTTCGCGGCTTCTTCCATCGCCGTCCCGAGAATGTCCCGGTCGTCGATCGTCAGCGGCAGCTCATTGGCGGCGCACGCCGCGTGCGCTTCGGCCACCAGCGGATTGGCGGGGTTGATCACGGCCGCCTCGGGCGGGCGGGTGAACAGCTCGTCGGGGTGTGTCATGAAGTACTGATCAAGGGCGTCTTCTCCGGCGACCAGCGTCACGAGGGACTCGTCGCGCCCGCGTCCGGCCCGTCCGGCCTGCTGTCGGAACGCCGAGATCGTTCCGGGGAACGACGTCAGGAGAGCCGCGTCCAACCCGCCGACGTCGATCCCGAGCTCGAGCGCATTCGTGGCGACGATCCCCGCCAGCTGCCCGCTGAACAGCCGGGCTTCGATGCGGCGACGTTGCTCGGGGAGGTAGCCGCCGCGATAGGGGGCGATCCGGTCCCGCTCGGTGGTCGGCAACCGCTCACGCGCCCAGCGATACATCAACTCGGTCGCCTTCCTGCTGCGGGCGAAGGCGATGGTGTGGACGTCGCGACGAACCAGGTCGAGGAACAGGTCGGTCGATTCCACGAGGGCGGATCGCCTCCGATTGAGGTCGAGGTCCGTAAGGGGAGGGTTCCACAGTGCGATCGTCTGATCTCCGACCGGTGAACTGTCGTCGTCGATCACGTTCACGTCCATACCGCAGAGCGAGGAAGCCAACTCCTCGGGATTGCCGATCGTGGCCGAGCCGAACACGAACGTCGGGGTCGCTCCGTAGAGGTCGGCGATCCGGCGGAGGCGCCGCAGGATCATGGCGACGTGGGTGCCGAAGATCCCGCGGAGGGTGTGCATCTCGTCGACGACGACGTAGTCCAGACGATGGAGGAAGTCGGCCCAACGCTCGTGGCTCGGGAGGATGCCGACATGCAGCATGTCCGGATTGGTCAGGACCACGTTGCTGCTCCGCCTCACGCGCGATCGCTCGTCGGCTGGTGTGTCTCCGTCATAGGTCGCAGCATTCACCTCGGGGATCCCGAGATCGCGGAACGATCGCAGCTGATCCTGGGCAAGAGCCTTCGTCGGGTAGACGAGCAGCGCCGACGACTTCGGTTGTTCCAGGATCGATTCGACGATCGGGGCCTGGTAGCAGAGCGTCTTGCCGCCGGCGGTCCCGGCGACGACCACCGTGTGGTTGCCGCGCCTGATCGACTCGACGGCTCTCGCCTGGTGCCGGTAGAGGTCCCCGATGCCACGCTCGGCGTATCGGGCTGCGAGCAACGGGGGGAGCGGCGGGTCGATCGGTGCGGTGATCGCACCACGGGCCGGTCTCGTCCGAACGTGGACCAACTCACCCTCGAGATCAGGATCGCCCGCCCATGATTCGACGATGCCTGCGAGCAGGCCGCTCACGATCGGCTGCGAGCCGAGGATCGGTGGGGGATCAGGTGGATCTTGCGCACGACGTGGAGTATCGCAGGCTCCGGCGGCTGCGAAGCGGGCGGGCCTCAGGGCCCGTGTCGGTACCACTCGACGTGCTCGGGGGCGAGCGGGGTGTTGCCGAGGATCAGGTCTGCGGCCTTCTCAGCCAGCATCATCACCGGGGCGTAGATGTTGCCGTTGGTGACGTATCGCATCGACGAGGCGTCGACCACCCGGATCCCCTCGAGTCCGTGGACCTTCATCGAGCGGGGATCGATCACCGACATCTCGTCGGTTCCCATTCGGGCCGTGCATGACGGGTGCAACGCCGTCTCTGCGTCGGTCCGGACCCAATCGAGGATCTCGTCGTCGGTTTCGACCGACGGTCCGGGCGATATCTCGCCGCCGTCGAAGCCTGCCCACGCCGGCTGGGCGAAGATCTCACGGGTCTTTCGGACCGCCTCGATCCACTCCCGTTTGTCCTGATCCGTTGACAGGTAGTTGAACCGGATGGCGGGCTTGACCCGAGGGTCGGTCGACCGGATCTTGCACCAACCCATCGAGTTCGAGTACATCGGCCCGACGTGGACCTGGTATCCGTGGCCTCCGGTCGGTGAGCTGCCGTCGTAGCGGATGGCGATGGGCAGGAAGTGGAACATCAGATTCGGCCAGTCCACCTCGTCATTGCTGCGGATGAACCCGCCCGCCTCGAAATGGTTGGTCGCTCCAGGGCCCTTCCGGAAGAGCCACATCAACCCGACGAGCGGGCGTCGCCACATCGCCATCCACGGCTGGATCGACACCGGCTGGGTGGCCCTGTGCTGGATGTAGACCTCGAGGTGGTCCTGCATGTTCTCTCCGACGCCGGGGAGATGGTGCACCACCTCCACGCCGAGCGGCTCGAGTTCGGCTGCATTTCCGATCCCGGACAGTTGGAGGAGTTGGGGGCTGTTGAACGCTCCGCCACACAGGATCACCTCGCCCGCCCGAGCGACCTGGCGGTGTCGTCCACGCTCGGTGTATTCGACGCCGGTGGCCCGGCTGCCATCGAAGAGGATCTGTGAGACCGTCGCTCGCGTCTTCACCTCGAGGTTGGGGCGGCTCATCGCCGGGTGCAGGTAGGCCCGTGCTGCGCTCAGGCGTCGACCCCGGTAGACGTTGCGGTCGAAGGCGGCGAACCCCTCCTGTCGATATCCGTTGACGTCGCTCGTCAGTGGGTGGCCCGCCTGCTGCGCCGCCTCGAGGAAGGCCTCGAACAGGGGACCGGCCGCCGGCCCGCGTTCGAGTTTGAGCGGCCCGTCGCCGCCGCGGTATTCGTCCTCACCCGCCAGGCAGGTCTCCATGCGCCGGAAATACGGGAGGCAGTGGGCGTAGTCCCAGGTCTCCATGCCCGGATCGGCCGCCCATCGTTCGTAGTCCATCGGGTTGCCACGCTGGAAGATCATCCCGTTGATCGAGGAGGAGCCTCCGAGGACCTTGCCGCGGGCGTGGTAGATGCGCCGACCGTTCATGTGCGGCTCGGGCTCGGTCTCGTACCGCCAGTCGTAGAACCTGCTGCCGATCGGGAAGGCCAGGGCCGCCGGCATGTGGATGAAGACATCCCAGCGGTAGTCGGGCCGTCCGGCTTCGAGGACGAGCACGCGGTTGGACGGATCCGCCGACAGTCGGCTCGCCAGGGCCGACCCGGCCGAGCCGCCTCCGACGATCACGAAGTCGTACTGATCGGGCATCAACGGTGTGGAGTGGCAGACACGAAAGCGATGCTATCGGAGGGCGTGAACGGAGGGCGGTGGGAGATCCGTTCTGCCACGCGTCCGCTCAGGGCCGTCAGTGCCCACCGGGAGGCTGGAGCCGCTCGGCCGCGGCCTCGGTGAAACGATCGAGGATCATGGCGATCACCACCAGTGCCAGACCGACCTCGAAACCGAGCCCGAACAGGCTCCTCTGGAGCGACCGAACCGTTTCGAAGCCGAGAGCGCCGGCGCCGACCAGACCTGTGATGATCACCATCGCCAGCACCATCATGATCACCTGGTTGATCCCCGCCATGATCGTCGGTGCGGCGAGCGGCAGCCGCACGCCGAACATCGTCTGGCGTGGTGTGGCGCCGAACGTCCTGGACGCCTCGACGGTCTCGGTCGGCACCTGGCGCACGCCGAGGGCCGTGATCCGGATCCCCGGGACGATGGCGTACAACACCGTGGCGATGATGCCGGGGACGATGCCGACGGTGAACAGGATCACCGCAGGGATGATGTAGACGAGGGACGGCACGGTCTGCAGGGCGTCGAGGATCGGTCCGAAGAACGCTTCCACCCGCGGCCGGCGACCCGCCCAGACCCCCAGCGGGACCGCGACTGCAACCGCCAGCACCGAGGCGATGATCACCTGGACGAGCGTGTCGATGGAGAGCTCCCACATGCCTATGAGCCCTATGGTCAGGACGCCGGCAACGGCGAATACGGCCAGGCGCCATCCCTTGAGCATCCACCCGACCCATGCCACCACGAAGACGAGCACCGGCCAGGCTGCGGTATCGGTGAGGAAGTCGCGCGCCGGGATGTAGATCGAGGCGACCACGAAATCCGAGAAGGGCCTGGTCAGGAAGCTCAGGTTGTCCCGGGCCCAGGTGACGGCCTGGTCCATCGGGTCGAACAGCGACGGTGTCCACACGCTGGGGAAATCAACCCACCCAAGCGCCACTCCGATCGCCGTTGCGCCCGCCAGGCCGATGGCCGTCCATCCCAAGACCCGCCGGTCGATTCGCGCGGTTCGTTCGCTCTGGGCGAGTGATCGCCAGATCCTGTCGAGGACCATCGCGACGGCGACGATCGCCAACCCGGCGGCGATTCCCCTTCCTGTTCGCCGCTGGTTGAGGCTCTGAAGGACCGGGCTGCCGAGACCGGATGCTCCAACCAGGGTTGCCAGGACCACGATGCCGAGCGCCATCATGATGGTTTGGGACAGTCCCGTGAGGATCGTCGGACGCGCCATCGGCAATTGCACTTTGAGCAGTGTCTGGCGGGTGGTCGAGCCGAACATGCGTGACGCCTCGACTGCCTGGGGAGACACCCGTTTGACACCGAGTGTCGTCAGCCGCACGACCGGCGGCAGGGCGTAGATGATCGTCGCGACCGCGGCTGGAACGTTCCCGATTCCGAACAACATGAAGAGCGGGAGGAAGTAGACGAATGCCGGAATGGTCTGCATGGCGTCGAGGACGGGACGGATCATCGCCTCGACCCTGTGGTTCATGGCACCCCACACGCCGAGCGGCACACCGACCAGCACTGCGATGAACACCGCCACGGACATGAGCGCCAGCGTCTCGAGGGATTCCTCCCACAATCCGATCAAGCCGCAGTAGACGAGAGCGAAGGCAGCCACGGCACCGGCCCGAAACTGCCTGACCCTCGCCGGGATCAGGAAGACGAGCGCGATGAGCACATACCAGGGGAGCCATGCCAGGAAGCCCCCGACGGCGTCGATCGCCCCGTCGATGATCCCGCTGAGCGGGGAGAAGAGCCCCGTGAACAGCCAGTGGCTGCGTCGGTTCGCCCGCATCCAGGCGCCGGCGTCGTCGATCGGTGTCTCGAACGTGAGGTCCCATGCGGCGGGAAAACCGTCCACCCAGCCGAAGGCGATCTGCAGGCCGATGATGCCGACCGCGAGAACGAGCCAGGGGATCGCGCGCTGTACCGTTGTGGTCTCGAACGGGCGTGCAGTCGGCGCCGCGACGCTCACCGGTCGCTCCCGAGCAACCGTGAGACCGCTGCCCGATCGACGAGCCCGATCGGCCGGCCGGTGTCGTCGACGACTGTCAGCGGCCGGATGTCGTCGAGGAGGAACGGCACGAAGCTCTCGACCGTGTCCGTTTCCCGGACCTCCCGCCAGCCGCTTCCGGTAGTCGTGACTTCCATCACGTCGCGGGCGGTGAGCACCTTGACCTTCGGGATGTCGTTCGTGAACTCCCGGACGTAGTCGGTGGCCGGGTTGCTGATCAGCTCTGCGGCGGTGCCGACCTGATCGAACACGCCGTCCTTCATGATCGCGATCCTGTCACCGAGCTTGATGGCCTCAGCGAAGTCGTGGGTGATGAAGACGATGGTCCGCTGCAGGTCTCGCTGGAGCCGGATCAGCTCGTCCTGCATGTCCCTTCTGATGAGCGGATCGAGCGCAGAGAACGGCTCGTCGAAGAACAGGACCTCTGGATCGACTGCCAGGGCGCGGGCCAGCCCGACCCGCTGTTGCATGCCGCCCGACAGCTGCTGGGGGTAGTGCTGGCCCCATCCGGCCAGGCCCACCGTTTCGATGACTTCGAGTGCGCGCCGGTGGCGCTCTTTCTTGTCGACACCCTGCACCTCGAGCCCGTAGGCCACGTTGTCGATGACACGGCGGTGTGGGAAGAGCCCGAAGTGCTGGAACACCATCGACATCTTCTCCCGACGGACACGCCGCAGCGTCTCGGCATCCATTGCGGTCAGGTCTTCCCCGTCGAGCAGGACACGACCGAGTGTGATGTCGGCGAGGCGCGCCGTGCCGCGGATCAAGGTCGATTTGCCAGATCCGGACAGGCCCATCACGACGAAGGTCTCGCCGCGCCGGACTTGGAAGTGGACGTCTCGCACGGCGATGGTGCACCCGGTCTCCTGGAGGACTGTCGCCCGGCCGGCGCCGCGTCGCGCCATCTCGATCGCCGGCTCCGGCTTGACGCCGAACACCTGCCACATGCCGTCGACGGTGATGACCGGATCGATGATCTGCCCGTTGTCGGAGGCGGGGTGAGAGCCCATCTGCGTAATGTAGGTCGACCGCCCTTTCGACGGGCCGCAAAACGGAGGAGATGAATGATGGACAAGAGGTCGTGGAGGAGATCGATCACGGGCAAGAGACTCGTGGTGCTGGTCACGGTGCTCGCGTTGGCCCTGGCCGCCTGCGGAGACGGCTCGGATGCCGCGAGCGGCACAGACGGCGAGAAGCCAACGATCACGCTGATCGTCAACCCGTGGTCGGCGTCGCGTCTCAATGCCGAAGTCGCCAAGAACATCATCGAAAGCGAACTCGGCAACCCGGTGGAGATCACCGAGGTGAACGAGAACGATGCCATGTTCACCGGCATGGCGGACGGCACGCTCGACGCAGTGCTCGAGATCTGGCCGTCGGGCGTGACCGACGCCGAAACCGCCTACTTCGACGATGGCTCGGTGGTCGACCTGGGCGAGCTCGGTGCAGTCGGCAAGATCGGATGGTTCGTGCCGAGCTACGTGATCGACCAGAACCCGGCGCTGGCGACCTGGGAGGGCTACCAGGATCCGGCGGTTGCCGCTGAGTTCGCAACCGCGGAGACCGGCGATCTCGGTCGCTTCCTCGGCACCGATCCCTCCTACTCCCAATACGACGAGCAGATCATCGCCAATCTCGGGCTGCCGTTCCAGGTCCAGTTCTCCGGGTCGGAGCCAGCGACGGTTGCCGAGCTCGATGCCAGGGTGGCGGCCGACGAGCCGATCATCATGTACTGGTGGACCCCGACGGCGGCGGTCGCCAAGTACGACCTGGTCAACGTGGCGTTGCCGACTTACACGGACGAGTGCGGCGCCAGTGCGGCCGCAGGCGACGGTGGGGTCGATTGCGACTATCCCGAGGACGCACTGTTCAAGGCAGCGTCTGCGATGCTCGAGGAGAAGGATCCGGCGGTCTTCGAGTTCCTCCAGAACTTCGAGATCACGACGGACGATCAACTCGAGATGCTGCCCCCGATGGAGATCGACGGGAAGGATCCCTCCGAGGTGGCCGCAGACTGGGTCGCAGCCCACGAGGACACCTGGAGGGCCTGGCTCCCGTAGAAGTCGTCTCGGGGCGACGGCCGACCGGCCGTCGCCCCGAACACGAATCGGTTTGCTCAGTAGGGGGCGTCGACGTCTCCGCTTGCGACATAGACCGACTTGAGCTGCGTGTAGTGCTCGATGGCGGCGTGTGAGTTCTCACGACCGATACCCGATTGTTTGTACCCGCCGAACGGGATCTCGATGGGTGTGAGGTTGTAGGTGTTGATCCAGACGACCCCGGCATCGAGCGCGGCGGCCACTCGATGGCCCCGGGCGAGGTCATTGGTGAACACCCCGGCGGCGAGGCCGTAGACGGTGTCGTTGGCGCGGGCGACGACTTCGTCCTCGGAGTCGAAAGTGAGCACGGCCATGACCGGCCCGAAGATCTCCTCGGTAACGAACCGCATGTCATCGGTGCACTGGTCGAACACCGTGGGCTCGACGAACCAGCCGCGATCGATGCCGGGCGGCCTTCCCCCGCCGCATACCAGTCGGGCTCCGGCATCTCGGGCCATGTCGATGTAGCCGAGCACCTTTTGGAAGTGACCCTCGGAGATGAGCGCCCCGACGTCGGTGGCCGGGTCGAGCGGGTCGCCGATCGTCATCTTCTCCGCCCTGGCGGCGAGGCGCCCGATGAAGTCCGCGTGGATCGATTCGTGCACGAACACCCTGGTCCCATTGGAGCAGACCTCGCCCTGGGTGTAGAAGTTGGCGAGCAGGGCGGCCGAGACCGCATTGTCGATGTCGGCGTCTTCGAAGACGATGAGCGGGGACTTGCCTCCGAGCTCCAGCGTCACGTGCTTGAGGGTTGCGGCGGCAGCCGCCATGACCTTCTTGCCGGTGCCGACCTCGCCCGTCAATGAGATCTTGGCGATCCCAGGGTGAGCGACCATGGCCTGGCCGGTCCGGGCGTCGCCCTGGACGACGTTGAAGACGCCGTCCGGCACGCCGGCCTCCGTGTACACCTCGGCCAACCTGGCAGCCGTCAGCGGTGTCAGCTCGGCGGGTTTGAAGACCATCGCATTGCCGCACGCCAGGGCCGGCGCCGACTTCCAGCAGGCGATCTGGATCGGGTAGTTCCATGCGCCGATACCGCCGGTGACGCCGAGCGGCTCGCGGCGGGTGTAGGCGAAGTCGCCTCCGAGGTCGTAGTGATCGCCCTTCAGTGTTGCGGCCATGCCGGCGTAGTACTCGACGCAGTCGGCGCCGGACAGCACGTCGACCGTGATCGCCTCGGCGATCGGCTTGCCCGTGTCCAGCACCTCGAGTCGGGCCAGCTCTTCGTTCCGCTCCCGCAGGAGTCGGGCCGCCCCGTTGAGGATCCGCCCGCGTTCGGCGCCTGTCATGGCCGACCATTCGGCAAAGCCGCGTCTCGCCGAATCCACCGCCCGGTCCACGTCGGCATCCGACGCCTGTTGGACCTCGGTGATGATCGCTTCCGTGGCCGGGTTGACTGTATGGAAGGTCTGGCCGGAGTCGGAGTCGACGTAGCCGCCATCGATGTAGAGCCGGAGCATGTCCATCGGCTCAGCGTATCCGATCCGCCGTCCCGCCCACGCCTGGTCGAGCCCATGCGTCACCGGCGGCGTCGTATCACCACGTCGGTTCGGTAGGTGATCTCGAGCGGTTCGTCGGCATCACGGAGGATCGACGAGATCTCCCGACGGACCTGTGACCGGGCGGCCTCCGGGAGCACGGCGACATGGCTCACGGACATCATGCGTGCCATCACCGTCGCCTCGTCCATCGCCACCGCATGAGGGAAGGAGGCGCGCTCGGGAGGCGAGAAGTCGGGTCGCGGAGCGAATTGGTCCGGCCGATCGTCGTCCCCCCAGGGAGCGGTTCTCTCGATCCGATCCATCAGGCTCCAGATCCGATCGACCCACTCGACCTCGCGCAACCTCGCATTCCACATCAGCGCGACCACACCGCCCGGTCGGAGAGCTCTGGCGAATTCGGCCCAGGCGCGTTCCGGGTCGAACCAGTGGAACGCCTGTGCCACGGTGATCGCTGCGACTGAGGAGGTTGCCACCGGCAGATTCTCGGCCACGCCGAGCGCCACGTGAGCACGCGGCGCAAAGCCGGGAACGAGTCGAACCATCGCCTCGACGGGGTCGAGTGCCACGACCGTCGCCTCCGTCGACATCAGTTCCCTCGTCAGCTTGCCGGTGCCGGCCCCGACGTCGAGGATCAGATCGCCAGGCTCCGCTGCGATGCCGTCGACGAGAAATCGGATCGCCTCGACGGGGTATCCAGGTCGGCCCGCTTCATATCGGTTGGGATCGGTCGAGAATCCGGATATCGCTACCGGGTGGGGCATCAGCCGACCGGGCTGTCCTTCGAGTGCTCTATCGCATCATCGAAGTCGTCGAGGACTTCCGCCTTCGGGGCCTCGTTGGGGTTGGCCGGCCGCGGGATGCCTGCGATCTCGTAGGCATCGGACTCCTCGAGGGTCTCCTTTTCGAGGAGTGCCTGAGTGAGCGCCTCGAGTTTGTCGCGGTTGGACTGCAGCTGGCCGAGCGCCTTCTGATAGGCCTCGTCGATGATCCGCCGGATCTCGGAGTCCACCAGCTCCATCATCGACTCCGAAACGGTTGGGCGACCGAAGGCGTCGGTTGCCCGGTCGTCGAAGATGGTGACGGGGCCGATCTTCTGAGACATTCCCCATCTGCCGACCATGTTCCTGGCCAGGTTCGTCGCCTGCACCATGTCGTTCTCGGCACCGGTCGAGACGGCCTTGTAGATCACCTCTTCGGCCGCTCGCCCACCGAGCATGCCGACGATCTTGCCGATCAGGTAATCCTCGCCGTAGCTGTACTTGTCTGCGTCGGGCGATTGGAGTGTGACCCCGAGCGCCCGGCCGCGCGGGATGATCGAGATCTTTCGCACCGGGTCCGCGCCCGGCTGGAGCATGCCGAGCAGCGCATGGCCGGACTCGTGGTAGGCGGTGCGTTCCTTCTCCTCCTCGCTCATCATGATCCGACGCTCCGTTCCGAGCACGACCTTCTCGAGCGCGTCGGTGAAGTCTCCGAGCATGACCTTCGTGTGGTTGCGTCGAGCTGCCATCAGTGCGCCCTCGTTGACGAGGTTGGCGAGGTCCGCTCCGACCATTCCCGGCGTGGTGGATGCAATCGCCCCGAGGTCGACGTCGTCGCCGAGTGGCACGTTGCGGGTGTGGACCTCCAGGATCATCTGACGACCTCGCTGATCGGGAGGGCTGACGGGGACCTGGCGGTCGAAGCGGCCCGGACGCAGCAGCGCCGAGTCGAGGATCTCGGGCCGGTTGGTGGCTGCGATCACGATCACACCTTCCGACCCGGTGAAGCCGTCCATCTCGGTGAGGATCTGGTTGAGGGTCTGCTCGCGCTCGTCGTGCCCGCCGAGAGCCATGCCGCCTCCGCGGGCGCGCCCGATGGCGTCGAGCTCGTCGATGAAGATGATCGCCGGAGCGACCTCCTTCGCCTGGGTGAAGAGATCCCGGACCCGGCTCGCTCCGACGCCGACGACCATCTCGATGAATTCGGACGCGGACATCGAGAAGAACGGGACATCCGCCTCTCCCGCGACCGCTCTGGCGAGCAGTGTCTTACCGGTTCCGGGAGCGCCCGAGAGCAGGACCCCCTTCGGGATCCGGCCGCCGAGCGACGTGTATCGCTTGGGGTTCTTGAGGAAGTCGACGATCTCGACGAGCTCTTCCTCGGCGTCCTCGATGCCGGCGACGTCGGCGAAGGTCGTGCGCTCGCCTGAAGCCTCGTAGCGCTTTGCCTTGCTCCTTCCCAGCCCGCCTCCGAATCCACCGAGCGCGCTGCCCGCTCGTCTGAACAGATAGAAGAAGATCCAGATGATCAGGAGCGTCGGGCCGAACCCGGTGAGCAGCTGCACCCAGAGCGGGGGCGGAGCGTTCGGGTCTTCCGCGTTCACGTCGACGCCGTTCTGCGTGAGGATGGTCAGCAGGTCGTCGTCGGCGAACGACGGGCGCTCCGTTTCGAAGAACGTCGTGTCCGGCACCTGGGTCGTTCCCAGGAAAGAAGGCTCCGTTCCGGTGTCGAGGCCCAGGTCCTCGGCGGAGAGTGGCTCGATGAACTGTCCTTGGATCGTCTGCTCGGTCGAAGTGACCGACTCGACATGGCCCGCCTCGACCTGATCGATGAACACGGTGTATGAGATACGGGTTGGTTCTTCCGGTCCGAAGAACGCATTCGAGATGGTGATGTTGAAGATCAGGAGCGCAACGAGCGCGATCCAGAACCACCGACCGCCGGGCGGCGTCGGGAACAGCTTCGGAGGCTGGTCGTCGTCGGGGGCTTTCTCCCGTTCGGGCATGCCCTCGACTCGCCAGCCAGGCTTCTTCTGGGGCTCTTTGTTCGATGGATTCGTGCGGTTGGTCACTATGAGACGAGGTTACCGACGGAGGTGGCCTATCGGGCAGGGATGGGCTGGTGTCTGCCGGCCGCTCCCGGGCATCTATCTTGGTCGCCATGGTGTCGACCCGCGACGTGGTCGCGGCCCTGCAGGAGCTCGCCGAGCTCACGACTCTCGAAGAGGAGTCTCCCCAGAGCTTCAAGGTGCGCGCCTATGAGAACGCCATCTCGGGAATCATGGGCTCCGGTGAGGACGTCACCGCCTTGTCGAAGACCGAGCTCATCGCCATCAAAGGGATCGGCAAGTCCACCGCCGACAAGATCAGACAGTTCGTCGATTCCGGGTTCATCGACAAGCTGGAAGCACTCCGCGAGGCCTATCCGCCCGAGTTCGTCAGGCTGTCGAAGATTCCCGGAATCGGCCCGAAGACCCTGAAGCTCATGCGGCGCGAGTTGGGGATCGAGAACCTCGACCAGCTGCAGGCGGCGATCGCCGACGAGAAACTGCGCGCTTTGCCGGGGTTGGGGAAGACCAGCGAGGAGAAGATCGCCAAGGCGATCGAGCGGCTCGGGTTGCACGGGAAAGACCGCAGGACCCCGATCGCCGAGGCGATGCCGATCGCCAAGCGCCTGGTCGAAGCCCTGTCGGAGCTGGACGGCGTGTCCGACGTCGCCTACTGCGGGAGCCTGCGCCGCCATTCCGAGACGATCGGCGACATCGACATCACCGTCGCAGGCACCAATCCCTTGCCCGTGATGGATTTCGTGGCGGGGCACCCGATCGCGACCGAGGTGATCGGCCACGGTGAGACGAAGACCTCGGTCCTCACCCGCGAGGGCCTGCAGGTAGACGTGCGCGTGGTCGCTCCCGAGGAGTTCGGCGCCGCCACGATGTACTTCACGGGGTCCAAGGCGCACAACATCGCTCTTCGGCAGCGGGCGATCGATCGCGGCCGGCTGCTGAACGAATACGGTCTGTTCGACAACGAGACCGACGAGGTGATCGCCCGCGAGACCGAGGCGTCGATCTACGAGGCATTGGGAATGCAGTTCGTCCCGCCGACGATCAGGGAGAACACCGGCGAGATCGAGAAGGCGGCTGCAGGTGATCTGCCGCACCTGGTCACGCTCGCGGACATCCGTGGAGATCTGCACTATCACACGGATCGTTCGGGTGACGGGATGTCGTCGCCCGAGGACATGATCGCTGCCGCCGTGGGGTTCGGCCACGAATACGTGGCGGTCACCGACCATGGTGTCGATCTGTCGATCAACGGGGCGACAGCCGACGAGATGCTGGCACACCGGGATCGACTCCGTGCGATCCAGGAGGACAACCCCGACATCAGGATCCTGTTCGGCTGCGAGCTGAACATCGGCCCTGACGGTTCCCTCGACTACGACGCCGATTTCAGGCGGGAGTTCGAGTGGAACGTGGCCTCGGTCCATTCTCACTTCGACCTGTCTGCCGAAGAGCAGACCGTCCGGCTCATCAAGGCGATCTCCGACCCGACGGTCAACGCGATCGGCCACATCTCCGGCCGCTACATCGGTCGCCGGCCCGGAATCGAGTTCGACGTCGACTCGGTGATCGAGGCGCTCGAGATCGCCGATGTCGGGCTCGAGGTGAACGGGGCGCTGGAACGCCTCGACGCCGGCGCGGATCTGATCCGTCAGGCGGTTCGGGCCGGCGTCCGCCTGGTCATCTGCACCGACTCACACCATGTCTCCGAGCTCGTTCGCATGGAATACGGCGTGCGCCAGGCGCAGCGGGGCTGGGCGGCGGTCACCGACGTCGCCAACACGATGCCCCTCGACGAGTTTCTCGAGTGGTCACGTGCCCGGCGGTGATCCTGGGGCCCGGACAGGTCGCCGGTCGATCTCCCGGAGGGTCGCCGTGTCGCTCGTGACGATGTGGGTCGTGAGCTCGGCCGCAGCGCAGGCCGAAACCCTGCCGTGCGAGCCACCGACGACGGTCGATCTCATCACAGCGGCGTCCGCTTCTGACGTTCTCGGCGTTGTCGAGTACGAGGTGATCGCCGAGAACGGGTCCAGCATCGGCAGATCGGTCGGGGCGACTCGACGCATCTGGGGCGGGGTCGTCGCCGAGCGATGGATGCTCACGCCGTCTCGCTCCGACTGTCCCTCGACCCCGGTCTCGGGAGTCGGGGACCGTTGGTATCTCCTGGTCGGCTCCGGCGAGCGGTTCGACCAGCCCGTGTTCGGTCGACCCTCCGGATCGGCCTTGTCGGATCTCGAGGCCGGGGCGCTCGCCTCCATCGTTGGTGAACCGGTGACGATCGACATCGGGTCGCTCGATCGGGCGATGGCGTGGACCCGGGTGAACTGGTGGCTGCTGGTCGGCAGCCTGTTCCCGGTCGTCGCAGTCGTGGCCGTGGTGCGCCGGCGGCGTTCCGGGGCGAGGCGCGATTATCTCTTCTGAAGATCGGGAATCGCTCGATCTTCGGCCATAATTCGGATGCGCAGACGACGGAGGCACGGGTGAGCGACGGTTCGAGGCTGAGGACTCCCATCGGTGAGATGAGGCTCTTCGACGATGGGGTGATCGTGCATACGATCGATGAGGGTGCGCTCGTCGACGAGCATGTCGCAGCCGGTGTGCTCGAGGCCACGCGAACGCTCGCCTCGGGTCGTCCCGTGGCCGTCGTGGTCGACCTTCGTGGCGTGGCCTTCGCCAACCAGGCCTCGCGGAACGCCTTTGCGACCGATCCCGCAGGAGGTGTCGAGATCGCCACGGCCCTCGTCGCCGGGCCCAGAGTGTCGGAGATGCTCGCCGGTCTGTTCCTCCGGGAGCAGCCGGTCAGACCGACGTCGGTGTTCGAGAACCCCGACGAGGCGCAGGCGTGGGCAGCGGAGCAATTGCGGATCCACCTCGATTCGTGATGTGATCGAAGCGGTGAGCGGCCCTTCGGCGGCCCGCTCGCCCGGCGCCGGTCGAGTACGGGCGCGTCCGTTTGGGAAGGTCGGCGTCACCCGTGTCATACTCTGGGGCGCATTTTCACACCTGGGAGATACACAGCGATGACGAATACCGTTTTGTCAATCGCGCTCGTGGCCGGTGTGGCGGCGCTCGTACTGGCGGTGTACTACACACGCGCGGTGCTGGCGACGTCACAGGGCAACGAGCGCATGGTCGAGTTGGCCAGCGCCATCCGTGAGGGTGCCATGGCCTTCATTCGGCGCGAATACACCTGGGTGGCGGCTTTTGTCGCCGTCCTCGCGGCGCTGATCTTCATCTTCCTGGACTGGGGTCGACCCTGGGGTGCGATCGCATACGTCTTCGGGGCCAGCCTGTCCGCCCTCGCCGGCTTCGTCGGGATGCGAATCGCCACCGCCGCCAACGCCAGGACGACCGAGGCCGCACGGAGCGGCGGCGTGTCCGCTGCCCTCCCGGTGGCGTTCCGCGGTGGTGCAGTGATGGGCTTCACCGTTGCAGGCCTGGGTCTTCTCGGAGTCGTGCTGGGGTATCTCTTCTTCCGTAATGTGCTCGACGAGCCGCAGTGGGCCGACATCGTCACGGCGATCGGGCTCGGCGGATCTTCGATCGCGCTCTTCGCTCGTGTCGGCGGCGGGATCTTCACCAAGGCCGCCGATGTCGGTGCCGACCTGGTCGGCAAGGTCGAAGCCGGTATCCCCGAGGACGATCCCCGCAACCCGGCTGTCATCGCCGACAATGTGGGCGACAACGTCGGTGACGTGGCGGGAATGGGTGCCGACCTGTTCGAGTCGTACGTCGGCTCCCTCGTGGCCCCGATCGCATTCTCGGCCATCGTGTTCGCCGGCCAGGAAAACCTCCAGATCGCTGCCATCATGTTCCCCCTCGCAGTCGGTGCCATCGGCATGTTCGCGTCGATCATCGGCTCGTTCCTGGTGAAGGCGAAGGACGCGGATCACCTCGCGGCCGCCCTCCACCGGGGCACCAACTTCTCGCTCATCGCCACGGCCCTGGCGGTCCTCGGCCTGGTGTTCTGGGTGTTCGGCGACGCCGGGCTCGAGAACCCGATCGGTCTGTGGATCTCGGTGGTCGTCGGTCTCGTCGTGGGGTATCTCGTCGGCAAGATCTCCGAGTGGTACACATCCGACGAGTACAAGACCGTCAAGGAGGTCGCTCGTCAGTCGGAGACCGGACCCGCAACCGTGATCATCGCAGGCATCGCCGAAGGCATGCGCTCTGCGGCCTTCTCGGTCGGCGTTGTCGCCATCGGCATCGGTTTGGCATTCTTCGGGGGTGAGTGGGCGTTCGGCGACATCGACGGCGGCGGAATCTACGGCGTCGCAGTGGCGGCCATCGGTGTTCTCGCCACCCTCGGAATCACGATCTCGGTCGATGCCTACGGTCCGATCGCAGACAACGCCGGTGGAATCGCCGAGATGGCGCATCTCGACCCCGAGGTCAGGGAAGCGACCGACGCACTCGACTCGCTCGGCAACACGACGGCAGCCGTCGCAAAGGGGTTTGCGATCGCCTCGGCGGCCGTGACCGCCCTGGCGCTGTTCTCGACATTCACGCGGGCCGTCCAACTCGAGACCATCGACCTCACCAAGGCGACGACGACGATCGGGCTGTTCCTGGGCGGAGCGTTCCCGTTCCTGTTCGCAGCCCTGACGATGAATGCGGTCGGCCGCTCGGCGTTCAAGATGATCGAAGAAGTGCGCAGGCAGTTCCGCGAGATCGCCGGGCTCAAGGAGGGGAAGGAAGGGGTGCGCGCGGAGTACGCCAAGTGCGTCGACATCGCCACCGCCGCAGCCCTCCGCGAGATGCTGATTCCCGGCTCGATGGCCATTGCGTTCCCGCTGATCATCGGCTTCTACGACGTCGAGATGCTCGGCGGCTTCCTCGCCGGGGCACTGGTCACCGGCTTCCTGCTGGCGATCTTCATGTCGAACTCCGGTGGCATGTGGGACAACGCCAAGAAGTTCATCGAATCCGGCGCCTACGGCGGCAAGGGCTCGGATCAGCACAAGGCGGCGGTCATCGGCGACACGGTCGGTGATCCCTTCAAGGACACATCCGGCCCTGCGATGAACATCGTGATCAAGGTCATGACGATCGTCGCCCTCATCTTCGCTTCGGCGTTCATCTGATCCGTGGCGGGGTGTGACCGCTCGGTCCCACCCCGCTCTGTGGCTATGACCCGATTCGCGCGATACTCCCCGACGTGACGTTCTCGATCACCCTCGTTCGCCATGCCCGGTCGGAGGCCAACGCAGCCGGCATCTGGCAGGGCCAGGGCGATGCTCCACTGGCCGAAGACGGTCGACGCCAGGCGCGCTCGTTGGGCACCCGGCTCATCGGTCGGGAGTTCGATCTCGTCGTCTCGTCGGATCTCTCTCGGACACAGGAGACGGCCGAGCTGGCCGGCCGCACCCCGGATCGCGTTGAGAAGGCCTGGCGGGAGATGGACCTGGGAGCATGGGAGGGCCGCACATTCGAGGAGGTCGCCGAGCGTCATCCCGATCTCCTCGAGGCGATTCGACGGGGCGAAGCCGTCAGCTTCGGCGAGACCGGTGAGACGATCGGTGAGTTCGAACGGCGAAGTGTCGAGGCGTTCGAGGATCTCGTCGAGGAGCTCGGCGACGAGGGGCATGCACTCGTGTTCACACATGGAGGTGTCATCGACTCGATCGTCGGGCGGTTCTTCGGCCGTGTCGATCGACGTCGCACGTTCCCCATCACGACCAACACCGCAATGACCGTCTTCTCGGGGGAGGCCGGTCGGTCTCAGGGACGCCCGAGAGTCGCCGCTTTCAACGATGCCAGTCACCTCGGGCACGACGTGGGAGCCGCTGCCAGGATGCGAGACGACGGTGTCCCGATCGCCGGATTCGTCAGACATGGCGTGACGGAAGCCAACAAGACGGGTCGCATCCAGGGTCAGCAGTGCTGGGGGCTCCACGCAGACGGCCACGACCAGGCCCGGCTGCTCGCCACGTGGTACGGCTCCGTCGATCGAGTGTTCTCGTCGCCGATTCGACGTGCCGCGGAGACGGCGGAGCAGTTGGCGTCCGGGAATGGCATCAGATTCGACGACCGGCTCATGGAGCAGTCCTTCGGCATGTGGGAGGGCGTGCTCACTTCGGAGATGTCGCAGGAAGACCGCTCTGTGCTCAGGCGCATCTATTCCGACGGGGAGGACCTGCCCCGCGGGCGCACCGGGGAGACGTTCGCCGCCTTGACCGATCGGCTCGCCCGCTTTCTCGACGATGTCCAACTCGACGCGGCGGAGCGGACCGTGATCGTCTCGCACGGTGCCGCCATCAAGGCGGCGGTGGCGCAAGTCTTGGGGAACACCGTCGACATCCAGTCCAGCCTCGCCGTGTCACCGAACACCGGCGTCACCCATGTGGCATTTGCCCCGCAAGGGCCGATGTTGCTGGACTACGCCATCGCTCCGCACCTGGAGCAACGATGAGCTACGACTCGAAGCGATATGCCCTCCTCAACCGCTGGGATCCCCGCCATCTGCTCACCGTGGAGCGGCTCCTCGGCCCCAAACCCGGCGAGCGTGTGCTGGAAATCGGGTGCGGCCGCGGGCATCTGAACAAGCGACTGAGAGAGGGGGGTATCGACGCCGTGGGTATCGACGCCAACCCCCAAGCGGCCGAGCACGCCGTCTCGGACGGCGTCGTCACGATGGATGCGGCGCATCTGAAGTTCGCCGACGACTCGTTCGACAAGATCGTCTCGGTCCACGCCATCGAGCACATTCCCCCGATCGAGGATGCGTTCGCCGAGATGGCGAGGGTTCTCAAGCCGGGTGGCACGGCCCTGTTCGTGTATCCAGCCGAGCCGATCAAGGGGATCTGGGCGGTTCCGACCGCGGTCATCCTCCACAACAACCCGCTCAAGGCCGCACAGGTCCACTGCAACTGGCTGTGGCCGGCGCGACTCCGCGAGGTCGCAGGACCGGTTGGATTCACCGAGTTGCACAACGAGTTCCACCTGTTGTCGACGCCCCAATTCGTTTCCCTCTTCCGGCTCGAGAGCCAGTCGTAGGAGACGTGGTTTTCGGCGCCGGCAGGACGCCCGATGTGCCATCATCGATGCGATGGCACACTCGATCGAGCCGCATCTCTGGGTTCGCGACCTCGCGAGGGCCAAGGCCTGGTACGAGGGGCTCGGCTTCTCCGAGATCCAGCGCAATCCTCTCGACGATCCGACGTGGTTCCAGCTCGGCTTGGGCGACGTGGCACTGATGATCACCGTCGCCCCGTCCGAGGTGGCGCCCAACCAGCAGTACCTCGAGCGCGTCTCGTCTCGGATGGGGGTCGGCGGTCCGGTCTCGCTCTATCTCCACGTCGACGACGCCGATGCCCTGTACGAGAAGGCCACCTCGGCCGGTGTCTCGCCGATCGAGGACATCTGGGATCCGTGGTGGGGCGGACGGCAGTTCACGGTCGAGGATCCCGACGGCAACTGGTGGACCATCTACCAACAGGCATGACGCACGAAGCCAACGCGTCACGCGCAGCGTGTGACATGTGACGGGGGAGAGGTCCTTGGTTTTCGCGCGCTGGGTGGCAACATGTGGGGCGCTGACAACCGACACCACAGGAGTTGTATCCCACGTGGCCACCACCTACGTCCTGGACACTTGTGTCCTGCTCGCCGACCCGCAGTCCATTCTCCGATTCGACGAGCACCAGGTGGTACTCCCGCTCGTCGTCGTCGAGGAGCTCGACCGGAAGAAGACCCGGATGGACGAGGTCGGAACCAACGCCAGAAGGTCCATCCGACTCCTGGAGGAGCTCGGAGCGTCAGAGGCAGGAGGGCTGAGCGAGCCGGTTCCGCTTCCCGGAGGCGGCTCGCTGCGGATCGAGCTGAACGGCATCGTGTCGGCCCGGCTCCCGAAGGTGCTCGATCCCTCGACGCCGGATCACCGGATTCTCGCCTCGTGTCTCAACCTCAACGACGCCGGCGGTGACACCGTGCTCGTCACCAAGGATGCCGCCCTCCGGATCAAAGGCGCGCAGCTCGGCGTCACCGTCGAGGACTACCGGGCGGACACCGTACAGGTCGACGAGCTCGCCACCGGCGTCGTCGAGCACGACTGCTCGGGGGAGCTGATCGACCGGCTGTTCGCCGAGGGCAAGATCGTGCTCGAGGGCGTCGAGGCGCTCACGAACGAGTTCGTCCTCCTACGGGCAGGTCAGAGCCGGTCTGCGCTGGCCCGGGTGATCGAGGCCCATCCGACGGTCACCGTCGAACGGGTGTCCCACTCTCCGCGCGCCTTCGGGGTCGAACCGAAGAACGTCCGCCAGACCATCGCCATGCACCACCTGCTCGATCCGGACATCCCGGCGGTGTCGCTCATGGGCATGGCAGGATCGGGCAAGACGTTCCTCGCGTTGGCAGCCGCCCTCGAGCAGGTCCTCGAACAGGGCCGGTATCGAAAGGTCTCGGTCTACCGCCCGCTGGTGGCCGTCGGCAGGCAGGAAGTCGGGTTCCTCCCCGGCGATCTCGAGGAGAAGCTGTCGCCGTGGATGGCCGCAGTGCACGACAACCTCCATGCACTGTTCTCCGACGCCGGAGCCGAAGGTGCCAAGGCGGCGATCGACGAGCTCATCGAGCGAGGCGAGCTGGAGATGGCAGCAGTCACCTATCTTCGCGGTCGGTCGATCACAGGCGAGATCGTCATCATCGACGAGGCCCAGAACCTGGAGCTCTCGACGCTCAAGGTGATCATGACTCGGCTCGCCAAGGACTCGAAGGTGGTCCTCTGTGGGGATCTCTCGCAGGTGGACAACCCCTACATCTCACCCTATGGCGGCATGGCGGCCCTGATCGAGAAGTTCCGCGGCTCCCCACTGTTCGGGCACGTCATCCTCGAGCGTTCCATCCGGAGCCCGCTCGCAGAGATGGCTGCGACGATCCTCTGAAGTTCGTGGGCCTCGACGCGCGCGCTCCCTCGTGAGCATCCGAGGTGGCCCACCGGTAGCATTGCCTTCATGGCGAGGAAGCGGCCGGTCGAC
>JAHEDH010000045.1:0-745 GCA_024641285.1 bacterium | reverse complement strand
GGATTCGAAGGCGCAGGACCAGACGGGACTCGAACGGGCCGATGGATCGACTGTGGGTGACATCCGGGTTCTGATGGATGGTGCGAACCCCACCGCTCGTGCCGGATGGACCCGGAGGGGACGCCCGAGAGGGCGGATGCGCGGTCCCGAGAAGGTCAACGCACTCGCCTTGGCAAGCGTTGCAGCGTTGTTCTATCTCCTCGCACTCACTCCGATCGGAGTGCGTTGGCAACCGATCGCCGATGTGCGCGACGTCTATCTCTGGGCCGCCATGTTCGCAACCGTGCTGACCTTCGTACTGCGACGAGCCGAGCACCGCCGGATCTCGTCGCTCGACAGGTGGATGGCGGCCGTCTGGGTGATGGCGGGGTTCGCCATCGTCGGACTCAGCCCGGTGTGGCCGGTGTTGTTCCTGGCGGTGCTCTTCGGGTCGATCGTCAGGCTCGAAGCCGTGATGGCGTTCCAGAGGTCGGAGGAATTGGCCGAGGCCGTCGGCATCAGGTGACCGCCGGTCTCACCGTCGTCCGCATCCGTTCGACGATCTGAGATAGATTTGGCTCATGAGTCGCGAGCGCTTCTTCGAACGTGTCCACACCCGACTGGACGACCTGCAGGCCCAGGGTCTCTACAAGCATGAGCGGACTCTGGTCTCGCCCCAGGGCGGCAGTGTGGTCGTCGAAGGTGGCCGGGAAGTCCTCAATTTCTGCGCCAACAACTACCTCGGCCTCGCCGACGACCCCCGGCT
>JAHEDH010000044.1 GCA_024641285.1 bacterium | reverse complement strand
CTGGGCGATCTCAACGCCGCGCTCGATGACCTGCTGGACGGCAACTTCGAGATCATCTCCGGCCAAGTCGACCCCGACACGGTGGGCGCCGTCATCGTCACACCGAAGCGGGCCAAGGCCGAGATTCAGGCCCTGCTGGGAAGACAGCAGGTCAACAGGGTCCGGCTTCCCCGGAGGTTCGAGTCTGTTCCGTTCGGTGAAGCGATCTCTGCCATGGAGCGCAGGATGATCGAGCTCCCGGTGGAGATCCAGACGGTCAAGGATCGCCTCGACACCGAGATCAGACGCCATCCCGACTGGGTGACGGCGTCGGCGCGCTTGGCGGAGCGGATCGACCAGCTCGGCGCACTCCACCGGCTGGGGGCGACGCCGCACACCTTCGTGCTGTCCGGATGGGTGCCGGCACCCCGCCTGGAAGAGGTGAGGAGCGAAGTGGCACGAGTTGGCGGCGGCGACGTCATGGTCGCTCTCGCTCCGATCGCCGAAAGCGAGCAGCCACCGGTGCTCATGGCCAACCGCTCCATGGCGCGACCGTTCGAATCGCTGGTGAGTCTGCTTTCGGCGCCGCGATACGGGAGCCTTGATCCGACGACGCTCATGATGATCTTCCTCCCGTTGTTCTTCGGGATGATGTTGGGCGACATCGTCTACGGGGTGCTGTTGCTGGTCGGCGCCATCATCGTCCGGCGCCGGACGAGGGTCTCTTCGCCCAGTGTCTCCGAGTTCGCCAAGATCTTCGTGATGGCTGCGATCTGGACGATCATCTGGGGAGCCGTGTATGGAGAGTTCCTCGGTGACCTCGGGAACAGGCTGTTCGAACTCGAGCCGATCTGGATCAATCGCGAAGAGGCCCTCGAGCCGCTTCTGCTGTTCTCGGTTGCCCTCGGAGTGGCGCACATCACTCTCGGTCTCTTCCTCGGGATCTGGACCGCAGGGCGACGGCACGATCGCAAGCAAGTCGGGGTGTCGACGGGCACGCTGCTCGCGCTCATCGGAGCGCTGCTGGTCGTGGGCGTGGCCGTGGACCGGCTTCCATCGGGGATCATGACTCCGGGCGTCGCCGCCATCATCGTGGGCACGGTGCTCATGATCGCGATGGAGGGCCCGATGGGCTTTCTCACCGGGCCGCTCGAGCTGATCGGCCTCGCCGGAAACATCCTCTCGTATCTCCGTATCGCCGCAATCGGTATCGCGTCCGTCTATCTCGCCCGTGTCGCAAACGAGCTCGGCTCGCTCGGCCCGCTCTGGTTCGGGATCATCGTGGCCGGGCTGTTCCACGCGCTGAACCTCGCCCTCGGCGTCTTCAGCCCGTCCATTCAGGCGCTCCGCCTCCACTACGTCGAGTTCTTCGGGAAGTTCTACGAAGGTGACGGAATCCCGTTCCGCCCCTTCGGCGCAATCGAGAGAAAGGGATGAAGACCATGGAAGTCGGACTGCTCGCAGTAGGTGCAGGGTTGGCGATCGGACTCGCTGCGTTGGCGACCGGATACGCCCAGGCGCGGATCGGCTCTGCCGGGATCGGCGCGCTCGCCGAGAAACCGGAGCTCACCGGCCGCGTGATCCTGCTCCTGGCGTTGCCGGAGACGCTCGTCATCCTCGGCTTCGCAGTTGCAGCGATGATCATCCTCCTGCTCGGCGGCTGATGGGCGTCGAAACCATCGTCGCGGCGATCGACTCGGAGGCGGCGGCCCAGATCACCGGCATCCAGTCCGAGCGCGACCGTCGCGTCGAAAGGATTGCAGAAGAGGCGAAGGCCCGGGCCGACGAGGAGCGCCGGCGGTGGGCGGCATCGCGCTCCGAGGAGGCCCAGCGCAAGCGGGCGGGCATCGTCAACCGGGCGCGTCTGGAGGCAGATCGACGTCTGGCGGATGTGCGCGAAGAGCTGTTCCAGAGAGCGGTGGCGCGACTCGAGGAGATGCTCGAGGCGTTGACGGCCGAGTCGCGATACGAGCGCGTGTTCGGAGCGCTCTACGACGAAGCCTTCGCCGTTGTGTCCGACTCGGATGCGACCGTACTCGTGCGGCCGGAGGATCGTGGACTCGCAGAGCGAGTGGTCGCCGACCGGGGAGCGGCGGGACCGGTGGAGGCCAAGCTCTCGTGCATCGGAGGCGTCGATCTGGAGACCGAAGACGGTCGGTGCGTCCGAAACACACTCGACAGTCGGCTCGCGCAATCCGAGCGCAGCCTGCGAAGTCTCGCCGTCGCCACGATCCCCGAGTTCGCCGGCTCCGGGACGGTGCCATGAGCGATTTCGATTACGGCAACGCCCGGCTCCGCGTCAGAGCCACCCACTGGCTATCGGGCGAGGACTACCGCGTCTTGGTCGGGTCTTCGGGGATCGACGGACTGCTCGGGTCCCTTGCGCAACGCAACTACGGAGCCGACATCGAGCGCGTCATGAGCCGTCACAGTGGGCTCAGGAGGCTGGACGAGGCGGTCCGGTGGCACCTCTCGACCCAGCTCTCGGATGTCCTGTCGTTCTACTCCGGTGCTGTCGCAGACAGACTCCGCCTCTATCTCGAACGCTGGGACATCCGCAATGTCCGAACGATTCTCCGGACCCTCAGCCAGCATCCGCGAATCGGCCCGGCCGCAGAGATGCTCGTTCCGGCCGGCGCTCTCGACGCCGCTGCCCTCGACGAGGTGGCAGCCCAGCGTGACCCCCGGTCGGCCGTGGACCTGTTGAGCGTGTGGCGCCTTCCCTCGCCGATCGTCGTGAGGGAGCTCAGGTCGGCGTTGCCGCACTTCTCCCAGAACGGTGACATCGGCGTGCTCGACGACGCCCTCGACGAGGCGTTCGCCGAGTTGGTCGAGGCCGCTGCGTCCGAGAACGACGAGGTGACGGCTCTCCTCCGGCAGGAAGTCGACCGTCTCAATCTGGTGGCAGCGGTCCGACTGCGGCGCGAGCGCCTCGAAACGGGAGTGGCGATCACCTGGTTGCCGACCGGAGGCGGCCGTGTTCCCGAGCACATCTGGCGGGATCTGGTGGAGCTTGACGACGCCGAGGCCGCCGCCGGCGCCGCCGTCCCCCTCTTGCCACCGCGTTGGCGACCGCCGCTGCTCGCTTGGACGGACTCGCGGGATCATGGTGCGTTGGAGCACGCCATAGACAGCGAGATCGCTTCGGAGGCGGTGCGAAGGTTCCGCACCGGCGACCCGCTCGGAGTCGATATTCCCCTGGGGTACATCGGACAGCAGGAGGCCGAAGCGAGAAACCTCCGATTCATCGCCAGGACCATCGTCTTCGAACTCCCTCGCGAAGAAGCGATGAGCAGCCTGATCGGAGTGGCATGACGACTGCGAATGCCCGGCTCATCGTCATCTCGCCTCAGGAACTCGCCGCCGGCTTCAGGCTGGCCGGCGTGGATGTCGAGGTGGCGGACAGTGGTGAGCAAGCGGAGGCTGCGGTGCGCGACCTGCTGCGGCAGGGAGAGCGGGGCGTGATCGCCGTGTACGGCCCGTTCCTCGCCGACATGGACGAAGACCTGCAACGCCGGCTCCGCTCATCGGTCTCGCCGGTCGTAGTCGAGCTTCCAACCGGGATCGGCACCGAGCCCGACCACCTGCGCCGGACCCGTCTCGCGAACCGACTCCAGCGTGCGATTGGATACCACATCACCTTCGGAGACGATGAGTCATGAAGTACGACGACGCCGACGACGCGATGGGCACCGGCCGCGTTCAGCGGGTTGCCGGCCCGGTCGTGGTGGCAACAGGGCTCGAGCGGGTTCGGCTCTACAACGTCGTGCGGGTCGGCCGCCGCCGATTGATCGGCGAAGTCATCCGGCTGAGTGGAGAGACAGCGGTGATCCAGGTCTACGAGTCGACTGGGGGGCTCCAGGTCGGCAGCACGGTCATCGACACGGGTGCTCCCATGGTGGTCGAGTTGGGCCCCGGCCTCCTCGGTCAGGTCTTCGATGGCGTCCAGCGGCCCCTTCGCCGGTTGGCCGCCGACGACGAGAGCGAGTTCGGACGCCCCTTCCTGCGCCGAGGCACCGAGATGCCGGCGCTCCTCGATGCCGAGTGGGACGTCACCGTCACCGTCGCGGTGGGCGACCGGGTCGAAGTCGGCGATGTCATCGCCACCGTCCAGGAGACGCCTGCCATCGAGCACAGGGTGATGCTTCCCAAGGGACGGAGCGGCACCGTGACGGAGATCGCCAACGGCCCCGTGAAGACGAGAGGGACCGTCATCTGGGTCGACGACGAGCCGGTCGGGTTGACGACCGTCTGGCCGGTGCGGGTCCGGCGCGATGTGGCGACCAGGCTCGATCCGGACACGCCTCTGGTGACCGGCCAACGTGTCGTCGATGTGCTGTACCCGGTTGCTCGCGGCGGGAGTGCGGCGATCCCGGGTGGGTTCGGCACGGGAAAGACCGTGCACGAGCAGACGCTCGCGAAATGGTCGGATGCCGACGTGATCGTCTATGTCGGCTGCGGTGAGCGCGGAAACGAAATGGCGGAGGTTCTCGAGGAATTCCCGACGCTGGTCGACCCGCGGACCGGGGCGTCGCTCATGGACAGGACGATCCTGATCGCCAACACGTCGAACATGCCGGTGGCGGCGCGAGAAGCGAGCATCTACACCGCGATCACCATTGCCGAGTACTACCGCGATCAGGGCTACGACGTGGCGGTCATGGCCGACTCGACGAGCCGGTGGGGTGAGGCCCTCAGAGAGGTGTCGAGCCGGCTCGAGGAGATGCCAGGCGAAGAAGGATATCCGGCGTACCTGCCGTCACGCCTGGCCGAGTTCTACGAGCGTTCGGGTGCTGCCGAGACGCTGGGCACTCCGTCCCGTGTGGGCTCGGTGACGGTGATCGGGGCCGTTTCGCCGCCGGGCGGAGACTTCTCCGAGCCGGTGACCCAGTACAGCCTCCGCCTCGCCGGCACGTTCTGGGCGCTGGACGCCGATCTGGCCCGGCGGCGCCACTATCCGGCGATCCACTGGAATCGGAGCTACAGCCTCTACGACCTCGACGCGTGGTTCGACGCTCACGTCGATCGAGACTGGTCGCGGCATCGGGCCTGGGCGCTCGAGTTGCTCGGCCGCGAGGACGAGCTCCAGAGCATCGTGCGGCTGCTGGGGGCCGATTCGCTTGCGCCGGTCGAGCGCGTGACCTTCCACACCGGTCGGATCCTCCGCGAGGACTTCCTCCAGCAGTCGGCGTTCGACGAGATCGACGCTTACTGCCCGCTCGAGAAGCAGTATTGGATGCTGGCCGTCATCCGGCACGCCCACGATCGCCTCACGGCACTGGCCGCCGAAGAGGATGCCGACCCCGAGGCGTTGATCGCCTCACCGGCGTTGGGGGAGCTGGGCAGGATGAAGTACTGGGATCCCGAGTCGGTCGAGCAGCGGGCCAAGAGCTTGATCGAACGGCTCACGAAGGAGGTCGGTGCGAAGTGAACAACCGTGGCCTGAGAACGATCGAGCTCAAGACCGTGACCTACGTCTCGGGTCCGCTGTTGTTCATCAACGAGGCGGCCGGGGTGCACGCGGAGGAGGTCGTCGAGGTCGTCACCCCGGACGGCGAGATCCGGCGCGGCCAGGTACTGGAGGTCGACCGTGGGCGGGCGGTGATCGAGGTCTACTCCGGGACCAGGGGACTGGACCTCGCCAGCACCCGGGTGCGCCTGGGCGGGGACAGCGCCCGAATCGGGGTCGGCACCGGTCTGCTCGGCCGCATGTTCGACGGATCGGGCTCACCGGCGGACGGAGGCCCGCCTCCGATGCCCGAGCAGTTCTGGGACGTGAACGGGCTGCCGATCAATCCCGCCGCAAGGCGATATCCATCCGAGTTCATCGAGACCGGCATCTCGACCATCGACGGCCTCAACACCCTCGTCCGCGGGCAGAAACTCCCGATCTTCTCCGGCTTCGGGCTTCCGGCCGGAGAGCTGGCCGCCGACATCGCAACCCATGCTCGTGTGGTCGGGGCGGAAGAGGACGAGTTCGTGGTCGTGTTCGCTGCGATGGGGACCACGGCCAGAGAGGCGAGCTTCTTCAGACGCCACCTCGAGGAGGGCGGCCGGCTGAACCGCACAGTGTTGTTCCTGAACCTGGCCGACGATCCGACGATCGAACGTCTCCTCACCCCACGGCTCGCCCTCACCACCGCCGAATACCTGGCGTTCGAGCGCGGGATGCACGTGCTGGTGATCCTCACCGACATGACGAACTACTGCGAGGCGCTGCGCGAGGTCGCCACGGCCCGAGAGGAGGTTCCCAGCCGGCGGGGGTTCCCCGGCTACATGTACACGGACCTGGCCTCGATCTTCGAACGCGCCGGCCGACTCCACGATCATCAGGGCTCGGTGACGCAACTGGTCATCCTGTCGATGCCCGACGACGACATCACCCACCCGATCCCGGACCTGTCGGGATACATCACCGAAGGCCAGATCGTCCTGTCGAGAGAGCTCCACCGGCGGGGGGTGTTCCCGCCCGTCGACGTGCTCCCGAGCCTGAGCCGGCTGATGAATGCCGGTATCGGCAAACACAAGACCAGAGAGGATCACCGGCCGGTCGCAGACCAGCTCTATTCGCTCTACGCCCAGGGTCGCGATCTCCGGCGGCTGATCGCCGTCGTCGGCGAAGGCAGCTTGAGCGAGGCCGATCGCCGCATCCTCGATTTCGCCGAAGCGTTCGAGCGTCGGTTCGTCCATCAGGACGATCGAAGGTCGCTCGACACGACGATCGACCTCGCGTGGGATCTGCTGGTCGACTTCCCCGACGACGACCTGAAACGGATTCCACCACGCCTCCTGGAGCGGCGTCGGCCCCCGGGCGATTCAGAGCAGGATGTTGGCGACCAGGAGAAAACCCCCGAAACCGACGACGTCGGTGATCAACATCAGGAAGATGCTGGACGCCAGGGCGGGGTCGAGCCCCAACCGCTTCATTCCGAGAGGGATGAAGGTCCCGGCCGCTGAGGCGATGAGGAGGTTGGCGAGGGCGGCGATGGCGACGATCGTCGCGATCTGCACACTGGATGCGCTCGACGTCTGGAAGATTCCGAAGCCGAGGAGCGACACCGTGACCAGAGCGGCGAACACCGCGAGCGCCAGCCCGTTGAACAGCCCGATGGTCGCCTGCCTGGACATGATCTCCCGGCTCCTTCCCGAGGGGATCGAATCGGTCGCAAGGCCCCGGATCACCACCGCCAGACTCTGCGAGCCGCCGTTGCCGCCGAGACTGGCGATGACGGGCATCAGGGCGGCGAGCACCGGCTCTCTCGAGATGAGCCCGGTCTGCGACTCGATCACGAACGCCACCGTGAGCGCCAGCAGCAGATTCAGCCCCAGCCACGGCAGTCTGGTCCGGACCGAGCGTCCGACCTCGGTGTAGACGGTCTCCTCGGCGCCGGCGCCGACCGAGGTCGCGAAGTCCTCCGATGCCTCGGCCTGGACGGTCTCGAGGACCGACTCGTGGGTCACCATGCCGACGAGCCTGCCCTGACTGCTCACGACGGGGACTCCGAACAAGTTGTATCGCTGGGTCAGTTCGGCGACGACTTCACGGTCGGTGTCGGTCTGGACTGAGATCGGGTTGGGGATCATCACTTCGTCGAGACCGACTCCCGGGCGATTGAACACGAGATCGCGGAAGGACAGCACGCCGACCAGCCGCTCCGTCTCGTCGATGATGTACACGTACGAGAGGTCCTCGAGCTCTTCATGCAGCTGACGGAGGCGCTCGATCGCCTCGCCGGCCGTGATCCCGATCGGAAGCGCGGCGATGTCGGTCGTCATCAGACCTCCGGCGCTGTCCGGAGCGAAGGTCAGCAGGTCCCGGATCTCGTCGGCGGCGTCGTCGTCGAGGAGGTCGAGCAGGGCGTTGACCTCCTCACGATCGAGCTGCTCGAGGATGTCCACGGCCTCTTCGGGCGGCATCTCGGCGATGATCTCCGAGGCGACTCCCGGGTCGAGTTCGGAGAGGATCTCCGCTGCCAGGTCGTCCCGCAGCTCTTCGAGGACTTCCGCGGCCTGGTCGATGGCAAGGTCGGTGACGAGCTCACCGGCAGCGCTCTCGCTGATCGCTTCGAGGATGTCTGCGGCGTCGCCGGGTGTGGCGTCGGCGATGGCCGCCCAGTCGTCGCCATGCTCTTCGAGGTAGACCTCGACCTCATCGGGCTCACGGCGTGCGCGCAGCCGGAGTTGACGAGCGAGCTCTCTTGGGCGCAGGAGGCGCCGTCGCATGGTCATCCGCCTTCCCGATGGATCAGGGGTCCACGATAGGTCGCTGCGCGAGCAGCGGGTCGCGTCGTTCGGCGCTCAGCCCTTGAAGGGAGCGATGCTCTCGATCTTGACGGTGAAGGTTCCTGCGGGCGCCTGGTAGCTGACCTCGTCGCCGACCTTCGAACCGATCAGTGCAGCTCCCAATGGGCCCGACGGCGACGCCAGGAGGACTCCGGGTTGCTTGTTCTCCGGCGGAGCGACGAAGTACTCCATCTGGTCACCGTCGCCGTCTGTCACCGTCACCATGCTGCCGATGACGACCTCGTCGGTGACCTCGACCTCACGAACCTCGGAGTTGTTGAGGATGTGGCTGATCTGGCGGATCCGGGCCTCCATCAGGCCCTGGTCGTTCTTGGCGGCGTCGTAGTCGGCGTTCTCCCGCAGGTCGCCCATCTCCCTGGCTTCCTGGATACGCGCCTCGATCTCGGCGCGTCCGGTCGTCGTCAACTGTTCGAGCTCGGCCTGGAGCTTCGCCTGTGCTTCTGGTGTGAGAAAGGTCTGGTCAGCCATGAGTGATCAATCCGTGGGTACGTGGAGTCGTTCAGGGTACTGCGATGTGGGGGTTTGTCAGCTTCTCGATCAGTGGAGCGTGATGCTCCCGGGACCGGGGCCGGTCAGCGTGCCGACGACCCAGCCGCCGGTGGAGCGGGCCGACAGCGCGGCGAGCAGGTCGTCGAGCGAGTCCGCGGAAACGGCGATCAACAATCCTCCCGACGTCTGGGCATCGGCAATCAGGCGACGGTGGAAGTGAGAGCCGCCACCGCCCACGTGGGGGTCGACGGCCGCCAGGTTGCGAGCAGATCCACCCGGGAAGTGCCCGGCGTCGAGCAGATCTTCGACTCCGGCGAAGGTGGGCAGGCTCTCGACATCGAGCTCGGCATCGAGACCCGAGGCGACGAGCACCTCTCTGAGGTGGCCAGCCAGCCCGAACCCGGTGACGTCGGTAGCGGCATCGACCCCCACCTCGAGCATGGCGTCAGCTGCCGCTGCGTTCAGCTGCGACATCGACTCGGTCGCGGTCTGGCGCAAGTGGTCGGGGCAGGCTCCGGCCTTGATGGCGGTCGCGATGATCCCCGTGCCGAGCGGCTTGGTCAGCACCAAACGGTCTCCGGCCTTCGCGCCGGCATTCGTCACGATCCGGTCGGGGTGAACGGTGCCCGTCACGGCGAACCCGTACTTCGGCTCGCGGTCATCGATCGAATGACCACCGGAGATCACGCATCCTGCCGAGGCCATCACATCCGCACCTCCCCGGAGCACATCGCCCAGGAGATCGAACGGAAGCTCGTCCCGTGGCCAGCCGACCAGCTGCAGAGCGGTGAGAGGGCGACCGCCCATCGCATAGACGTCCGAGAGGGCATTGGCGGCGGCGATCCGCCCCCAGTCGTAGGCGTCGTCCACGATCGGGGTGAAGAAGTCGACCGTCTGGACGAGCGCGAGATCGGGCGCGATCCGGTACACGCCGGCGTCATCGGACGTCGACGGGCCGACCAGCAGATCGGGATGGCTGGAGGCTGGATGGTTGTGCAGTGGCGACAGAACCTGTGCCAACTCGGCGGGGCCGAGCTTGCAGGCTCAACCGGCGCCGTGGCTGTACTTGGTCAGGTGGATCATCGGTCCCGAACGCTAGTGCTGCCTCCGACCTGTCCGGCGAAACCCCGTGAACAGCCGAGATGGTGTTGGGGACGGTGGGGAGTAGCGTCGCGTCGATGGAACCTCGAGAACGGATCGACGCCATCGCCACGGCGCTCTCGATTCCGACGACGCAGCGTCACATCGTGATGTGCGCCGATCAGACGATTCCGAAATGCGCGCCGGCCGAGGAGACGAACGCCGTGTGGCGGCACCTCAAGACGCGTCTGAAGGAGCTCGGGCTGACGTCGGCGCCACCTGCCTGGCATGGGCAGTCCGACATGGTTGCCACTCCCGTCTCGCCGGGTGGCGGCAGCGTCCTGAGAACGAAGGCCGATTGTCTCCGGATCTGCGAGATGGGCCCGATCGCCGTCGTGTATCCCGACGGCGTCTGGTACCACTCGGTGACGATCGACGTGATCGACCGGATCATCGACCAGCATCTGATCGGGGGAACGGCTGTGGAGGAGTTCGTCTTCGCACGATCGGGCGACGCAAGATGATCCGGCGCGTTCTGAAGTGGGTGTTTGCTTTCGTCGCCGCCTGGCGGGTGTTCGGCCCGATCATCACGCCGAGATTCCCCGTCGGCCAGGAGCATCCATGGAGAATTCCCGGGAGGACCGTCTTCGTGGGAAACCGGGAGTTCCTGGTGCGTCAGGTCGGAGATCGATCCAAACCCGATCTGGTGCTCATCCACGGGCTCGGAGGGGCGTCGCTCACCGAGTGGTACGAAGTCGGCCCGATGTTGGTCGACGACTTCAGACTGACGATCGTCGAGAACCGCAATCACGGCCTGTCCCCTCGGGTCACCGCTCGATACTCGGTCGAGGACACCGCCGACGACGTGGCCGCCGTCATGGCAGCGGTCGGCGTCGATCGCGCCCACGTCGCCGGCTACTCGATGGGTGGGACGGTCGCTCAGGCGTTGGCGCATCGACATCCACCTCGGGTCGACAGGCTGGCTCTCATCGCAACGTTCTCCTTCCATCCGAAGTCGTGGAAATGGGCTCGCATGGTGGGCGCCGTCACCGTGAGGGGGTGGGAGCGGGTGACGGGCACCGGAACGCCCGAGGTCCGCGCCGGTTATCTCCTTCTCAGGGGTGCCGTGAGCCGGGAGCATGCCGAGTTCATGTGGGACGAGACGCATCGCCGAGACCCGGACGGGGGAGCGGCTGCGACGATGGCGTTGCTGCGGTTCGACAGCCGCCCCTGGGTCTCGCAGATCGACCAGCCCACCTTGGTGATCATCCCCGGCCGGGATCAACTGGTCCCCGTGCGGTGGCAGCGCGATCTCGCCTCGCGGATCCCCGACACGAAGGTGGAGAAGGTCGAAGGCGCATTTCATGAGGTGGTCTGGACTCACCCGGAGCTGATCGCGAAGGCCCTTCTGGAGTTCTTCGGCTGAAACGGCGTTTCACGTCGCACGTTCCACGTTCCACGTTGCACGTTGCACGTTCCACGTTCCACGTTGCATCGCCTGCCGAGACGTGGGGTGACTCGTCGAAGGCGCTCGACACGGGTTCTGCTGCAGTCCTCGTCAGGGATGGCACAGCTGTGGCAGAAGTCGCCTGCGTGTTGGTGGCGCGCCTGGCGCGGGTCGGTAGAGATGGCGACCCGGGTTGCGGGCGCCGCAAGCGGACGCCCCTACATGAGAGGTGGCTTGGGTCGCTGGAGGAATTCGGCAGCGGATCGATGGTGGGGGCTGTACTGCGCGGCGGTAGCTCGGGCCGACCTGCGTCTGTTCTCGGCTCGTGTTCGGCTGCTGACTCCGATTCACCTGGCCAGGAGCCTGGGGACTCGTGGAAGAGCGCTCGAAGCGGCGGTAGCTCTGGCGGACCGGCGTCTGTTTCGGACCTGTGATTCCCTGCTGATTCCGACTCGCGGTCCGGAAGTGGGGGTGGCCGATGGATGAGCCTTCGACGCGGCGGTAGCTCTGGCGGACCGGCGTCTGTTTCGGACCCGTGATTCCCTACTGACTCCGGTCAACCGGTCCGAAAGTCCGCCAGCAATCGATCAGGCGTTGTCGATGATGATCTTGCCGATGATTCCGACGAGGGCGACGATGAGCAGGATCTTGAGTGCCTTCTTCATGGTTTCGAATCTAGTGCGCGTTCGTCGATGTCGGGCCCGTCCCGCAAACCGGCCGTGGCGATAGCATTGGTGAGGTGATTCACGTGGTGCTCGCGCACGGCTCCGGCGTCGACGACGTTCTCTGGTTCCTCGTTCCCGTCATCCTCGCTCTCTTCGCGCTGCGCCGGGCCGAGCGGCGGGCGAGGCAGAACACCGAGTCGGATCTGGTCGACTCCGAGCCCCAGGCTCCACCGGAGCGGTAGCGCCGGCATCACAACGCTATCCTCACCGCCGATGAGTGATCTTGCCGCCGCAGCCGCTGCACTGGGGATACCCGAGGCACTGGCCTCCCGCTCCGCCGCCGCCCGCGCCGCCGCCAATGGCACATCTGCAGACGATGTCCTGTCCGCGTGGGCGGGGGGTGGCTCTGTCGCTGCGGCCGCCCCTGCGGCCCCTCCGGCGGCAGCCGAGCCCGTGGCCGCGGCAGCACCGGAGCCCGAACCGGTGCCCTCACATGAGATCGCCAGTCCTCCGCCCCCGGCCCAGCCCGAGATCGAGCTCACTCCAACTGCCGTGATGGTCGATCTCCTTGAGCCCGTGGAGGCTGCGCCCCTCGGTGCCCGCGTCGGCGTGGCGGGTCGGACAGGCGCCTTGATCGGTGCCGTCGCGGCCGTGCTCGTTGCGCTCTTCTCGAGTTCGTGGATGCTGCCGAGAAGCGGCGCCACCGAGGTCGAAGGCGGGTTCGACATGATTGCGGAGGTGATCTCCGGCTGGGTGATCGTCGGCTCAGCTCTGATCGGTATCGCGGTCGGTCTGGCGATCGCGGCAACGACCAGGGTCCTTGCCGGGTTGGCCGCCCCCGGGATGCGACTGGTCAGCTCGTCGTTCGTGACCGCCGCCGTCGGAGCCATCTCTGGTGGTCTGTTCGGGGCGCTGATCGGAGCGGTGGTCGTCGGCTCCGGAAGCGCAAGCGAGCTCGATCCGACGATTCAGGTCGTTCCCGTCCTCGGTTCGCTGCTCACACTGGTGGTCGGCTGGGTGATTGGCGGATGGGCGATTGGGGCCCTGGTGCAGTCCCTCGGCGTCCCGGCCGGCGTTGACGCCCTCGAGTCCGAGGAGTCGAGTGTCGTGCGGCGTCGGCTCGTCTCGGCGTACGCAATCCCGGCGACCGCGGCTCTGGCGATCGCACTGTTCGTCATCCCGCTGGCGCTCATCTTCATCGAGTTCCCGTCGTTTGCGCCAGTGCTGGCGGGGATCGTCGCGCTCGGCATCCTCGGTTTTGCGAGCCTCTCGGCGTCCCGCCCTGGCATGCGGATCTCCACGGGCGAGTTCATCGCCGCTGTGGCCGGTATCGGCGTCGTCCTGTTGATCATCGTCTCCGTCCTGCTCGTTCAGGGTGGAGGAGGACACGGTGACGAAGAAGGCGGGGAGACCGGCACCGAACAGGTCGGTGGCGAGCCCGAGGCGGCGATTCTGCTTCGATTCGGTTGAACCTCCGATAGGGGAAGGCCTTGACCAGCCAGCCAGACCTGAGTCCGATCCTGGCGGCGGCGCTGCGCCAGTCGACGCTTTCGTCGTGCATCACCGACGCGCAACTCGAGCTTCCCGGGCCGACCATCGTGTTCGTGAACGACGCCTACTGCTCGCTCATGAACGCATCGAGGGAAGCCGTCATCGGCAAGACTCCGCGCATCATGCAGGGGGCATTGACGGATCGTGCGGTGCTCGACCGCCTGAAAGCCACCCTGGCGGCAGGTGACACCTTCGAAGGCGAGACGGTCAACTATCGCTCGGATGGCCGCCCCTTCGTCAACAAGTGGCGTATCGATCCGATCCGTGCCGACGACGGCACCGTCACGCACTTCGCCGCCGCCCAACAAGACGTGACGGCGCTGCGGACCTTCGAGGCAGCGAGCGAGGCGAGCCGTGTCATCGACCATGCCACTCGATCGGCGCTCTCGGTCACCGACGAGCCGTCCACGGCGCTCGCCCATCTGGCGGTCGGCATCCTCGAGGCGACCCACCTCGTGCTGTTCGGATACGGCCGGGTGCACGTGTCCATCTCCCACCCGTTCGGCGTCGACGCCGTGGCAGGCCCGGAGGTGAAAGCGGTTCGCGACATCGAACTGGCGATCGAGACACCGAGCATCGGAGGCCACATTCGAATCGACATGTCCGAGGCAGAGGCGGCGATCGTCGATGACACGGCAATCGAAGTCGTCGAGGTGAGAGCCTCCTCGGCGATCACCATGCTCGTGGCGGCCATCGTCGATCGGCAGATGGTCGGGGAATTCGAGCGCCAGTTGGGTGGATCGCAATCCGAGACGGCGGACGGATTCAGGATCGCAGTGCGCCATGAGCCGAGTTTCGACTCGATGGAGATCTCCGGCGACTGGCTCGATGTCGTGGATGGCGTGTCGGGTACGACACTCGTGATCGGAGATGTGGCGGGCCACGGGGTCGAGGCGGTGGTCGGGATGGCGAGACTCCGCTCAGCCGTCCAGGTCGTCTTCGCCGGCGGCGCCTCGATGCGCGACGGCATCATCGAGCTCACACGATTCTGTTTTGATCATTCGATCTTCTCCACGTTGCTCGTCGCCCGACCGTCGGCAAACGGGTTCGAGATCGTGTCGGCGGGTCATCTGCCCCCCGTGCTCGTCTCGGGCGGCGAAGCCGGGTTGGTCGGCATCACGCCGGGTCCTGCGCTCGGTTCTGTGCCCAGTGTCGACTATCCCGTGACCACGATCGAAGCGGGGCCGGGCGCTGTCCTGGCAATGTTCACCGACGGACTGGTGGAGAGCCGCAACGAGTCGATCGATGTCGGCCTCGAGGAGATCAGGAGGCTGCTGGCCGCGGGTAGCAGCGACCTCGAAGTGCTCGCCGACCAGGTGATGGGCATGCAGAGGGACAACTCGGTCCCCGACGACACGTCCTTGATGCTCGTGGAGGTCAGTCGGCGTCGCTGATTCGCGTTGCCATCAGGGCACCGTTGACCCGTTCGAACTCCACCGCCACCGGGTCTCCGGCACGCAGATGATCGCGGAGATGCGGCAGGGGGAAGTCGAACTCGCCGTCGGCCGAGGGTTCCAACCGTATCCGATCGCCGTTCGAGAGCACCTCGAACGACCTCACTTCGGTCAGGTCGCCATCCACGCTCACGACGATCCCGGTGATCTGCCCGGAGGCCTGGTCGCCGCTGGCGGCGACGAACACGAGTCCGGCCGCTGCGAGCGCGATGACTCCGATCAGGATCCGACGAGCGACCGCTCGATCTCTTCCCATTCACGCTCCTCACCGATCCAGCGGAACCACAGGACGGCGATCATTCCGAGGAGATAGAAGGCACCGGCGAGCTTCATGATGATGCCGGCCATGGTCTGATCCTGCACGGCGGTGAGCCCCCACGTGAGCGGCATGTCGCCGTATGTCGGATACAGCTGGGTGCTGGAGAAGGTGAGGAAGGATGCCGGGACAGTGGGAACGATGGTGCAGAGGAACAGGTACAGCATCTTCATGGGGGGCCGCATGGTCTTGATCGCCGGCGTGGGGCTGAAGAGCGGAAGCCACAGCATCATGGCGGTGGTGAAGAAGCCGACGTGGATGAAGAAGTGGGCCCACTCGTTGGTGTTCTGCCAGGTGATCGCCTCCGGCCAGTGCACGGCGACGATGGCGAAGTTGAATGCAAAGAATCCTGCGACCGGGTTGGCGAACGGTCTGATCACTTTGGCGACCGCATCGCGCCCCAGGACGTAGTCGCCCATCCAACGGGGGATGCCGACCAGGAGAAGTGGCGGCACGACGAAACCCAACAAGAGGTGCTCGACCATGTGAAAGGTGAAGAGCACTTCCTCTGCGAGGTCGTGGATGGGCCAGCCGGCCGCCACCAGGATCACGGCGACACCCGAGTACCAGGCTGCTCGCTGTCTGGTCGTTGCCGGCTCGGCGTCAGGCGCGACCAGAGGTCGGATACGCGTCTCGAGCCACCACCAGCCGACCGCCAGGATGGCCACCAGCGCCAGAACGTCGGCGTGCAGCTGGAAGTCGGGGATCATCCGCCGCCGAACAGCACAATGGCGCCGAATACGGCAAGCACGATGCCATACAACGCCATGGCCAGCACGAACCCTGCGCCGAAGAACCGCGCCAGGAACGAGTCCTCGAATCGGAGGTGCATGAACCACCCGACGACCACCACGAACTTGATCGTCGAGAGACCGATGAGGAGCGGGGCGTCCCAGCCTTCCATGCCGACGGCCTCATTGAGGTAGAAGAGTGCGACCTCGATGGCAGTCAGCACCGCCAGGAAGATGGCAATGCGGACGTAGTCCTTGGTCGATGGGTGGCTGGTGGCGTGGGCGGTGTCGCTCATCAGGCTGCTCCGATGAGGTAGACGAGCGTGAAGATCACGATCCAGATGATGTCGACGAAGTGCCAGTACAGCCCGACGAGCTCCAGGTTCATGCCGTGTTTCTCCGACAGGCCGCCCTCGCGTCTGGCAATGCCGAACAGCGAGAGGAGCATCACGATCCCGAGGGCGACGTGCGTCCCGTGGAATCCAGTCAGCATGTAGAAGGCCGAGGCGGCGGGGTTGCTGGTGAGCGTCATGTCGTATTCGACGATGAACTCGGTGAACTCGAACACCTGACCTCCGAGGAAGACCGAACCCAGGAGTGCGGTCGCCATCAGCCAGGTCTTCGTTCCGTTCTGGTCTCCAGTGGAGAGCGCATGGTGGGCGAGGACCATCGTCAGCGAGCTCATCAGGAGCACGAAGCTCGAAATCGAGGTGAACGGGATGTCGTAGATGTCCCTGGGAACCACCGAGTCGAAGTCCCGGCCCCCGTAGAGCAGGTAGTTCGAGATGAACGCACCGAAGAAGAGGAACTCGGAGCTGAGGAAGACCCACATCCCGAGCTTGCGGTTGTCGATTCCCGTCGATTCATGAACGAGATGGTGGCTGTCATGAACCTCTGCGTGTTCGGGGACTTCGGCGCCCTCTTCGATTTCGAAGGTGTCCGCCATCAGTGCGCTCCCGCCCCGACCAGTTCGCCACCCTCACCATGCTCCTGGTGCTCTTCGGGCTCCTCGAGCGGCTCGATGCCCCAACCGATCAGGGCTCCGATGGTGATGAGCGGGCCGATGAACAGCAGCGCCAGACCCACGAGCGTCGTGTGATAGATGATGCCGTACCCGATCAGCGGCAGCCCGAGCGCCATGAGGATGGGGAAGTAGGAGGGGGCCGGCATGTGGATCGGCGACTTGGGGTTGCGGCCGTCGTGATCCAGCCGAGCGACGAGGTCGTCGGCGTCGTCCTTCCGGACCGGTCTGCCCTCCTCGTCCTCGGTGTACTTCTGGTGCCAGAAGTCGTCGAGACTGTGGATCACCGGGGGAGTGGCGAAGTTGTACGCGGGCGTCGGGTTGGGGATGGTCCACTCGATCGTGCGAGCATCCCAGGGGTCGAGGCCGGACGGCTCGCCCTTGCGCTTCGAGTAGATCCAGTTGAACCAGAAGATGGCGACGCCAGTGGCGATGGTGAACGCCCCGATCGTGACGGCCAGGTTCCAGGGGCCGAGGCCGGTCTCGGGGGCATACCGCCAGGTGCGGCGAACCATGCCCTGGAGCCCGAGCCAGTGCATCGGCGCGAACGTCAGGTTGAATCCGATGAACTGGACCCAGAAGTGGACCTTCCCCAGCTTCTCGTTGAGCATGCGGCCAGTGATCTTCGGGAACCAGTAGTAGATGCCCGAGAAGAGACCGAAGATGGCGCCGCCGAAGAGCACGTAGTGGAAGTGGGCGACGATGTAGTAGGTGTCGGTCTGCTGCCAGTCCGAAGGGACGATCGAATGCGTGACGCCGGACAGGCCTCCGATGACGAACATGGCGACGAAGCCGATGCTGAACATCATGGCGGTGTTGAATCTCAACCTGCCTCCCCACATCGTCCCCATCCAGTTGAAGATCTTGATCCCGGTGGGGACGGCGATCGTCATCGTCGACAGTCCGAATGCTGCCTGCGCTACCGCTGGGATGCCGGAAGAGAACATGTGGTGCGCCCAGACACCGAATCCGAGGAATGCGATCGCCGCTCCGGCGAACACGATGGCGGCATAGCCGAACAGCGGCTTGCGGCTGTTGGTCGGCAACACTTCCGAGACGATGCCCATCGCCGGCAGAATCAGGATGTACACCTCGGGATGGCCGAACAGCCAGAACATGTGCTGCCAGAGAACCGGATCTCCACCGCCTGTCGCCTGGAAGAACAGAGTCCCGAATTGGCGGTCGAATGTCGCCATGAACAATGCGACGGCGATGATCGGCAGCGAGAAGAGCAACAGGAACGCGACGACCAGGGTCATCCACACGAAGACCGGCATCCTCAGCAGCCGCATGCCTTCGGCTCGCATGTTGAAGACGGTGACGATGAAGTTGATGGCCGATATCAGCGAGGCGATACCCAGGATCTGCAGCCCGATGAGCGCGAAGTCGACGGCGGTTCCTGGCGAATAGGCCGGACCGGCGTTCGGCTGATACAGGAACCAGCCACCATCGGGAAGGCCGGCCAGGAGGGTGGCGTCGGTCGGATCGAGGTTTCCGGCGACGATGGCACCGGAGCTGTCGGCGATGCCGGCCGGCGGCGTCGGGTCGCCGAAGAAGATCACCGAGTACAGGAACAGGCCGCCGAAGATGAAGATCCACCACGACAGGGCGTTCATCCGGGGGAAGGCCACGTCACGGGCGCCGATCATCAACGGGAGTAGATAGTTGAAGAACGCAGCCGAGACCGGCATGACGAACAGGAAGATCATCGTGACGCCGTGCGTCGTGAACATGGCGTTGTATTCGCCTGCATTCAGGAACGATCCGTTGGGGCCGGCGAGTTGGATGCGCAGCAGCAGGGCCTCGATACCCCCGATGATGAAGAAGAAGAATGCGGCGTAGCCGTACATGATCCCGATCTTCTTGTGATCGGTGGTCGTGATCCATGACCAGAAGCCCTCGGTCGAGCGGGGACGACGGAAGATCGTCGACGCCGGACGGGATGCGGTGGTGGTCATGATGCTGCCTTCATTGAACGATTGCCTTCCATCATTTGAGGGTTGCGAGCCATGCGGTCAGATTGTTGATGTCGTTCTGGGTCAAACCGAGGTTGGGCATGAACGAGCCCGGCTTCACGTCGGGGGGATTGGCGAGCCACTGCTCGAGGGCGTCGTCGTAGCTGAGGCCCTCGTACGGAAGGTAGGCGCCGGCGAACACGTTGCGGCTGGAGAAGTGGGTGAGGTTCGGACCGCGGAAGACGTCATCGGAACGGATGTTGGTGAACTCCGAGGCATCGCCGTAGTTGACGGTGTGACAGGTCGTGCAGAGGTTCTGATACAACAGCATCCCCTCATAGGCGGGGGTTCCCTCCGCAGGAACCGTCGCCGCAGCCTGCTGTTCGGAGACCCAGGCGTCCCATTCGGCATCGGTGACCGCGAGGACGCGTGCTCGCATGAGTGAGTGTGACAGACCGCAGAACTCGGCGCAGTGGCCCCAGTATTCGCCGGGTTCGTCCGCCTGCAGTCTCAGAACGGTCTCCTGGCCGGGCACGAGATACCGCTTGCCGTTCAGTGCGGGAACCCAGTAGTTGTGCAAGACGTCCGCCGACGTCATCACGGCGCAGACCTCCTGATCCGCCGGCATGACCATCACGTTCGCCGTTTCGATCCCGAGACCGGGATAGTCGTACTCGAACCACCACTGGTGACCGGTGATCTCGACCGTCATGGCGTCATCCCCGCATTCGGTGAGGTCGAAGACCGTGCTCACCGTGGGGACGGCGATGGCGGCGAGGATCAGGGCGGGAATCACCGTCCATGTGATCTCGAGCTTGGTGTTCCCGTGGATCTGCTTGGGCTCCTTGCGGCCGGGGCGATCACGGAAGGCGATGATGCTGAAGAGGATGCCGCCCTGGACGATGACGAATATCACAACAGCGATCCAGAAGACCGGCCAGAAGAGGTTGTTGATCTGCTCGGCGAACGGTCCGCGCGGTTCCACCGCGCTGAGCGGGGCATCTTCGATCTCGATGAGCGAGCACGAGGACAGCAGGAGTGCGAGTGCGGAGGCCCCGATGACCCCATTCCAGCGTCCTGACCAGGGGAAACGTGTCGATCGAGGGGGTGTTGGCATGGCCGCAAGTGTAGGAATTGAGCGATGGTTCACCAACCCATCTTCTTGGTCTTCTTCGCGGGCCCGTGCGACACGCGATTTGCGCCATCCGCGATCAGTCATCCGCCATCCGCCATCCGACTTGCACCTCCCGCTACACCTGCTGCGGAGAGCGGAGAGCGGACGGCGCTACCCGAGCGCATCCAGTGCCGCGCCGAGCTCAGCCGGCGAGACCGCCCCCTCGAAGCGGGCCGTGGCGATGCCGTCGGCATCGACGACGTAGACCCACGGCTCCGACGGCAGTCCCCATTCGACCACCGCAGGGACCTCGATCAGCGGCCCGGCACCCTCGGAGTCGACGTTTTCGTAGATCTCGACGTGCACGACGTCGAAGCCGCTCCTGGAGGCAACGACCTTCTTGACGATCTCCATTGTCGGTCCGCACGTCGCCGTCTGACAGAAGGCCGGTGTTGCGAAGACGATCACCGACGGGGTCCCGTTCGAGACGGCGTCGGCCACGGTCATCTCGTAGAAGGTCGGGTCGGGATCGGGGTCGGTGGTGATCGACCCGAGCGCGAAGTTCGCAGAGGTCCGGGTGACCGATGCGGGTACCGGCTCGCCGACCTCGGGGATCGGGATGTCGGTGTTGACCGTGAAGGCCGTTTCGCCGGTCGTTCCCCGCGGGCTCGTGATCGAGGCGGCCCACGCACCGGGCTCGTCGAAGTCCGGACGGGCGATCAGAAAGCCTCGCACGCCCTCTATCGACCACACCCACCGTGCACGCACGGTCTGGCTCAGGTTCGAAGGGCTCGTGAAGGTGACGTCGACCTGTTCGTCTGGACCGCCCACGAAGGCGGAGGATGCCGGGTCGACCTCTGCCATGACGATCCGCTGGGGACCGAGCCCGATGGTCGAAGGGCTGGAGCCGACGATCGTGAGATTGGCGGAGCCTCCTCCACACGCCCCGAGAGTGAGCGCCATCGCTGCCAAGAAGAGGCGCTTCATGAGAGTGCGAAGTCCACGGCGGCGAGTGCGTGGATCCTGGCCGTGGGGAAGTAGGGGACGTCGAGGTCGTCGGCCGAGATCAGCAGCTCGATCTCCGTGCACCCGGCGATGACGCCGTCGCAGCCGTCCGCTCGCCCGATGATGTCGAGATAGGCCTGCCTCGAGGCGTCGCTCACCACTCCGCGCACCAGTTCGGCGTAGATGATGTCGTGGATGACGCCCCGGTCCTCGGGATCAGGCAAAGTCACCTCGATCGAGTGTTGGTCGCGCAGCCGGCCTGCGTAGAAATCGGCCTCCATCGTGTAACGGGTGCCGAGCAGCAGTGGCCTACGCACCCCGGTCTCGTGGATCGCTCGGGCAGTGGTGTCTGCGATGTGGATGATCGGGATCTCGACTGCCTGTTCGATGGCCGCTGACAGGCGATGCATGGTGTTGGTGCAGATGACGAGGCACTCCGCGCCGGCACGTTCCAGGCCGACCGCCGCCTCTGCCAGGGTCTTCCCCGCCAGGTCCCAGTCGTCGGCTTCCTGCATCGCCTCGATCCGGGCGAAGTCGAAGCTGTATAAGACCAACTCGGCCGAGTGTGTCCAACCGAGGCGGCTGCGGACCTCCTCGTTGATGACCCGGTAGTACTCGGCTGAGGACTCCCAGCTCATCCCGCCGAGCAGGCCGATCGTCTTCACAGCGGGTTGTCGGCGAAGTGGGCGACCATGAGATCGCGGACCTCGTCCCACAGGCTCGGGGGAATGTCGTGCCCCATGGTCGGGAACACGGCCAGCTTGGCGTTCGGTACGGCGTCGGCGATCGCCTCTCCTCCACTGACGTCGATCAGCGGATCAGAGCCGCCGTGGATCACCAGGGTGGGAACCTCGACCTCCGACAACTGTCCCGTTCTGTCGCCGTCGGCGAGCAGCGCAGCGAACTGGCGATTGCGGCCCGGAGGGAAGAAAGCACGGTCGTAGGCAGCCGCCGCCCGGTTCACGGCTCTCTCCTCGTCCCAGTGGTGCGGCCCCCAATACACCCGCAGCATCGCGACGGTCTGCTCGATCACTGCCTGGCGTGAGCTCACCGGCTCTCCGAAGGCGAACGCGGCGGCCTCGGGCGTCGCCTGACCGACGAGAAGCGAACCGGTCGTCGACATGATCGTCGTCATCGAAGCCATGCGCTCTGGCGTGTCGATCGCAAACCGCTGCGTGATCATGCCGCCCATCGACACGCCGACGACGTGGGCGCGCTCCATGCCGAGGTGATCGAGCACCGCCGCGATGTCGCCCGCCATGTCGGAGAGCCGATACGGCACATCGGGAGTCGCACCCATGACCGCGGCGGACAGCGCAGCCATCAGATCGGGCTCGCCGTCGAGCTTCGACGAGAGACCGACATCCCGGTTGTCGAAGCGGATCACGTAGTGACCCCGCTCGGCGAGGTCTTCGACGGCCGACAGCTCCCACCCGATCATCTGTTGGCCGAGACCGGCCACGAGTACGACGGGTGGGTCGGCCGGGTCACCCGTGGTGTCGTAGAACAGCTCGATGTCTCCGGAAGGCGCAAACGGCATGATCTGGAGGATATCGGTGCGCCCGGAGTGAGCGACCCGCCTGATCCGGTAGCAGCAGGTCCCGGTACCATGACCGCCGATGGAGAATTCACCGGGTGCGATCGA
>JAHEDH010000043.1 GCA_024641285.1 bacterium | reverse complement strand
CGGAGGCGCTCGCGGTCGGGCTCGTCGCCGGAATGGTCGTGCTACTGGTTGCGACGTCGATCGAGATCAGCGGTGTGGCCGGTGCAACGATCGTGGTGCTGCCCTTCTACGCCGCCGGGTTGGTCATCCTGCACCGGCTCGGGTCTCATCGGATCGGGTGGCTCCTGTGCACCATCGGCATCACGCTTCAGATCACCACCTTCGACTCGATCCCCTGGCTCTCGCCGCTGTGGATCGGCTGGATCAGCAACTGGGGATTCACGGCTCTGTTCGCCCAGTTCACGTGGCTTTTGCTCCTCTTCCCTGACGGAAGTGCAACGACGCTTGGGCGGATCACTGGATGGGCCGGGACCGCCATGGTCGGGGTGGGCCTGACCACCCCGAATCTGACCGACATCAACGACAGCACCATCATCCTGGGAGCCAATCCGACCGGAATACCGAGCCTTCCGTTCGACACGGGCATCCTCGCAAATCTGACCACCACGGCGCTCCTGGTCGCGGCAGCAACCGGTGTGGTGATCAGGAGTAGACGGAGCCCCGAAGACGTGCGGAGCCGCTTCAAGCCGGTGCTCGCTGCGATGTCGATTCTCGGGACAGTGATCCTCATGCTGCTCGTTGCGATTGTGATCGACCCGGCGTTCACCGACCGCTGGGGCGATCTCGTCTGGACACCTGTTCTGATCAGTTACATGCTCATCCCTGCATCCTTCGTCGTCGCCATCACCAGATATCGACTGTACGACATCGATCGGGTCGTCAGCCGGACCGTCTCATACGGGCTGGTCGCTCTTGTCGTGGCAACGGTGTACGCCATACCAGTGGTCTCGCTACCACGCATTCTCGGCGAGTCGAACGACCTGGTCGTAGCTGGTTCGACCCTCGCAGCCGCCGCGGCGTTCAATCCGGCCCGCCGCCGCATCAAGAGCGCAGTCGACCATCGTTTCAACCGGGCCAGATACGACGCCGAACATCAGATCGAACTGCTGGCGACGCGGCTGGAGACCGGCTCCGATCTCCCCGCCATCGAACGCGTGCTGACGAAGGTTCTCGAAGACACCCTCGCTCCGGAGAGCGGAGCATTGTGGGTCGCCTGGCCTGACCCCAATGATCGGGGTGGGGTGTGAAGCGTGTGACGCCACCTCCACCGAAATCGACACTGCGCCCTGGCGGCGGATCGGCGGTGTCGCCGGTCACACCGCGGCCAACGACAGGCTGCGGATTGGAGTCCATGTGACCCCCGACACGCAAGCGTGGACGCTTGGCTCGGTGAGGCTCCTGTGGCATGCCGCTGTGGCGTGGTTGGCGGTCTGTGCCCTCACAGGGGTGGTCGGAATGGTCGCTGTCTACGAGGACACGTCGCTCGTTCGGATCGAGGAGTTCAGCCGGCTGTACCGAAGCGTTGGCCTCGGTGACGAGATCATGATCACGGCGTTGCTGGCGCTGCCTCTGGCGTTTGCCATCGGCTCGGCGGGCGTGATACTCCTGCGCAAGCCCAACGACCCGGCAGCAATCCTGATGGCCGTCGGTCTCGTCTCCGTGTACTTCTTCACGTCGGGAGCCGCACAAGGGGTCCAGTACCCCCTCATCCGACACGGCTCGGTCTCGATGGCCGCCGTGCTGATCGTGGTGTTTCTCACCGTCTTCCCATCGGGCCGCTACGAGCCGAGGTGGTCGATTGTCGCGCCGCTCCTTGCAGTCGCCATCGTCCTCGCCGACCCGACACTCGCCACCGAAACCAGGAGCATGCTGAGCGATGCCGACTTCCGATCGGCGCCCGCATCTGTCATCAAGTGGGCGGCGTGGTCTCTGCTCCTGACCCTGGCGGCGGCAGCCCAGATCCACCGGTACCGGAGCCACTCGACCGACCGCCAGCGACGTCAGAGTCGCTGGGTCCTGCTGGGGGTCTTCGGACTGCTCACTCCCCCCGCCGCCCTGTTGGTGCTCAGGGCTGGGGGACTGGCAAGCGCGGAATTGACGGCCGGTCTGGTGGTCTCGAGCATCGTGGGATCGTTCGCTTTGCCTGTGGTCGTGCTCATCGCAGTCTTCCGACACCACCTGTACGACATCGATCGGATCGTCTCCCGAACCGTCACCTACGCCCTCGTCGCCGCCGTGGTGACCACCGTCTACGCCATCCCCGTCCTCGTCCTCCCCCGCCTCATCGACAAGTCAAACGACCTGGTGATCGCCGCCTCGACCCTAGGCGCTGCTGCGGTCTTCAACCCGGTACGACGCCGCATCCAACGCGGGGTCGATCACAGATTCAATCGTGCCCGATATGACGCAGAACGGGAGGTGGATGCTCTCTCGTCACGGCTCGAGGATGCCGTCGACCTCACCACCGTGACCGACGACTTGTCCAGAGTGCTCGACCGAACCGTTTCTCCTGTGCATCGGGCGGTGTGGATCCGGACGGTCCCAGCGGGCCAGGAGCAGAGATGATGCGGACAGGACCTCACCTCACCAGGTCGTTTACTGCGCCGACCGCGCCTTCCAACCCCACCGTGGCGATTCAGGAGCGGTGGTTCCACAACCCGGGAGTCATGCGGACTACCCACCTCGAAATCGCTCGATTCAGGTCGGAGGCCGTATGAGGATTCTCCGTTGGGTTGGGCTGATCCTTCTGGTCGTCGTGGCGATCGTCGCTTCTCTGGGGCCGTATCTGATCGACGGTGAGTCGATCACGTTCGACTACGTGCTCAACACATCCATGCCTCTCGGGTACATCGGTGCAGGTCTGGTGGTGATGGCCAAGCGACCGTGGCATCAGATCGGCTGGCTTCTGATTCTGATTGGACTCGGTCTGTCCACCACCAGTCTCCCCGTCCCGGCGTCGCGGCTCGACCCGGAGTGGTATCCGTGGCTTGCCTGGATCGGCGCGTGGGGTGGGGTGTTCCTCTACACCGTCATCGCTGCGCTCCTGGTGGCATTCCCTGACGGACTATCGCACCGGCCCGAACGTGACCGACGGACAGGGCACCGGATCGTCGGCTTCATGTCCGTGTTGACGGTGCTGGCTGCCATGTCCAGCCCCGTCGAGGTCGACGCTGTGAACGGAGACGTCTCCTCCTTTCCGAATCCCCTGGTGCGGTTGGTACCGGTCGTGTACAGCGGTGTTGTCTACATACCGATCTTCATTCTCCTCCTCGGTTGCGTGGTGTGGATGTGGCGACGTCAACGCCGTGAGCACGGGGAAGAACGCCGTCGCTACACGTTCGTGCTCTACGCCTTCTCTCTCCTGGTGGTCGCACTCATCTTCGGCATCAGCCTCACCGAGACGCTCGGCGACATCGCCTGGATCGGCGCATTCGTCTGTTGGTACCTACTACCCGCCGCCTTCGCCTTCGCAGTGGTACGCCACGGTCTCTATGGCGTCGACCGCCTGGTCCGGCGTACCGTCAGCTATGGCCTCGTCGGCCTGATGGTCGGAGCGGTCTACGTCACCCCGGTGCTGCTGCTCCCCCGACTCCTCGGCAAGTCCAACGACCTGGTGATCGCCGCCTCGACTCTCGCCGCTGCCGCCGCCTTCAACCCGCTCCGCCGCCGCATCCAGCGCTCCGTCGACCATCGCTTCGACAGGGCTCGATACGACGCCGAGCAAGAGGTGGATCACTTCTCAGAGCGGCTCTCCGATGAGGTCGCTCTCGGGACGGTCGTCGACGATCTGTGGGGGGTCCTTCGAGAGACCGTTGCGCCCTCCATCGCCGGCATCTGGCTTCGCGACGTCTACGAAAACCGGGAGAAGCATTGATGGGTGCCACGATGAGTGTCGTATCCCTGCCGGAACGGCGGGGCCGGATATTTGTGGCATGAACGAACTCGAAACGCTGGTCCCATCCGACGTGTCGGCGGTGCTTCGGGACTTCCTCACCGCCGAGCTCACCACCTTGTCGGGGTCGGGACACCCGATCACCTGGCCGGTGCTGCCATCGCTCGAAGGGGACACCTTGCGCATCGCCATCGCCACATCGATCGGGCTCCCCCAGAAGGCCCTCAACATCAGACGAGATCCGCGGGTGTGCCTCCTGTTCTCCGATGCGACGGGCAGCGGGCTGGTGGAACCGCCCATCGTCCGGGTCGAGGGGCGCGCCACGGCACCGGACGTCGTCCTCACCTCCATGAACCAGGTCGAGGACCGGGCGATCGCCTCCGCCTTCGAACGCGACGCCATCGAGCTGCTCCGCCGCCAGCCGGCGGTCGGCATCTACACCAGCAACCCTCTCGTCAAGAAGCTCATGGACTGGTATTTCCTGCGGCTTCTCATCGTCGTCGAGCCGACCCGGGTCAGCTGGAATCACACGGGGAGCTGGGAGGCCGTCGATGTGGCGTGAAGTCGAGCGGGAGTCGAGGCGATTCGAGACGGCCGTCCTCTCGACCGTCGGGGATGGGGGGCCGACCTCGCTGCGCAGTGTCCCCACCGCCGATCCCGAACGTCGTCTGCTGGTGATCGACGATCCGGGTGACAGCCTCGCCGGCCCGGCATCGCTGCTGTACCACCGCCACGACGATCGCCTGTGGAAGCTCCGCAGCTGTCTGATAGTCGGGCGGCTCGAGCACCGCGCCAACGAGTGCTGCTTCGTGCCCGAGAGGTTCGTTCCCGGCATGGGGGTGGGAGGACCGCTCAGCTACGTCCGGTTCCTCCGCAAGGGCCGCCGGACCGCCGCCCGCTACCTCGAGCGGCGCCATCTCGCCCGACCGCAGGTCGAGTGGGATGAGATCGCCTCTTTGCTCGACGGTGCTGCTTGGGCGGACCGTAACGTTCCCGGAACGCACCAGGCGTAGAAAGGGGAACGTGCAGATGGTCAAACCTTTCCGCCGTTCGGCGAAGCCAACCGAGACACCCGAGGCGGCGCCCACCCCGGCACCGATCACCATCGCCGAGCCCATCCCCATCCCCGACCACGATCCGCTCACGGGCTACCTGCTCGGTGCCGGTGGTCCGGTCGACATCGACAAGATCGAACTCGACTCTCCTGCGCTCCGAGAGCTGCGCGCGGCCGGCGTCCATCTCCTGGTCCCGCTCATCAGCCAGGGTGAGCTGATCGGAACGCTGAATCTCGGCAAGCGGCTCTCCGACCAGCCCTACTCAGGCGACGATCGCAAGCTGCTGCGGGGCCTGGCCGCCCAGGTGGCGCCGGCGATCCGCCTGGCGCAACTGGTCCAACAGCAGGAGGCGGAGGCTCAGGAGAGGGAACGGATCGAGCAGGAGCTGCGGGTTGCCGCTCTCATCCAACAGACCCTGCTTCCCAAGGATCTACCCGACCTGCCCGGGTGGGAGATCGAGGCCTACTACCGCCCGGCTCGAGCCGTCGGCGGCGACTTCTACGACTTCATCCCGATGAGCGACGGCCGCCTCGGTCTCGTGATCGGTGACGTCACCGACAAGGGTGTGCCCGCCGCGCTGGTGATGGCAACGACGCGGTCGACATTGCGCGCTGCCGCCCAGCGGTTCGATGACCCCGGAGCCATCCTCGCCGAGGCGAACGAGGTCCTCGTGAAGGAGATCCCTCCTGCCATGTTCGTCACGTGCCTCTTCGGCGTCCTGGCGCCGTCCACGGGAGTCCTGACCTTCGCCAATGCGGGACACAACCTGCCGTACGTCCGCACGACAGATGGCGTCATTGAGCTGCGCGCCACTGGGATGCCCCTCGGGCTGATGCCGTCGATGCCGTACGACGTGGAGACCGCCGAGCTGGGTCCGGAGGCTGCGATGCTCCTGACCAGCGACGGGATCGTCGAGGCCCACGCCCCCGACGGTTCGATGTACGGTTTCGACCGCCTCAGAGGCCTTGTCGGGACCAAGCGGCCGGAGGGGGGCATGATGGCCGCGATCTTGACCGACCTCGATCGATTCTGTGGCCCCAACCACGAGCAAGAGGACGACGTGACGATGGTGGCGGTCAAGCGCGTGTCGTCGGCGGCATCGTCGGCCGCGGCGTTCTCCGCACAGCCCGACGAACTGGAGCATTTCAGCCTCCCGTCGGAAGAGGGCAACGAGCGCGTCGTCATGGAACGTGTCGCAACGATCGCCGCCGGCCTCGGCATGAACGGCGACAGGCTCGAGCGGCTCAAGACCGCCGTCTCGGAGGCATCCATGAACGCCATCGAACACGGCAATGGTTTCGATGCCTCCTTGCCGGTGGATGTGACGGTGTTCAGGGGCGACGACCGCCTGATCGTTCGGATCGTCGATCACGGGAGCGGACCCGACATCCCCGAGGCGGAGCTCCCCGACATCGACGCCAAACTCGCCGGATTGCAATCACCCCGCGGCTGGGGCCTGTTTCTCATCGAGGAGATGGTCGACACGCTTCGTCACCACCACGAGGACGGGAAGCATGTGATGGAACTCGAGATGGCTCTGGAAGGAGCAACCTGATGCCTGGAACCCCATTCGCCGTGCGGGTCGATCACACCGACGGAGCTGTCGCCTTGCGCATGTCTGGCGACGTGAACCGGACCGCTCAAGAGACACTCGCTCACGCGTACGACTCGGCCGGCGATGGCCCGGTCCTGCTCGACTTCTCCGACGTCGATTACATCAATTCGACCGGAATAGCCGTGATCGTCGGCGTTCTCGCCAAGGCGAGGGCAACGGGCCGCCAAGTCCGTGCATTCGGGCTCACCGACCACTACCGCGAGATCTTCCAGATCACCAGGATCGCCGACTTCATGGCGATCTTCGAAGACGAGACCACCGCCGTGACGGCGAGCTGAGGAGAGAGAGATGCCACAGGCACAAGTAGCGATGACGGTCCGCGACGGGGCAAATGGCTCCAAGGTGATCGACATCGACGGTGAGATCACTGCGTTCTGTGAGGGCGTCCTGATGGACGCCTACAGCCAGGCCGACAAACCGGAAACGAAGGTCATCGTCCTGAACTTCGACCAGCTCGGCTACATGAACAGTGGCGGAATCGGCCTGCTGGTGACGATGCTGATCCGGGCGCAGCGCAACAACCATCGCCTGGCCGCGTATGGCCTCTCCGACCACTACCGCCAGATCTTCTCGCTCACCAGACTCGACGAGGCGATCGGCATCTTCGAGGACGAGGCCTCGGCGATCGCAGCCGCCTGAACCGGCGGTCGGCGGTTGCGAGGGTGAGAGACCTTCGCCGCCTTCCTATGGGTGGGAGCGGCGGCGACTCTTGCAGCGGGGAACCGGCAGTCTCGGCTGGCCCACCGGCTCCCCGAGTCACCATTGACGATCGGCCCGCCGAGGCTCTCAGGCGACCGACCCCACGGTCGACCAGTCCTCCCGGTCGAGGTGGCGGTCTCAGAGTCGGCCTGGGTTCCGCTCCCGTCGTAGCGCTGCCGTAACGACGCTCGGTCATGGTGGTGACAAGTCCTAGCCGAGGAGGAACCGTGACCGAAGAGAGAACAGACGAGCCCCGCGACCGCAACAACTGGGCCCCCAACATCGAACGCCTGAGGGCCGACGGCGGCGTCAACGTCGGTGGCCGCAGGCTCACCGGCCCCCAGCAGGGTTTCGGTCCGATGTGGCAGAAGACGTACACGGTCAGGATCCCCGGCGTCGAACCCGAACGGGTGATCTCGGAGTGGAAGGCCAACTACGGCAGCTTCTGGCCGTCGCACTCCCGATTCAACGCTCCGGTCGCCGGCATCAAGCCGGGCGAGGTCGGCAACATCACGAGCATGCAGGTGATGTCGACCGGGATCATGGTGCTGTACACGGATGAGACCTCGTTCTCGTTCATGACCCCCGAGGGTCACCCGTTCGCCGGCTGGATCACGTTCTCCTCGTACGACGACGACGGCACCGTCGGCCAGGTGCAGCTCGTGATACGCCCCTCCGATCCCTTGTGGGACGTGGCTTTTCTCTTCGGAGCCGCCAAGGGCGAGGATCTCATGTGGCAGCACACGCTCAGAGCGCTCGCCGCCCACTTCGGGGTGGAAGCCAAACCGGAGACGACTCTCGTGAAGGTCGACAAGAAGCGGCTGTGGAAGAACGCCGGGAACATCACCAAGAACGCCGCCATCGGCTCGGCGATCAACGTGGCGAAGGCACCGGTGCGGATGCTACGCCGGGCGTGATCCCAGACGGGCGTCAGCCAATCATGAAGATTGCTTTGCCCATCACGCCGCGGTTCTCGAAGACGGAGAAAGCCTCTTCGTACTGGTCGAGCGTGAATCGCTGTGAGACCCGTGGGTGGACGACACCGGAATTGGCGAGCTCGGTCAACTCGACGAAGTTCTGGAAGGCGCGCTGTGGCTCTTCCCGCAGGGATCGCCCCCAGAACACCCCGACGAGCGAGGCACCCTTGAGAAGCGCCAGGTTGATCGGGAGCTCGGGGATGGGACCGGCGGCGAACCCGACCACGAGATGCCGCCCGTTCCAGGCGAGCGATCGGAAGGCCTGCTCGGTGAAGTCCCCACCGACGGGGTCGTAGACCACGTCGACACCCCGCCCGTCGGTGATCTCCTTGAGCCGGTCGCGCAGGTCCTCGGTCGTGTAGTCGATGAGGTGATCGGCGCCCAGCTCTGAGGCGAATCGGAGCTTCTCGGGTGTGGAGGCTGCCGCGATCACCTCTGCACCGAGGTGCTTGCCGATCTCGATCGCGGCGCTGCCGACGCCACCGGCGGCACCGAGGACGAGCAGCGTCTCTCCCTCCTGGAGTCGGGCGCGCTGGACGAGGGCGTGATACGACGTGCCGTAGGTGAGCCCGAACCCTGCCGCCGACTCGAAGTCGAGTGCGTCGGGGATGGGGATGACGCCCGTCGCAGGAACCGCCCACCTCTCGGCGAACGCCCCGTACGTCGATAGCGCGATGACCCGCTGACCGACAGCGAGATGACCGACCCCGTCACCGACGGCCGAGATCACGCCGGCCGCCTCTCCCCCGGGGACGAACGGCAGGTCCGGCTTGAACTGGTACTTGCCCTCGATGATCAACGTGTCTGGGAAGTTGAGGCCGGCGGCCACCACGTCGACGACCACCTCTCCCGGGCCGGGCGCCGGATCCTCGATCGTCTGGACCGAGAGTTCCGAGGGCGGCCCCAACTCAGTGCACAGCAATGCCTTCACGTACGTCCTCTGCTCTTGGGTCGGTTGACCACCCTATTCGGGGTCAACCGACCCGAGAACGAAATCGTCATGCGACTTCGAAGAGGCCGGCTGCGCCCTGGCCCCCGCCGATGCACATCGTGACGACGACGTACTTCGCTCCTCTGCGCTTGCCCTCGAGGAGGGCGTGGCCGACCATGCGGGCGCCCGACATGCCGTACGGGTGCCCGATCGAGATGGCGCCACCGTTCACGTTGTAGATCTCGTTGTCGATCCCGAGCTGGTCTCGGCAGTACAAGGCCTGGACGGCGAAGGCCTCATTGAGCTCCCAGAGGTCGATGTCGTCGATGGTCAGGTTGTTGCGCTCCAACAGCTTCGGCACCGCGTAGACCGGACCGATGCCCATCTCGTCCGGTTCGACGCCCGCCACCGCCATGCCCCGGTAGTAGCCGAGCGGTTCGAGGTCCCTGCTCTCGGCCTCCGAGGCCTCCATGAGCACCAGTGCGGCGGCTCCATCGGAGAGCTGGCTGGCGTTCCCGGCGGTGACGTTCATCCCCTCGCCGCGAACCGGCTTGAGACTAGAGAGACCCTCGAGCGTGGTCTCGGGACGGTTGCCTTCATCGAGGGACAGCGTGGCCTCGACCTTGGAGATCTCGCCGGTGTCGCGATCCTGCACCGCCTTCATCCGCGTGACCTCGATGATCTCGTCGTCGAACAGCCCATTCTGCTGCGCCTTCGCCACCCGGGTCTGGGACTGCAAGGCGTACTCGTCGCATGCCTCCCGCGAGATGCCGTACCGATCCGCCACGACCTCGGCGGTGTCGATCATCGGCATGTACGCGGCGGGGTGGCCCTCGATGACCGTCGGATCGATCGCACGAAAGCGGTTCATGTGCTCGTTCTGCACGAGGCTGATCGACTCGAGTCCGCCGGCGACGACGATCGGCGCGTTGTCCATGACGATCTGCTTGGCGGCGGTGGCGACGGCCATGAGCCCCGACGAGCACTGGCGGTCAATCGACATCCCAGCCACGGTTGGCGGAAGACCGGCGGCCAGCGAAGCGAGCCGGGCGATGTTGGGCCATTGGGTGCCCTGCTGCATGGCACAGCCCATGATGACGTCATCGACTTCGGCAGGATCGACGCCTGCCCGCTCGACTGCCGCGGAAATCGCAAGCCCGCCCATCGTCGGCGACTCGGTGTCGTTGAACAGCCCGCGATAGGCCTTGCCGATCGGCGTGCGGGCGGTCGAGACGATGACTGCTTCTCTCATGGGGATCTCCTGTCGAACGTGCCCTGAGTATGGCGCACAATCACCTGTCTCGGACTCGGGCGATGCCTGAAGCCGGCCGTGCCGGCTCAAGATTTCGCCGCTTCCTGCCGACTCACTCCCTGATGAGTGGGTGGATGAGAACGACGAGGCGCTTGACGCTGCTCGTGGGTCTTTCGATGGTCGCGGCGGTCCCCGTCCAGGCGGTCGGCGGATTCGGCGACGTCCCGGACGGCTACTACTACACCGCCCCGGTGCAGTGGATGGCCGACGCAGGTATCTCGTCGGGAACCCGGCCCGGGTGCTTCACGCCCGAGAGCACCGCCACGCGGGCGGAGGCTGCGGCGTTCCTCCACCGGTCGGTGGGTGCTCCATCAGCCCAGCCTGCGGCGCTCGCCGACGTCGCTCCGAGCGACTTTTTCGCCGAGGCCGTCGGATGGATGGTGGTCGAAGGCATCACGACCGGCACCGATGGCGGGATGTTCGAGCCGTACCGACCTCTCACCCGAGGTGAGATCGCCACGTTCCTCCACCGGGTCGACGGCGCTCCGGCGACCAACCCGGCGGACTTCGTCGACGTCCCTGCCGGCGCCTTCTACGCCGAAGCCGTCGCATGGATGGTGGCCGAAGGCATCTCCACCGGTGTGACCGCAAGCACGTTCGAACCGAACCGGGCAGTGACCCGGGCGGAGATCGCCACGTTCCTCTATCGGGCGGCCGGCTCGCCGACGGTCGCAATCGACACCTCGGGGTTCTGCGACGCCTGGCCGGACCTGAGCGCCGCAGAGGCGGCCTCGCTCGAGCTGTTGAACCGGCTGCGGGCGGACCTCGGTCTCAGCCGATTGGCTCGCGATCCCACCCTCGACCGCGCAGCGAGAGACTGGTCGCGGACGATGGACGCGTCAGGCTTCCGCCACAGCTCCCTTCCCTACTACGAGAACATCGCCTGGTGGTCGGCGGGTTCGATCACTCCCCAGGCCGCCGCCCAGCGGATGCACGACATGTGGGTGAACAGCCCGGGTCACTACTCGAACATGACTCGCCCGGGTCACACCGTGACGGGGATCGGGTTCTGGCGAAGTGCCGACGGCTGGCACGCAACACATCTCTTCTCGAGCTGAACCGCGCCTGTGGCGTCGTCCCCGACGGCTGACGAGTCGGGCCATCCGGCACTTCACCCTTGTCCCGGTCGTTTCGTACCGTCGCAGGCATGGGCAGGAAGATCCTGGTTGTTCTGTACGCGTTGGCGCTGACCTCCTGCGCCGACTCCGGGTCCGATCTTCCCCCCACGTTGCCGGCTTCGACCGAAGCCACGCCGCCGACGGCGACAGCGACCGGACCTTCCACATCGCTCGCCGGACCCGACTGGGCGACACCCGGCCTGGAGTTCCTCGAGGCACTCGACCGGGCGACCGTGGCCGGGGACGACGAGAAGATGCTCGCCTTCTATCACGCCGACGCCAGGTTGGTCGTTCCCGAAACCGGGGTCGTTGCAACCGGGTGGAGGCAGATCAGTGCGGCGATCGACGACCTTCCCACCGCCGAACCCGACATGACGCTGATCGGGTACGCGTTCGCCGCCACGCTGTCGGTCGGCGGGTTCGACTGCGGCCTGGAAGGTTGCACCGAGCCGTGGGTGGACCTGTACCAGATCTACGACGGCGCGATCGGCTTACAGGTCCGCGGCGCCGGGGTCTCGGCGACCGACCCGCTTCGCACGTTCTATGTGGATTCTGCGGCGACGTACTCCGCCCATGACATCGACGGCTTGAGACGGTTCCACTCCGAGGCCGTGTTCGCTCCGCCCTTCCCTGCGGAGTATTACCAGGCGATGTTCGATGCCTTTCCCGCCTTGGCAGCCGAACCGATGACGCTCGCCGATCTGGGCCTCGGCTCATCGGAGGCGCCGGCGCTGTTCGATCTCGGCGAGACCGGAGCGTCGTCGACCCACTCGCGGGCTGCACTCGGCGTGTACCGGATGACGTTCTCTCCGGAGATCGAGACCGTTGCCGCGACCGTGTGGCGTCTCTGGGACACCAAGATCGTCGAGTCGACCACGGTCTTCGACCCCAACGGGTGGGATCGACTCTTCGACGAGCTCGGAGCCGAGCCGCCGGACGCCTGGTATACCGACATCGCCGTTCCCGAGCCCCGCTCGGTCGAACGGACCCATGTGGTGGAACTCGACGACGGCGCAGTCGTCGAGTTGTTCGACGCCTCCGACCGCGTCGCTGACCTCGTCGAATGGTCGATCGGACGTTTCGAGCTGGCCGGACTCCCGCCTCCACATGCCGGCGCCATCTACATGGAGACCGCTCGGAGTTGCCTGGAGGAGAGCGGATGGACCTCCGTCGGCGACAGCGGATCGATCATCCGGATCTGTCTCTCCGAAGACGAGCTGGGCGCCGGGGAAGACCTCGGTCTGGCGGGACAGGTCACGATGCTTCACGAGCTGGCGCACGTGTGGACGGCCGAGTACCTGGCCGCCGATGTGGTATCGGCGTTCATGGCCGCTCGAGGACTGGTCACATGGAACGACGCCTCGGCGCCTTGGTCCGAGCGAGGCAACGAGCACGCCTCTGAGATCATGGCCTGGGGCCTCGCGGAGGAGGCCATCGACCTCGTGAGGCTGGGCGAGTCGGACTGTCGCGTGCTGCGCGCATCCTTCACGTTGCTGACCGGAGCAGAGCCTCTCCACGGATGTTGATCTCGACGAAGACTCCAGCGTGCAGCCTTGCAGCCTCGGAGACCGCCGCTTCGATCCCGGCCCCGGACACTCCCAGCTCAGATACCGAACAGCTCGTTGATCCGCTCCCTGAGGTCGCCTCGGAACAGCGTGCCGGAGTGGACATCGACGACGTTGCCATCGGCGTCGATGAACACGGTGGTCGGCATGGCAATGCCACCGAGCTCCGTGAAGAGCTGCCCACCCTCGTCCTCGGCCAGCTGATACTCGACGCCAGTCTGCGCGATCAGGGCCTCGGCCGCTTCACGGTCGTCTGGCAGCACGTTCACTCCGATGATGGTCACGGCGTCGCCGAGCTCGGCACTCACCGCCTGGAAGTCGGGGAGCTCGACGACGCAGGCCGGGCACCAGGATGCCCAGAAGTTCACCACGATCGGACCCTCGAAGTCTTCGAAGCCGGCGGGAGTGCCGTCGTACAGGAGAAAGTCGGCGTTCGCGGACCCCGATGGTTCACCTGTCGGGTCGCCGTCACCGAGGACCGGATCGTCGCCGGCTCCGATCGAACGCAGGAAGAACCAGCCGACGGTCACGATGACGACTGCGATCAGCAGGCCGATCAGCCACTCGGGGGTGCGTTGGATTGGGGCCTTGTCTCTCATGTGTGCCATGTGGATATCCGCAACAACGTACCGCACCGTGGGTGTCGAATCGTCAACGTCGCCTTCCCGGCGGAATCGAGGCTGCGAATCACAGCGTCGGTGGTTCCCCGAGGATCAGATCGAGCGCGACCGACTCGAGGTCGGCACGGCCGAGCCGGGCGCGCACATGGGGCCGGGAAGCCTCATCTGTCCACGACACGAACACCCCGTCCTGTGTCGCGTGCACAGAGACCGAGAGGTCGACAGAGCTGTCGACGGTGTGGGCCGACCGCAGGAGAACGGTGTGCAGGGCGCCATCGGCCAATTCGTCGGCGTGCGGCCGGAAGTCGTCACGATTCGCCACGCGCACCAGTCGGTCGGACACGAGGCCGGCCGTGCCGTGCCGGTCGAAGATCGCGCCGAGTGCGGTCGCAGCCGATGACGGGCTCTGGAGGATGAAGTCGTGGAAGCCCCCGTCTGCGACCTCTTCGGTCAGGACGAGCGCGGGCGAGACGAGGCTGAACGCGTACCGGATGGACTCGTCGCCTGGCACATCGAGGCGCAGCCGGGTGACGATCGGGGCGGCAGCCCGAAGGTCTGCGAGCACCGAGTAGGCACCGGCGAACTCGAGCGACGACGGCTCGTCGGGATCGACATCGACCATGCCTTTGGCGATCAGCGATCGGAGCCCCGAGTCGGTGGCGACCTGCCGGGAGCGCTCATCGAGCGTGGAGAGGTAGGGCTCGTCCATCGCCGGATCGTCGGTGGGCTCTCCGTGACGCAGCCAGTACAGCTCCTCGTCGGTGAGACAGTCGATGAGCACATCCTCGTCGGCCACCGCATCCTCGAGGTCTTCGAGGGACACGTCGTGGTTGGACGAGACGAGCGAGAACAGGGAGTTCATGTGCGCGCGCAACGGTATCCGCGCGCGACCCCGAATTCGTGGACTCCGGCGTCGTGGTCAGCCGGCGGGGGGAGGCTCCCGCTCGACCCGGAGCGCATCGGCGATCACGTTCCTGATCGTCGGGTAGGCCAGATCGACGGTCGGCTCGGCGGCGAAGGCGTCCAGGATCGCCCGCCAGAGCTGGTCGCTCACGTGGCGCCTCTGCCGTGCCGGAACCAGGTAGCGGCCGTAGATCATCACTCCGGAGTCCTTCACGGAAACGTAGGTGTTGGGCGTGAGGTGGGTGTAACGGATGAGATAGTGGTGCGCTGCCTCGCGGATGGCCCGGGCGATCGTGCCGTCGGTGGTGTCAGGTGCGTGCTCGGCCATCGCCCGTCTGACGATCTCCTCGGTGCGTTTCCAATCGGACTCGAACGTCACCATCACGCCGATCTCGTCCCAGATGTAGGGGAACCCCTCGGTGTAGTTGGTGACCTGCTCGGAGAAGACCTTCCCGTTCGGGACGTGAACGAGCCGGCCGGTCGACTGGTCGGCGTCCACCCAGGCGCCGATCTCGAGCATGGTGAATCGGAACACCCGGATGTCGACGATGTCCCCTGCCCGGCCTTCGACCTCGATCCGATCGCCGACCTTGAACGGGCGTCGAACGACGATGAACGCCCAGCCGGCCAGATTCTCCAGGACGTCGGCGAGCGCAATGGCGATACCGGCCGAGAGGATCCCGAGGTAGGTACCGAGGTTCGTCCCGCGGTCGGTCCAGATGGTGAAGATGGCGTAGGCGCCGAAGCCCGAAGCGATGTATGCGAGCCACTTCCGGGTCCGAAAGTACGAAGCCGAGTCCTCGAATCTGCCGTGGATGGCCCGGAGGACGAGCCAACGCAAGAGGATCAGCACGGCGAGCACGAAGATCGTCTGGACGACTTTGGTCGAATCGTTCATCTGGTCCTGGAGCCATGTGAGCACGTCCACGACGGCGATGCTATCGACAACGCCGGCCGATGCGGACTGTGGGGCGGGCGGGTTCTACGCTGTCGGCGATGAACGCCCCCATCGCCCCACGCCGACCGACCAGCCGCGATCTGCACGGGGAGACCTTCACCGACGACTATGCCTGGCTGAGAGATCGCACCAACACAGAGACCATCGGCTACCTCGAATCGGAGAACGAGTTCACGGACAGCTCGCTGTCGCACTTGGGCGATCTGCGGAAGACGATCTTCGAGGAGATCCGCTCACGGGTGCTGGAGGACGACATCTCTGCACCGGCCAAGCGAGGACAGTGGTGGTACGCGTCCGAGACGTCGGAGGGCTCGCAGTATCCGACGCTCGTGCGGATGAAGGACGCCGCCGATGGCGAGCGCCAGGTCACGCTCGACGTCAATGCTCTGGCCGAGGGCCACGACTACACCCAGCTCGGCACCTACAACGTCAGCCCGACCCAGCGGTGCGTGCTGTATTCGGTCGACCACGACGGCAGTGAGTCGTACCGCCTCAAGATCAGGGACCTGGAGACCGGGCACGATCTCGACGACGAGGTCGACGGCACGTACTACTCGACGGCGTGGTCCGCCGACGAGGACTACATCTTCTACACCACCGTGGATGCCGCCCATCGCCCCTATCGGGTGTGGCGCCACCAGGTCGGCTCCGACGCTTCGTCCGACACGATCGTGATGGAGGAACCCGACGAGCGGATGTTTCTCTCGGTCGGGACCACCCACGACGACCGGTACCTCATCATCTCGGCATCGTCGGCGGAGACGGCGAGCGCCTGGTTCCTCGATGCGGAGAACCCGACCGGAGCCTTCTCCGAGATCGTCCCCCGCAAGGAGGGCGTCGAGTATTCGGTGGAGCACCGCAACGACTCGTGGCTGATCGTCACCGACGAGGACGCCCCGAACGGCAGGCTCATCGAGATCGACGTCGACACCGGTCACGAGCGCGAGCTGATCGGCCACGACGACATGAAACGGATCAACGGCGTGCTCCCCCTCGCCGACCATCTGGCGGTGTTCGGACGTTCGAACGGGCTCCGGTCGATCGACATCATCGACGACACCGGCAGGATCGAACCGCTCACGTTCGGCGAGGAGGTCTACGCCGTCGGCGTTTCCAGCAACCTCGAATTCGAGACGGCGGTCCTCCGGGTGGCGTACCAGTCGATGGTGACGCCTGCGCAGATCATCGATGTCGACCTCAATACCGGGTTGCGGACCCTCGTCAAAGAGACACCGGTCCTCGGTGGATACGACCCGTCGGACTACGTGTCGCGCCGCGAGTGGGCGGTGGCTGCCGACGGGACCCGGATCCCGATCTCGATCGTGCACCGCGCCGACCTGGACACGTCCGGGCCGAAGCCCATGCTGCTCTACGGATACGGCTCCTACGAGGCGTCGATCGACCCGACCTTCTCGTCCGCCCGGCTGTCGCTGCTCGACCGGGGCGTCATCTTTGCGATCGCCCACGTCCGTGGCGGCGGTGAGATGGGCCGGCTCTGGCACCGCAACGGGAAGATGGCGACGAAGATCAACACGTTCACCGACTTCATCAGGTGCGCCGACCATCTCGTCGATGCCGGCTACACGCAGCCGTCGGTGCTCGCTGCCCGTGGCGGCAGCGCCGGCGGTCTGCTCATGGGCGCGGTGATCAACCTCCGCCCGGAGCTCTTCAAAGCGGTCATCGCCCAGGTGCCGTTCGTGGATGTGATCAACACGATGCTCGACGAGACCCTGCCGCTGACCGTGATCGAGTGGGAAGAGTGGGGCAACCCCGCCATCCCCGAGCAGTACGAGTGGATGCGCTCGTACTCGCCGTACGACAACGTCCAGCGGGTGGAGTACCCGGCGATGCTGGTGACCGCCGGGTTGAACGACCCCCGTGTCGCCTACTGGGAGCCGGCCAAGTGGGTCGCAAAGCTGCGATCGACTGCGACATTCCGCGGGCCGCTGCTGCTCAAGACCGAGATGGGTGCCGGGCACGGTGGGCCGTCGGGCCGCTACGACGCTTGGCGTGAGGAGGCGCTGGTGTACGGCTTCCTCCTCGATCAGATCACCGAGCTCTGAACCTTGAACGGTTCACGACGCGCCTGACAGGTCTCAGACGCGGGCGGGTGCGGCGCATCACGCCGCCGGGGCAAGTGGAGGAAGCGAGGGTACGGGCCTGCCCACCCGTACCCTCTCTCAGCCCCGAAACCGCTTGCCGATCTGTGCGACCCCCCGTCGGACCCCCGGTGACCGCAGGCGGCTGATGACGCCATAGTGCATGGTGCCGCTCACAGTCACCTCACAGTTCGCCGAGGTTCATTCGCCGGGATCAGCAGAGCCGACACGGGCCCTGAATCCGTCGAGGTCGAGGACCGACGCGACGGTGGGCTCGATGGCTCGAACCGTGGCGGTACGCCGGACCCCGAGGGTGGCTGCCAGCTCGCCGAAATACTGGCCCGGTCCGAGACGGGCGACACTTCGCCCCCGGCCTCGTTCGTCCAGCTTGACGACCTCCACCTCGCCGCTCTCGATCCAGTAGATCGTCGTGGCCGGCTCGCCCTCTTCGATGATCACGGCGCCCGCCGGGAAGCTCCCGACCTCGGCGACCCCACCCTCGTCGACCGAGGCCGGCCGTCGGCGGCTCAGCGAAGGATCGTGAACCAAGATGCGGTCCTCGAGCTCGCGGAGCGTTGGAGACGGCTCGAGCCCGAGCTCTTCCCCGAAGATGCGTCGAACCCGGTCCAGCGCCGCCAGTGCATCACGCTGCCTACCCGATCGATACAGCGCCAGGGCAAGCAGCGTCCAGAGCCGCTCCCGATACGAGCTGACCTCGACGAGCCCGGTCAGATCGGTGATCGCCTCGCCATAGCGGCCCGACTCCACGAGCGCCTCTATCGAGTCTTCGACGACGGCCAGCCGCTCCTCTTCGAGCCGACGCGATGTCCGTTCGGCGAACTCGAATCGGCGAACGTCCGACAGCGCCGGTCCGCGCCATTCACCAAGTGCCTGGCGAAACGCCTCGGCCGCGGGGACGTGCTGTCCGAGTGCGTGCATCTGGCGGCCGCGCCGGACGTGGGCGCGGAATCGCCCGAGATCGATGGAGGTCTCGTCGACGTAGAGCCGGTATCCGCCGGGCGTCGTTTCGATGACGTCATCGCCGAGAGCAGCGCGGATGCGGCTTATCGACATCTGCAACGCCGACTCGGGCTTGGCCGTCTCAGACTCACCCCACAGCGCGTCGACGATCTCATCGGTGGTGACCATGTCCGGTGCATCCAGGGCGAGCATTGCGAGCACTGCCCTGATCCGCTCGCGCCCGATCGAGATCTCCGACCCATCGTCGGCCCTCACCTCGATTCGCCCCAGCACCCGAACATCGACCACAACGCAACGTTATCCCCGATGGCGCACTCTCACCCGATCGGAGGTGTCCGATCAGGCCAGGCCAGTGCGCCTTCGAGTTGGGCGGCGACGGAGAGGAGCAGCTCTTCCCGGTTCGGTGCGACGATGAGCATCACTCCGAGCGGGAGCCCGTCTTCTGTGAGTCCGGCAGGAATGGACGCCGCGGGCTGGCCCGTGTAGTTCCACACCACGGTGAACGGATAGCTCCGGCTCATCCCGATGGCCGTCCGCACGGCCCCCTGACCCGCCCACTTGCCGACCGGGACCGGTGGCTCGCCGGTGACCGGCGTGATCAGCACATCGACGTCCTCGAAGATCCGGTTGATCCTGGCTTCGTGCTCGGGCATCCGACGAAGCGCTCCATAGAGGAAGCGGTCGGGCACCAGACCACCGAGGCGGGCAAAGCCGCGGGTTCGCGGCTCGAGTCGCTCGGGATGGGGTACCTGCTCGTAGTGCTGGCGGATCCCACGGAGATAGATGGGAGCGATCTCGTTGCCAACCGATCCGTAGTCGGGGGTCTGTTCAGTGACCGAGTGGCCCGAGCCCTCGAGCACAGATGCGACGTCGTGGACCACCGAGACGACCACTGGATCGACAATCGGGGGCGCGAGCGCACGCACCGGGCTGGTGCTGAACGCCACCCTCAGCCGGCCGGGATCCCGCCGAGCCGCATCGACATATGTGCCGTCCGGTGGCGGCGGCGTGTGGACATCGCCAGGTGCAGGACCGGCCGCAACGTCGAGCCAGAGTGCGGTGTCGATGACCTTGCGGGTGAGACAGCCCGTCTTCGACAGCCCGTACCAGTGCTCGCGTTCGGGCATGAAGCTGATCCTCCCCCGCTGCGGCTTGAGCCCGAAGAGACCACAGTTGGCTGCCGGGATGCGGATCGAACCGGCACCGTCCGACGCCGAGGCCGCTCCGACCAGTCCTGCGGCCACCGCTGCCGCCGAGCCGCCGCTCGACCCGCCCGGAGTCCGGATGACGTCCCATGGGTTGCGGGTGTCACCGTTGAACTCGCTCTCGGTGAAACCGGTGATGGCGAGCTCGGGGAGGCGGGTCTTGCCGATCACGATTCCCCCTGCCGCTCGAAGCCGCCGCACGTGCTCACTGTCTGCGTCGGCTGGTGTTTCGTAGGCGACGGTTCCATGGCGCGCCACCTGGCCTGCGATATCGAGCTCGTCCTTGATGGCGATCGGAACCCCGAGCAGAGGAGCCGACTCCCCCGCCGCAATGCGACGGTCGGCTTCGACAGCACTCGCCTTCGCCTCGTCGGCGAAAACATCGGCGAACGCGTTCAGTGAGGGATCAATGCTCCGAATGCGACCGAGGTACAGCTCCGTGAGCTCCGTAGACGAGATCACTCTGTCACGGAGCATCCCGGCTTGGTCTGCGATCCCGGCAAAGGCGACGTCGGCGTTGTCCATCGTGTGCGACGATACGCCTGCGAAGGAGGGTTCGGACGCCTGGCACGGGGTTGACCTGGCGTGGCCGTAACGTTGGCCCATGGCCGCAGGTGAATCCGACACGGGTCGTCCGGTCGACGACCACGCGACATCTGGTCTCTCGGGGCTCGTCGACCGGTTTCGACATCTGGCACCGCACGACCACGACAACTCCGACCGAGCACTGATCGACACGGGGGCCGAAGGGGTTCGGGCGACGAAGGTCTCGCTCGTCGGACTCGGCATCACTGCCGTTCTCCAGGCAATTCTGGTCGCCTTCACCGGGTCGGTGGCGTTGCTCTCGGACACGCTTCACAACCTCACCGATGCGCTGACGGCCATCCCACTGTGGATCGCCTTCTCCGTGGGGCGCCGAGCCCCCACCAAGCGCTTCACGTATGGCTACAGCCGGGCAGAGGATCTGGCGGGCATCGTCATCGTGATCGCAATTGCGGTCTCAGCAGGTGCGGTGGCTTGGGAGTCGATCCAGCGCTTCATCGAGCCACGCGACATCTCGTTTCCCGAGTGGGTGATCGCCGCCGGGATCATCGGAGCGCTCGGCAACGAGGCCGTCGCCCGGTATCGGATCAGGGCCGGCAAACGCATCCACTCGGCTGCGCTGATCGCCGATGGCGTCCATGCCCGGACCGACGCCTACACCTCGCTGTCGGTGGTCGCGGCGGGCGTCGGCTCGCTACTGGGCTGGAGCTGGGCCGATCCGCTGGCGGGCCTGATCGTCGCCGCCATGATCCTGTATCTGTTGCGTTCGACGGCGGCGCGGATGTTCGGCCGGATCCTCGATGCGGTCGACCCCGAGCTCTTCGAACGCTCTGCCGCCATCATCCGGTCGGTGGACGGGGTCGAGCGCGTGACGGATCTCCGGCTCCGCTGGGCCGGTCATCGCCTCCATGCCATGGTGTCGGTGTCCGTCGACCCGAACATGACGGTCAAGCAGGGACACGACATCGCACTACAAGTCTCGGAGGACCTGACAACCGTGCTGCCGTACGCCGTGTACTCCACGGTGCACGTCGACCCGGTCGGTTTCGATGCCCCCCACCACGCCAACGAGCACCCCCGCCTCCGCCCCGAGGAGTGACCGACGTCGGCTCGTGGCCGACGAGTGACTGCCGATCGCACGAGAACCGAAACCAGGGCACGCTCCGGCTCACGGGCGTAGCATCGGGTGACCCGATGAGCGGAGAGCGGTGGCATCCCAACACCCGATCGAGATCATCCTCGCTCGCCAGTGGGCGTCGACCATGTCGCATCCGATCTGGATCACCGACGACGCAGGGAACCTCCTCTTCTACAACGTGGCGGCCGAGGCCGTGCTCGGGGTTCGTTTCGACGAGGCAGGGGAGATGCCGGCAGAGCAACTGGATGAACTGTTCGAGACCGAGAGCCTCGACGGGGCACCGATGCCCGCCGAAGAGCTCCCGCTCCTCAAGGCACTGACAAAGTGGACGCCCGCCCACGGCCCACTCAGGATCCGGGGCCATGACCGCATCTGGCGCAACATCGAAGTGACGGCCATCCCTTTGATCGGCGAGGGTGAACGCCGGCTCGGGGCGCTCGCCATGTTCTGGGAGCTCGACAGTTGAGGGTGAAGCTGAACGGGACCCGCGGGTCGGTGGGCCGAGCGGGGCCGGAGACGGTCCGGTACGGCGGCGATACATCGTCGATCGAGGTCACCTCCGGAGGTGGTGCGTCACTCGTCCTCGATGCCGGCTCGGGTGTGGTGCACGCCGATGCGGCAACCGTGACGTCCGGCCGGATCGACATCCTGCTCACCCATTTGCACATGGATCACATCCAAGGCCTGGGGTTCTTCCGCCCGCTCTTCGAGCCCGACGTCGAGGTTCACATGTGGGGGCCGGTCTCGACGACGAAGTCGCTCACGGCTCGATTGGGCCGCTACCTCTCGCCCCCGCTCTTTCCGGTGCGCTTGCGCGATCTCCCGTCCGTAACCGTCCACGACCTGGCGCCGGGAACCGTCGAGATCGGCTCCTTCACGGTTACGGCCGCGTTCATCATCCATCCCGGTCAGACCTACGGGTACCGAATCGCGGCCGACGGTCGGACGTTGGCTTACCTTCCCGACCACGAGCCCGCGCTGGGACTTGGACGGGTACCGACCGACCCGAGGTGGACATCCGGATACGCACTCGCCGAGGGGGTCGACGTACTCATCCACGACGCCCAGTACACCGACGACGAGTACTCCGGCCGGATCGGCTGGGGCCATTCGACACTCACCCAGGCGCTCGACTTCGCCGAGTTGGCAGAGGTGGGTCGACTCGTCACCTTCCATCACGAACCCAACCACTCCGACGAGGAGATCGACCAGCACCATTCCGAGGTGGGCGAACGTCGACAGACATCGGTTCCCTTCGAGGCCGGCCTGGCCGAGGCGACCTTGCAGGTGTAATAGGTCCCTAGGTCTGCGAAAGCACACACGCCGGCGCCATCGGGTCGTCGTGATCACTTGGCGCAATGCCCATCGAGTCGGGACGAGGGACCAGTCAGGCCATTGCCGTCGACTTGAAGAACACGTGACAGAAGGCGCCAACGTCCTCGGCGGTTTGTACAAAGCGATTCGAGAGCCAGCCCGCCGGGCGATCGCGCTGGATCAGATCACTGGGTGCGTCGGACGGAACC